>NZ_QUGR01000024.1:0-82477 GCF_003479145.1 Parabacteroides sp. AF18-52
GTCCTTTTTGAAACTTATTTTTTTTCAAGACTGTCAACTTATTTCAGGACAGGACACATCAATATACAAAACATAATGATAAAAGGTACTGGAGATCAGCATCTTATTTATATAAAAAACAATAATAAATCCAACGACTCACAGCAATGGCGAAAGACAAATTATTATCACCCGGCTTTTGTTATATACTGATGGCAAATTTCCTGCTATTTTTTGCCTTCTACCTGATACTGCCGATCCTGCCATTCTACTTGCAGGAACGGTTTATGACGGACAAGTCGATGATCGGGTTCATCCTGTCCTGCTACACGATAGCCTGTCTTTGTATCCGTCCGTTCTCAGGATATCTGTTGGATACGTTTGCGCGCCGCCCGTTGTATTTGGTAGCTTATGCCGTATTCATGGTCATTTTTGCCGGATATATGGTTGCAAGCCTGTTGAGTATATTCATCGTGCTGCGCATCCTGCATGGGTTCGCTTTCGGGATGGTAACAGTTTCGGGTAATACGATCGTGATCGATATCCTTCCATCTTCCCGACGCGGCGAAGGGATCGGTTATTATGGGATGGCGAATAACCTGGCCATGAGTTTCGGACCGATGATCGGGTTGTTCATGCATGCCAGTTTCAGCTATGAAGTGATCTTCGGCTGTTCACTGGCTTCCTGTTTCCTGGGGTTTATCATGGCTTATCTGGTGAAGACTCCTTACAAGCAACCGGTAAAGAAAGAACCGATCTCGCTCGACCGCTTCTTTCTGGTAAAAGGGGGCTGGGCAGGCATCTCTTTGTTAATGTTATCTATTCCCTACGGGATGACGACTACTTATGTCGCCATGTATGCGGATGAAATAGGGATTTCTGTCAATTCAGGGCTTTACTTTACCTTTATGGCGATAGGCCTGGCCATATCGCGGCTGTTCTCCGGACGGCAGGTAGATAAAGGACGTATCACGCTGGTCATTACATTGGGGATGTATCTGGCTTGTGCCAGTTTCTTCGCCCTGGCTTCCCTGGGGACATTGATGAAATGGAATCCGGTATTTACTTCCTATTTATATATAGGTATAGCATTATCACAAGGAGTAGCCTTCGGTACGATGTTCCCGGCATTCAATACCCTGTTCGTGAATCTGGCCCCCAACAGTCAGCGCGGGACAGCGACCTCCACCTATCTGACCAGCTGGGACGTAGGTATCGGTATCGGATTGATGATAGGCGGAAGCATTGCACAGGAATTCGGTGGTTTTAATTATGCCTATCTGTTCGGGGCCTGCCTGACGGTATTGTCTACCTTCTTTTTCATTATCAAAGCAGGACCACATTTCAACAGGAATAAATTACGGTAATAACCGTTCGATATAGTCACACAAGTTTCCGATGCCGTTCTCGCTTTTGATCTGCCCGCTTACCGTGGCGGCATTCTTTTTATAATCCGGATTACCGACCAGGTCCGCTATTTTACGTTCCAGTTCATTCTCGGAAACTTTAGCGATCTTCACCCGTTCCGGACCTAATCCCAGCACCTGGACCCGATACGCCCAATAAGGCTGGTCGAGCAATAAAGGAGTAATCAGCTGGGGAACACCCGCACGCGCTACGCTATGTGTCGTACCGCTTCCCCCGTGGTGGATAACGGCATCGCAATGCGGAAAAATCAGATGATGGGGAATCGGTTTCTTCATCAGGAATAATTGTTCGCTTCCCTGTAAAGTTTCCCCTGTCTTCGCCCAACCTGAACCGACAACCAGCCGGTATTTTTTCCGGTCACTGATACGTGCCAGCATGCCGCAGAAACGCTCCCGGTCGTTCGAAGTACAACTGCCCAGCGTAAAGAAGATGACCGGTGTCCGGTCTCTTTGGATAAACGCCATCAGTTCCTGATATGCCTCTTCATCATATTCAAACGTATCATTGAAACAATATCCACCGATATTCCAGCGAAAACGTTCGTCCCACACCGGATCGGTATGTCCCAGATAACGGCTGTACAACAGGAAATTATCACTATTTTTTGCCGCATCCAGGCCGAAATTAGCGATCGGAGCCAGACCATACTTCGCCCGGTTCTTATTGATCGTATCTTTCACCATATAGTTGGATACCTTGTTCATCATCAGCCAAAGCAGTTTCGGCGTAATGACCGGATTAGGCTTCGGGTACGGAAAAGCAGGAGGCGGCATCTTCGTGCCGGGCAGGAAAGGAGCAAAAGCCGTACGGACAAAAGGCTTTTTACAATATTCTGCAATGCCGGTCGCGGCAAACTCCGTATTGGCTGCTACCAGGACATCGTTCTGTTCAAGAAGCGGGATCACCTGCACAAACTGTTTGTCGATCGCATCGCGCGTCCATTCCACGATCCTCTTAAAACTCTGTTTATTCTCGGCAGCATCGGCCATCATTCCGCCGATATTGTCGAAATCCTGCAAAACGACTTTTACAGGATATTTTCTGACCATTTCCTCAAAAACCTGGGGAACATTCATTGTTACCTCATGACCTCGTCCAACCAACTCGCGTGCCACCGCCAGATAGGGCAACACGTCACCTTGTGATCCTCTTGTTACAAGCAGTATTCTCATTTACTCTATATTTTTACATGCAGTTTTTTCCGGGCACTGTTCTTTTACTTCACAGGCCTCACTCACCTTTTTACCTGCAGCCTTCCGCTTAAAAAGCATCCGGACCAGAAAGGCTAAAAATCCTAATAATAGACTCATTAACATAATGAGAACAAAGAACGCATATATAAACATATCCGTCAATGTCTATTTTTCACATTCGATATTCTATTATTAATAATCTTCCTTTGGCACATATTCATATACAGACAGTTATTATACCCTATAAAAGTCAATTCTTAATAATGGAATATTGATTCTGAAATATAGCTATTGTTTGGTACAAAGTTATATCAGTACTTTGTAACATCAAATAAACAATAAAAAGAAAAGTAAATGAACAAGTATTTATTGCGCAATTTTCTTTATGCCATCTGTGTGGCCACCTTGTTGTTTGCCTGCGATGACAATGATGATTCCGATGGTTCCGGAATGAATGGAATCTATTCCAACAAGTTGAGCGCACCTGAAGGCGGCAACACATTGACCCTGACTTACAGTGGACGTGAGTTCATCGGTAAGGACGTCTCCTTTAAAATGACCAATGACAACACGGCTAACATCACTTTACATGGTATTCTCCCCGGAGAAACCACGACTCTGCTTGAAAACGTGGCCATTTCGGCCGGAAGCAACGGTTATTCTTTTTCCGGAAACGGGACAGGAACAAACGGGACCTCTTTTTCCTATACCGGTTCTGTCGAAAAAAGTAAAATGACTTTGGCTCTGACCGATGTGAAAGTCGCCACCAACCAACTGACTTCAAACGGCAACTGGTATCCGGTGCTGGGCAGAACTTCCACCGAAACAGATCCGGTGCTGGGAGAATATACCTTGATGCGCTGTGCATTTCATCTGGTGACCGATAATGCCCTCTTAGCACAGTTTGCTCCCATGCTGGAACCTATCGCCGGGAATCTGATCTGTTGGTTTATCAATGAAGTCACTTTCAATCCGGACGGTAATATCACGGCCCGTTATGCCACCATGCCGGAAGGCAAAGCGATCGGCGACCTCATCCAACTTCCCCCAAACAGACAGGACAGCGAATGGATCTCCTCTCCGATAAATCTGGCATCTTATTATGTAAAAGACGATTCGGAGCTTTATATCGTCCCCAATATCGATATGATCCTCTACCAGATCGAGCAAAACAAGACCAAAGCCGACGGAGGCCTGGATGCTGCCGTTATCGCTGCCGTCTACCAGCAACTTAACAAATGGAGTACGACAGGTATCCGGATGAATATCCGTAAAAACTCAGAAACTCCATCCAATAATATGGGCAACCTGATTGCTTACAAAGGCGACATATTCCTGTTCATCGATAAAGAAGAGATAGAAGCCTTCCTCCCTTTATTACCACTGGTAAAAGATCTGCTGCCGGAAGATATGCTCGGCGGTTCACTGGGATCGATGATAGGACCTTTGCTCGACATACTGGCGAACAGCCTGCAACAGACGAAAACACTGGAAATGGGCATGATGTTGAGCAAACAAAAGGATATACAATAATAAACAAAGAGTACAGACATGAAAAAATATACTATATTATTTTTACTGGCCCTTTTGAGCATCCCCTCTTTCGGGCAGATCATGAAAGGATTCGTGTATGACAAAGAGACCAACGAACCGCTGGCGGGTGTCAACATTACTTTCAAAAGAATCAGCGGAGAAACAAACGGAACGATCTCGGAAGCAGACGGTTCATACCAGATCAACTTGCCGGAAGGCGGTGTCGACCTGCTGTTCAGTTATATCGGTTACGAAAATGAGCAGGTTCCGGTCGTGATCAACCGCAATGAAACAAAGACGCAGAATATATTCATGCGTATTAAAGCCAACTTGCTGGGCGACGTCGTGGTCAGTGCCGGACGTTTCGAGCAGAAGCTGAGTAACGTAACGGTCTCCATGGATCTGCTGAAAGCCGAGGATATTACCAAACAGGCTCCTACCGACCTGAGTGCGACACTGAACACGATGCCCGGTGTGGATATCAATGACAAACAACCTTCTATCCGCGGAGGGAACGGCTGGACATACGGTGTCGGTTCACGCAGTATGGTACTGATCGACGGAATGAGTGCACTTACTTCTGGGACCGGTATCATCAACTGGAACATTGTTCCGCTGGAAAATATCGAACAGGTGGAAGTGATGAAGGGAGCTTCGTCGGTACTTTACGGATCATCCGCCCTGAACGGAGTGATCAATATCCGTACAAAACGCCCGGGTCTTACACCTGTCACGACTTTACGCACTTATTTAGGTATCTACGGAGATCCGGAAAACGAAGAATATCGGTGGAGTGACAAATCATTCTGGAAAGAAGGCAAATACGAAGTGGAACCATTTCTGCGTAAGAACGTATTTTCAGGTATCCGCAATCCGATATATGAAGGAGTCGATTTCTCACATGCCCGCCGCGTCGGCAATTTCGACCTTTCTGCCGGATTGAACATGTTCACGGATGAAGGATATAAAAAACAGGGATACAACAAACGTTTCCGTGCCGGAGGCAACCTGACTTACCACCAGCCGATGAACGACGGCAATTTGCTCAATTATGGATTCAACGTCAACTATATGAGCGATAAATATGCCGATTTCTTCCTGTGGCGTTCTCCGAAAGATGTTTATGAACCGTCTCCTATCGCCAATATGGGACGCGAAGCTAATACATTTTATATCGACCCGTTCTTTAATTTTACCAATCCGAACAACAATACATCACATAAGGTAAAGGCCCGTTTTTATTATCGCGGGGACAATATTGCTGACGGATCAAATAACGATGCATCCATTACAGATATTCTCGGGAATATGGGGACGGATGTCGGTGCCATCACAGGGATCATGCAAAATGTACAGAACGGTGATTACAGCATGTTCTATCCGATCATCCAACCGGCTTTGCAGGGTGACCTGAACGGGCTGGTAAACGGAACGACCAATATCCTGGGACAGATATTCCCTACAGCTACTACAGCCGATTACTGCGACTTGCTTTCATGGGTTATGAAACGCGGTATTCCGAGCAGTACGTCCGATCTGGTCCCCTGGTTGTCGAATGCGATCAACCCGAAATCCGATCCGGTCAGTATCGACAAGAACTATACGTATTATCTGGATTACCAGTTCAATAAGAAATGGGATAACGGCACACAGATCACAGCCGGCGCCACTTACGAACATATGCGTAGTACCTCGGTGACAACCGGCAACCATGACAGCGATAATGCCGCCATGTTCTTTCAGTACGACCAGCGCTTTTTCGATCGTCTGAGCGTATCAGCCGGTATGCGTGCGGAATATTACCGTGTCGATGATTTCCTGCGCGAAGCAGATACAAAGATATTCGGAACTAAGGTACCGGTAAAGCCGATCTTCCGTGCGGGACTGAACTATCAGTTGGCCGACTACAGCTTTATCCGTGCCAGCTTCGGACAAGGTTACCGTTATCCTTCCCTGACAGAAAAATATGCCCGTAAGGATATCGGTGGTGTCGGCGTATTCCCGAACAATGAAGTAAGGGCAGAAAAAGGGGTGAACGCCGAACTGGGTATCAAGCAGGGATATAAATTCGGTAACCTGATGGGATTCTTCGATGTAGCCGGTTTCTATACACAATATACGGATATGATCGAATTCCGTTTCGGCTTCTTCGATCCCAATTCGTATGCATATGCAAATAGTACGAAGGAAATTCTGGGTATCATCGCACAGGGACAGATGCCGGGCATCGGAGCACAGTTCTACAACGTATCCAAAGCACGTATCTACGGGGCAGAGATAAGTACGAACGGTTTCTATAACTTCAATGCCGACACCAAACTATCCTATAACCTGGGATATGTTTTCATCGAACCGGAAGATGCCGATTACAAGGAGAAGAACGAAATCGAAGCACAGTACAACGATCCTCTCCGTGCAAAAGAGAAATCCAATGATTCCAAGTATCTGAAATACCGTCAGAAACATACGGTGAAAGGTGTTGTCGACCTGCAATGGAAACGCCTGAACCTTGGAATGAACGTTACCTGGAAAAGCAAAATGCTGGCCGTCGACTACCTGATGGTGGACGAACGGGAAAAAGAACAGCCGGATGCCATGGAATATATCCGACAACTCCTGTACGGAAATATCGGTGGGGAAACGCTCAATACGTACTGGAAAGAAAAGAATACGGATTACTGTGTAGTCGACCTGCGTGCAGGTGTGAAAATAACGAAGGACGTGTCGTTCCAGTTCATGATCAATAATCTGTTCAATAAAGAATATTGCACACGCCCGATGCTTGTTTCGGCACCACGGACCTATGTGATGCAACTGAATATGTCATTCTGATAAACCACTAATAATTAGAAAGCCCTGCCGACACGATAATCCGGCAGGGCTTAATTTTTTATATCACTTTTCAGTTATTTCAACAAATCTTCGATCACATGCGGATAATGGGCATATTCCAGCGCATGCACCTTGGCAGCGACCTCGTCCGGCGTATCGGTAGGCAACACTTCACATTTAGCCTGAAAAATGACATCACCTTCGTCGTAATTTTCATTGATATAATGTATCGTAATACCCGATTCCTTCTCTCCGGCAGCCACTACGGCCTCATGCACATGCATGCCATACATGCCCTTTCCGCCATGTTTCGGCAACAAAGCCGGATGAATATTAATGATCTTACCCGGATAAGCACCCAGTAACGCATCCGATATCTTATTCATAAAACCGGCCAGGACGATCAGATCGACCTGATATTCCGCCAGTTTTGCCAGGACAGGCGTTCCCTCCACAAATTCATCACGGGAAAACACAAAAGAAGGAATTCCCAGTTTATTGACACGGGCATGCACGCCCACATTCTTATTATTGGACAAAACAACTGCTACTTTAACAGTTTCACTTTTAGAGAAATACCGGGCTATATTTTCGGCATTCGTACCCGAACCGGATGCAAAAATTGCTACGTTTTTCATATTTTCCTATGTTTTAGTGCACACGAAAAGAAAAAATGTGCAGTTTTCCGTATTTTTAGTGCATTAAATTTGTTTTGTAACATAAAAAATTCTTTTCTTTGCACTGCAAATTTAAAAAGTATATTCGTATTTATTAATCTAAATTGAAAAAGTTATGTCTGAAGTTGCATCTAGAGTAAAAGCTATCATCGTTGATAAGTTAAGTGTTGAAGAAACAGAAGTTACAAACGAAGCAAGCTTTACTAATGATTTAGGAGCAGACTCTCTTGACACTGTAGAGTTGATTATGGAATTCGAAAAGGAATTCGGTATTTCAATTCCTGATGATCAGGCAGAAAAGATTACAACAGTAGGCGACGCAGTTGCTTATATCGAAGCTAACGCGAAGTAATCAATCCTTTTAATTAAAGGTATGGAATTAAAAAGAGTTGTAGTAACAGGTCTTGGTGCCATTACTCCTCTTGGTAATACCCTCGCAGAAACATGGGAGGGTATTATCAATGGGAAGAGTGGAGCCGGTCCTATTACGCAGTTTGATGCATCCAAATTCAAGACACAATTTGCATGCGAAGTTAAAGGTTTCGATCCGTTATCAGTAATGGATCGTAAGGAAGTCCGCAAGTGTGACCGTTATAGTTTATATGCAATAAATGCTGCAAAACAAGCAATCGAAGATGCAGCTATGGACCTGGATAAAGAAGATAAGGACCGTATCGGCGTTATTTTTGCTTCCGGTATCGGCGGTATCAAGACATTTGAAGAAGAAGTTTTAGGATATGCGAAAACAAAAGATACGATCGGACCGAAATTCAACCCGTTCTTCATCCCAAAGATGATTGCGGACATCGCAGCCGGACATATCTCCATGCTTTATGGGTTTCATGGTCCTAACTTTGCTACAGTGTCAGCTTGTGCCTCTTCTACCAATGCAATCGCTGATGCATGCAACTATATCCGTTTGGGTAAAGCCAATGTGATTGTAACAGGTGGTGCGGAAGCTGCTATTGCAGATTCAGGTGTCGGCGGGTTCAACTCGATGAATGCGCTTTCGACTCGTAACGATTCACCCGAAACAGCCTCTCGTCCGTTCAGCGCAAGTCGCGACGGTTTCGTTATGGGAGAAGGTGGAGCCTGTTTGATTTTGGAAGAGATGGAACACGCTTTGGCTCGTGGAGCTAAAATATATGCCGAGATCGCAGGAACAGGATTATCTGCCGATGCATACCATCTGACAGCCTCTCATCCTGAGGGATTAGGAGCGAAGTTAGTGATGCGTAATGCACTGGAAGATGCAGAAATGGCTCCGGAAGATATCGATTATATCAATGTTCACGGAACATCTACTCCGGTAGGAGATGTTTCAGAAGTAAAAGCGATCAAAGAAGTTTTTGGGGATCACGCTTACAAGCTGAATATCAGTTCAACAAAGTCTATGACTGGTCATTTATTAGGTGCAGCCGGAGCTATTGAGGCTATGTTCTGCATCATGGCAATTAAAGATGGAATCATTCCTCCGACTATCAATCATGCAGATGGCGACGATGATCCTGAAATAGATTATAAACTGAATTTCACATTCAATAAAGCTCAAAAACGAGAAATACAGGCGGCATTATCCAATACATTCGGATTTGGCGGCCATAATGCTTGTGCTATTGTTAAAAAATTTGTGAAGTAACGTGTTTACACAACTATACAAAAAGATAAGGCTTCTTAAACACAAGAATAAGGAGCCTTATTCTTCTTTATATAAGATACTGGGATTTTACCCCGATAACATCCATGTTTATGAACAGGCTTTCCTGCATAAATCTTCCTCGGTGGAAGCCAGCGACGGGAAATGGCTGAATAACGAACGACTGGAGTTCTTGGGTGATGCCATATTGGATGCCGTTGTGGCAGACATTGTGTATAAACATTTTCAAAACAAACGGGAAGGTTTCCTGACCAATACCCGTTCCAAAATCGTTCAACGCGAAACACTCAACCGCGTGGCTGTCGAACTGGGTCTCGACAAGATGGTCGTTTACTCCGCCAAGCTGAGTTCGCACAACAATCACATGTACGGAAATGCATTGGAAGCATTGATCGGGGCAATCTACCTGGATCAAGGCTACAGTACCTGCTACAATTTCGTTGAGAATGTGATTATCAGAAAATACATCGACCTGGATAATATTGCCCGCAAAGAGGTTAACTTCAAGTCCAGCCTGATCGAATGGAGTCAGAAGAACAAGCTGGAGATCACATTCGACTTGATAGAATCATTCACCGACAACGACGGGAATCCAGTCTTCCAGACAGGTGTCACCCTGGCCGATATGCAAATCGGTGTCGGCATCGGTTACTCCAAAAAAGAATCGCAGCAGAATGCCGCCAAAATGGCGGTCAAGAAACTGCGTACCGACAAAGCTTTCCAACAATTCATCTCTGAACTGAAGAAAAAGCAGACCGGCGAAAGTACTGCCGATCATGAGTTTGAGGATCTTCCGGAGGAGGATGCGACGACGGAGCAGGAGCCGATACCCGCAGAACAAACGAAGAATAGCCATATACCCGAATGTATCGACGCTACGATCAATGAAGAAGTCCGGTAATTACTTACCGAACGAAATTCCCATTCTTTCTCCCTGAATAATCAGGTCATTTTCCGGAGTGACCAGTTTCAACTTGCCTGCTACTTCCGACAAGGCTATCGATTCCACCTTATCCCCTTTCATACAAACCATACGTCCGAACTGGCGGTTGGCGATCAGTTCCGTAGCATGTCCGCCTAGCCGGGTGGCCAAATTACGGTCGAAAGGCGAAGGATTACCGCCACGCTGGATATACCCCAGTACGGTATCGCGGGATTCTATGCCTGTAGCTGCCTCTATTGTACGGGTAATGTAGTCGGAAGGACGTTTCTTTTCGGGTGTTGCCACTCCCTCGGCAACGACAACGATCGAATAGGGTTTGCCGCGATGGGCACGATCGAGGATTGTCTGGTTCACCTTATCCATATCATATCCCAGCTCCGGCAGTAAGATCACATCTGCACCACCCGCCATTCCGGCATACAAGGCGATCCATCCGGCATGATGCCCCATTACTTCCACCACCATCACCCGTTTATGGGAACTGGCAGTCGAATGCAGGCGGTCGATTGCATCCGTTGCAATATTGACAGCCGTATCGAAACCAAAAGTTATATCCGTTCCCCAGACGTCATTATCAATCGTCTTGGGCACACCGATAATATTCAGGCCGAGAGCCGAAAGCATACCGGCAGTCTTCTGCGTACCGTTTCCACCGATACAGACCAGGCAATCTAATCCTAATTCTTCATAATTCTGTATAATGACCTGCGGCTTTTCGCTTTCCCCGGAAGCGAGTAACTTACGAAACGGTTTTTCGCGGGAAGTTCCCAGAATCGTTCCGCCCAGGTTCAGGATACCGGACAGGCTGCGTTCATCGAACGATTGAATATCTTTGTTCAGCAGTCCAACAAAACCACTATGAATTCCGATCACTTCCATACCATAATGCATTATGGCTGTTTTACCGACACCACGAATCGTTGCGTTTATACCGGGACAATCACCCCCCGAAGAAAGGATACCTATTTTCATTGTTTTGTTAATTATGTATGCAACAAAGATATAAATAAAAAGAGAATGCCTACATTTGCAACCAATACAAATAAAAAGAGCATGGATATTTTAACAAATACAATATCACTACTCTTCCGCCCCCGGCAAAAGGAGATAGAAAAATACGGGCAGGAGACAGACCGCTTACAGCGCAAGCAGTTGCGGTCGCTGTTATCGACTGCACGCAACACGGAATGGGGGTTGAAATATGATTACAAAAATATCAAACGATACGAAGATTTCTGCCAGCGGGTTCCGCTACAGCTATATGACGATATCAAACCTTATGTGACCCGGATGATCAACGGAGAGAGGAATATACTCTGGCCTTCGGTCGTCAAGTGGTACGCTAAAAGCAGCGGTACCACGAACGATAAAAGCAAATTTCTTCCCGTCACCCCGGAAGTTCTTCATAGTTGTCACTACCAGGGAGGCTTCGATACGGTAGCTCTTTATCTCCGTAATAATCCGGAAAGCCACTTTTTCTCTAAAAAAGGATTAATCCTCGGCGGCAGCCACAGTCCTTCCCCAATCAATCAAAAATCCCATTGCGGAGACCTTTCAGCCGTATTATTGCAAAACCTGAGTCCGCTGGTCAACCTGATGCGTGTTCCGGCAAAGCGGATCATCCTGATGGACGAATGGGAAAGTAAAATAAAAGCGATCGTCGACAGCACGTGGAATGAGGATGTCAACAGTCTTTCCGGCGTTCCATCCTGGATGCTGGTTCTGATCAAATCGGTACTGAAGAAGACCGGACGGGAATACCTGACCGACGTTTGGCCGAATATGGAAGTATTTTTCCACGGGGGGATCAGTTTCGAACCTTACCGGGAACAATATAAAGCACTGATCCCTTCGGATAAGATGCATTATATGGAAACTTATAACGCATCGGAAGGCTTTTTCGGAATACAGGATGATCCTTCGGACCAGAGTTTGCTGCTGATGCAGGATTACGGCGTTTTCTACGAGTTTATCCCCATGTCGGAAGTAGGCGCTCCCAATCCGACCGTCCTGCCGCTGGAAGCTGTAGAAACAGGAAAGAACTATGCGATGGTCATAACAACCTCCGGCGGATTATGGCGTTACCAGATCGGTGATACGGTGCGTTTCACTTCACTTTTCCCGCATAAATTCGTTATTTCGGGAAGAACCAAGCATTATATCAACGCCTTCGGAGAAGAACTGATGGTCGATAATGCAGATAAGGCAATCAGCAAAGTAAGCCGTCTGACAGGAGCTGTCGTTAAAGAATATACAGCTGCCCCGCTTTTCATGCTCGACAAGGCAAAAGGACGCCATCAATGGTTTATCGAATTTGAAAAGATACCGCCTTCCGTAGATGAGTTCGCATCCTTGCTGGATAAAGCATTACAGGAGCTGAATTCGGATTATGAGGCCAAGCGTTATAAAGAAATATCACTCCAACCTTTGGAAATCGTTGTTGCCCACGAAGGAGCTTTCTACGAATGGCTTAAACAGAAGGGCAAACTGGGTGGCCAGCATAAAATACCGCGTCTAGGCAATGACCGGACACATATCGAAGAACTGCTGGCAATCAACAGCAGGCTAACCCCTTCTCAAAACGCATAGGAGAAATAGACTCCCCCGCCCTGTTCATTAAATGTCGGGGCGATCACCATATTCCTGGCTGCTTTGCTGTTTACTTTACGGGCAATGGCATTGCGGAGGGGGAAATAAGCCCAGTAGGCCAATTCGACGGAAAGGATACCGAAACCGGCACCCGCTATTACATCTGCTACCCAATGCCGGTTATTGTACAAACGGGAACCGGCTACAAACAAAGCTATCGCATATCCTGAATAAGCCAGTACGGGGCTACTATCCTTAAACTCTTTATAGGCCATGTGTGCCCCCAGGAATGCATTAGCCGTATGCCCCGAAGGAAAAGAATACGGACCGCCATCCGGACGTGTCTCCTTTACCGTATATTTTAAAGTACGTGTCATAACAGCATTCATCCCTTCCGCCAAAGTCACAAGCATCAGTTGATCCACCCAGTTATGTTTCTCCTTCCCCATCAGGTCGCAGACAAATACCCATCCGAGCATCCCCCATTCCAGATAGTCGTCCGCCCGTATCTTTTTCACATCGCTTTTCCGGGAGAAAAAATGAAAGTCATTCATCCCGTCGATAGCCGTTCCTACCGCCCCGACTGTAATCAGGGAAGCCGGAAGTATCAGATGCTTCGCATTGAATTTATATTCGATAACAGGCATTTTCTGTTTCAAGCTGTCAGACTGTACGGCTCCATCCTGTGCCTTGACAGGCAATAAACAGACTATCATTAAAAACATAGAAATATAAAAGGAGGTTCTCATTCCTACAGGCTTTATCTTTTATTCAGGTCACAAAGAAACAAAAAATAACTTATCTTTGTTTCTATATAGAACGATATCCGTTTATAAACAAATTAAAATCATTCATTCCGATGAAAAAAACTTACAACGGGCTTATCCTATCAGCTCTGATCATTTGTGCAGGACTTCTTTCTTCCTGCGGACAACAAAAAGCAAAACAAGTATCCGGTACAGAACAAGACTCCACCGAAATGGTTGGAAATGACAAAGACGAACATGGCTGCATCGCCTCTGCTGGTTATACATGGTCGGAAGTACAACAGAACTGCATCCGCCTATTCGAGTCCGGCATACGCCTCGAGGCTGTCGACGGCAAATCATCCGCTTATCTGGTATTCAGTTCCGATTCACTAAAAGCAGAATTATTCTTTTCGAACGATGCTCCCAATGAAATACTCGACCGGCGCTCACTTCCGGCCGGCGATTATGCCTGGAATATAGAAGATGACGATACAAAAAATGTACGCCGGGTCGACGGCGTATGGACGATCAGCCAGCGAGGTAAAGAAATCTATCGTCAGAACAAGAAAGATGCCGACAATTCATTAGGTGACATTCAGACACAAACTTATGAAGGCGTTTTGCCTTGTGCCGACTGTCCGGGCATCCGTTACGACCTGACTATCCGCAGCCGCGAGAAAAGCGGAGAAGGAACTTTCTCTCTCTCACAGACATACCTGGAAGCAGAAGACGGTAAAGATGCAACATTCGTCACAAACGGAAAATGCATCACCCTACAGGATATACCGGGAGAAAAGAATGTAACCGTATGGCAACTGGTTTCCGACAACGGGGATGAAGTGATGAATTTCCTTTGTGAAAACGATTCGACAATCACACTGATCGGCGATGATTTCAAGAAAGCGGAAACAGAACTGAACTACAGTTTGAAAAAAGTACAGAAGTAACAGAGACAAGTTCTCTGGCCAAACATTACTTTTTAAGGCAATCACAAAAAACAGTACCGCCATGCCAAACGGATTCCATCCTTGGCATATAAAATAAAGACTGGTCTTTTGAAATGTTAAGACCTGAGTTTTGATTTCAAAATAAGGGACTTTCATTTTTAAAAGACCAGTCTTTTTTCCAGATTCTACCCTTTCACCCTTTCATCCTTTCTTCTGCTATGCAGATTGTTTTTCAAACGATTGAAATAGATGACTGCTGAAACATCATTCAATTATTCGTTTTTTACATTTAAGATTCAAGAATATATTTATCTTTGCGGATTAAGGACCTTCTGAAAATTATGGGTTATGGCGTACGATGAAAACACATTGGCAGGAATGAAACAGTTTTTGAAACTTCTTCCTGATACAATTTTAATAGTTAACAAAGAGGGGATAATTGAAGATCTGCTCAATTATCAGCCCGAAATATCTCTGTCTCTCACGCCACAGCAACAGAAAGGGCAAACCATCCAGGATTTATTCCACTATAAGAATTTAAAGGGAGACTCCGGCAATAAACTGCTGAACGCCTTTCTGGATACGATGCAAACACGTAAACCGAACACCATTCATTACGAAGTGGAGAATGACGGTCACACAGGTTATGCGGAAGGGTATATAATTCCTTTTGAAGACCATACTTTCGGTATCTTCCGGAATATGACCCGACGGATGGAGACTCAACTTGAGATCATCAATGAGAAGAACAAACTGTCGATGGCTTTAAAAGCCGGAAATCTGTCTGTATGGTCTTATCTCCCCGATAGCGATTCTTTTGACCTGGCTGATGAGAATACAGTGCCGCAACCAGGAATGAAATTATGGGATGTTACCAAGCAACTCATTCCGGAAGACAGGGAACGCCATGTCAGGCTGGTCACCGATATCGTTAATGAAAAGCATAAACAAAGTACCGAACAATTCCGCCTGCTGACTCCCGAAGGACAAATCAGGTGGTACGAGATCTACTCGATGGGTATTCACGGAGAAGACGGGAAAATTGACCGCCTGATCGGAACCCAGAAAGATATTACCGACCAGAAAAACAAAGTACAGGAACTTATCGAAAATCGCCAGCAACGTGATCTGCTCCTGCAGATTACCAATATGATCATTTGGGAATACGATCGTAAAACAGATATCTGCACTTCTATCAGAGAATCTTTATTTTTCGATCATAATACGACGCTAAAGGATATTTATGAGACAGTGGCTCCCGAACATCAGAAGATGTATTTAAAGGCATATGATGATATTCTGAACAAACGATCAGAATTAATGAATATTCAGTTCCGGGTAAAAGAGCTGAACGGTCCGTACCGATGGGTCAGGCTGATCGCCAAAGTATCCAAATATGATAAGGATGGAAATGTTCATAAACTGATCGGGACACGTGAAGATATAACGGAAGAGATAGAGCGGGAACAAAGGTTGCGCAACTATATACAACGTAGCGAACTGGCAATCCAGGCCGCCAATATTATACAATGGGACCTGGATATCAAGACACAGGAATATACCCGGCTGTATCCTGATCCGGTCGCTCCCGGAAACTTCATCCGGGGATCGTTCAATTTCACGGTTCATCCGGACGACCGTCTTATTTTACAACAGGAACAGGATAAACGTATCCGCGAATGTAAAGGATACAGCAACCTGCATTTACGGATCATGCTGGATGGAGACACGGATTACCGCTGGACAAATACCTTCTCCGTTCCGCTGGAATATTATCCCGACGGAAGTATTAAAAGCGTAACGGGTCTTCTGATCGATATCACACATATCGAAAAGGTAGAGGAAGGTAACCGGATGAAAATGGCTTTCCTCGCCAATATGAGCCACGAAATACGAACGCCCCTGAATGCTATCGTCGGTTTTTCGCAGCTTTTAGCCCAGACCGATGAGCATGAAGACAAAGAAGAATTCGTCCGGATCATTGAAGAGAACAACGACCTGCTATTACAAATCATCAATGATATACTCGACATTTCCAAAATTGATGCAGGGAAGATGACTTTCAACTACAGTGATTTTGATATTACGGAAATAATAACAGACCTGAAGCAGGTTTATAATTCCCATTTATCACCGAAAGTAAAGTTTATCTGTAATCTGCCTTATAAAAAATACATGATCCGCTCCGAAAAGAACAGACTGATACAGGTAATAACCAACTTGCTGAACAATGCAGTCAAGTTCACCTCGGAAGGATCGATCACAATCGGTTATGAAATAATTCCGAAGGGATTGTCTTTCTATGTTTCCGACACTGGAAAAGGGATCGACAAAGAAAATCTAAAACATGTTTTTGAACGTTTCGCCAAATTCGACAAATTTGTACCCGGCACCGGACTCGGACTCTCCATTTGCCAGATGATCGTGAATAAACTGGGAGGTGAAATATCTGTTGAATCTGAATTCGGAAAAGGTAGTACGTTCCGGTTTACGATAGCGTGCGAAGCAAATACTGAAATTAACTAAAAAACTACCGGTCTAAAAGATGTGATCTTTTAGACCGGTAACATTCTTATTAGAAACGAAATAAGACAAATTAATTTTCCACTTTCAAATCCTTTTTCTCATCAAAACCACCATCAAACTGATTATCCTTGATGTCGTAATTGATCACACGCTGGAAGAAGAAACGATGCTTATTCCAGTGGAAAGCCGGATATTGGTTGTTTTGCTTGATCACATTGTTGCGGAAAACCAGTCCGTCTACCGACTTTGCATACAGGATCGGAGCGTCGAATGTTTCGAACTCGTTATTCTCGATCACGATGCCGCTGTGGAAATATTTCTTCTGATCTTTCAGGTCTGGGATTTCAGGATAAATAGAAATAATGGCGTTCGTGAACTGGAACATATTCGTCAATGAGTTAATGAACTTGTTATCACGGATCAGGACATCATGGCAGGCACCGGTCTCAAACCAACCGTTACAATCGCCGCATAACAGGATGGCGGTACCGGAAGTATGGTCGAAAATATTCTTTTCCACAACGGTTTTCTTCGGAGTACTGAACAAAGAACCACGAGCACGGTTATTACGGATCGTATTGTCGGCAAAATAAACTTCCGGCGTCCACTCCAGGTTTTCGATGCCGAAAGTGCCGACTTCACTAATCGCCGGATCAATGGCTTTTTCAAAAACGATCTCAAACTGTTTGGCCCCATGCGCACCCGGTTTATCCATCGCTTTGATAGAAACAACCTTATTCTGGTCGCCTATAATCTCCATTGTCTTCGAATCGATGAACTGTACGGCATCTCCCGGGAATCCCCATTCAAAACCATAACTCTGTCCATGCATATACTCACCGAGCAACGTCTTGTCGTCTACGCGTTTTTGTATTTTCAGATAGGTGCCGTGCACGTTGATTGCATCATCCATCATACCTTCATACAAACCACCAACGGAAATGATCTTTCCTTTACAGCCGGAGAAATGGGTAGCATCTGCCTGTGTTGTAAAATAACGGGGATCGTTATCACCGCGAAGGCATACCGAAAATTTATCCAGCGTGATATTCTCGCTCATCTGAGCCAACAATCCCATTCCTTCCGCATAATGAACCTGGATATTTTCAAGAATCGTATTCGTATTATAGGAGACAAAAATACCCGGTGTAGGACGCCCCCAGCCACGCATAGCCACAACAGTTCCGGGAATCAGTTTCTTATTATTCCATTTGGCAGATTTGATCACGCGGGGAGAGATCTCGGATACGCCTTTCGAACCGATACTGATATCGCTGGTCGTATAAACAAGACGTTTCGTATCTCCTTCGAAAGCGATTCCCCAGGCAGGTGAATGCTCCCAGCCTTCGCCTTTGGCAAAAAAGACACTGTCACGTATTTCATACTCCACCCACGGAGCTACTTCATACGTTATCGTACCGGCAACCGTATCGTTTTCCAATACTTTTACCTGACTGATATGCGGATTTTCAAAATCAATACTGAAGTTTTTCAACGTACAGTTCTCCGAATTGATCAGTGAAACCGGTAGCATACGCCCGTGGAAGATCAACTCCGAACCTTGCCCGTCGAAAACGATATTCTTCATGTTCTCAAAAGGAAGTCCCACCAGTTTCGGATTGTCCTGATCATGGTTGGAGATGAAATACTCCTTTTGGGCGGCCCCTTCAGGATAAAAATCATAGCGCCCTTTAGGTAGAACGATCGTAATAGTATCGCTCCCGGTATGGGAAGCAGCAATTTGTTCCAACGCCTTTGCCATTAAAGGAGAAGCATTGTCTTTTTGGTCAGGAACAAGACCGAAATTCGACAAATCATAGGGATTCTTCGTCTGGGAACAGGAACAAAACATCACCAGACAGAATAAGATAGCAATAAAAGTTTGAGTGTTTTTCATATTACGTGTTTTCTAAACATTAACCGGACAAATATACGGATTCTTTGCAACTTTGTTGCACCTTGTTTCCTTTACCTTTGTATCAGAAAAACAAATAAAGAGTAAAAAGATATGGGACATTGTAATTGCAACCATTGTCATAACGAACAAAAAAGTAAAGTTTCACCTTATCTTCTCCCGACAATCTCTTTTCTTATGTTATTGGGAGGGATCGCCCTACAGGTGATAGAAGCAGAGTTTTTCAATCAAACGATACGACTTATATGGTATGTGCTGGCTTATCTGCCGGTCGGACTGCCGGTCATGAAAGAAGCGGTAGAGAGTATCCGTGAAAAAGATATCTTCAGCGAGTTTACACTGATGTGTATTGCAACACTCGGTGCTTTTTATATCGGGGAATATCCGGAAGGAGTAGCCGTCATGTTGTTCTACTCTATCGGAGAACTATTCCAGGGAAATGCCCTGGCGAAAGCCCGCAAGAACATAAGCGCCCTGCTGGACGTCCGTCCTGAAACAGCAACCGTCGTGCGTAATAACGAATACTTCCGGACTGCCCCCGCCGATGTGACTCCGGGAGAGATCATTGAAGTAAAAGCCGGCGAACGGGTTCCTCTCGACGGGAAGTTACTAAGCGAGACCGCCGACTTCAACACGGCAGCCCTTACCGGAGAGAGCGTACCGCGTACGATCAGCCAGGGCGAAGAGGTGCTGGCCGGAATGATCGTAACCGACAAAGTGATCCGCCTGGAGGTAACGAAACCCTATAACCAGAGTGCCCTGGCGCGTATCCTCGAACTGGTACAGAACGCATCGGAACGGAAAGCTCCGGCAGAACTGTTCATCCGCAAATTCGCACGTATCTATACGCCGATCGTAACCGGACTGGCTTTCCTGATCGTTTTACTGCCTTATTTATATTCATTGATACAACCGGACTTCCTGTTTATTTTCAACGACTGGCTGTACCGGGCACTGGTGTTTCTGGTTATCTCCTGCCCTTGTGCACTGGTTATCAGTATCCCGTTGGGTTATTTCGGAGGGATCGGAGCCGCTTCCCGGCAAGGTATCTTATTTAAAGGAGGTAATTATCTGGATGCCATTACCAAAATCAATACAGTCGTATTCGATAAGACCGGTACACTGACCAAAGGGATATTCGAAGTACAATCCTTATCAGCGGCCGATCATCTGTCGGAAAAAGAACTGCTTCACATTATTGCTTCTGTTGAAAGCCGCAGCAACCATCCGATCGCCAAGGCGATACTTTCCTATGCCCGTCAGCAACAAACGGAAATAGATACGACCATCGAAACGACCGAACTGGCAGGTTACGGATTAAAAGCAGTGATCGATGGAAAGGAAGTATTGGTCGGTAACACCCGCCTGTTGGATTCGGCAGGAATTTCATTCCATTCGGATGAAAATAAAGTTTCATCCGAGAGAAATTTTATTTTCTCCCGGTTGAATGAGATTCCCGAAACAGTTGTTGTCTGTGCCATCGACAGGCAATATGCCGGTTATATCCTCCTGGCCGATACGCCTAAAGAGGATGCAGCAACAGCTATCAAACAATTAAAAGAATTAAATATTAATAACTTAGAGATATTATCCGGAGATAAACAAATAATTGTTTCTAAATTAGCTACCCGTTTAGGAATCCCGCATGCATACGGTGATCTCCTGCCGGAAGGCAAAGTTGCCCATCTGGAAGAGCTGAAACGGAATCCGGAGAACCGGATAGCCTTTGTCGGTGACGGAATCAACGATGCTCCGGTACTTGCCCTGAGCGATATCGGTATCGCGATGGGCGGATTGGGCAGCGATGCTGCGATTGAAACGGCAGACGTGGTGATCCAGACCGACCAGCCCAGTAAAGTGGCTACGGCGATCCGCATCGGAAAGTTCACACGCAATATCGTATGGCAGAACATTGCGTTGGCATTCGGAGTCAAGCTGGTCGTCCTGATCCTGGGAGCCGGTGGTGTCGCAACCATGTGGGAAGCTGTATTTGCAGATGTGGGAGTCGCCTTATTGGCGATCCTCAACGCAGTAAGAATTTTAAGGACAAACAACCCCGACTGATATGGAAGTTTATTTAGACATACTGAACAGAAGAAAGATAAAGCCGACCGCTATCCGTTTGCTTATCCTGAAAGCCATGATGCAATTCGAGCGTGCCTTCAGTTCGCTCGACCTGGAAAACTATCTGGAGACAGTGGATAAATCGACAGTATCCAGGACGATCAACCTTTTTCTGGAGCATCACCTGGTTCATTGTATCGACGACGGTTCAGGCTCATTGAAGTATTCGGTTTGCGGAAACGAATGTAATTGTTCCGTGGAAGAACTTCATGCGCATTTTTATTGTTTAAAATGCCACCGGACGTTTTGTCTGCGCAATATTCCGGTCCCGATGGTGGAACTGCCGCGTAATTTTACGCTGGAAAGTATCAACTACGTATTAAAAGGTTGCTGCGAAGATTGCTCAAAATAGACAAAGACACTATCTTTGCGGTCTGTCTTCCTTCCGGTTATGAAAATACGGGAGAAAGCAAAGCAACCTTTAAAGTATAAAACAGATATGGAACATCCATTAAGTATTTACAACACGCTCACAAGAAAGAAGGAACAATTTATTCCGTTGCATGAACCCCACGTAGGCATGTATGTCTGTGGTCCGACGGTTTACGGAGATGCGCACCTGGGACATGCCCGCCCGGCTATCACATTCGACCTGTTGTTCCGCTATCTTACACATATAGGATACAAGGTGCGTTACGTACGCAATATAACCGATGTCGGCCACCTGGAACATGATGCGGACGAAGGCGAAGACAAGATCGCCAAGAAAGCCCGCCTGGAACAATTGGAGCCGATGGAAGTGGTGCAGTTCTATCTGAACCGCTACCATAAGGCGATGGACGCTCTCAACGTGCTTCCTCCCAGTATCGAACCGCATGCTTCGGGACATATCATCGAACAGATCGAACTGGTAAAAAAGATCCTCGACAACGGATATGCCTACGAAAGCGAAGGCTCCGTTTATTTCGATGTGGAGAAATACAACAAAGATCATAACTACGGGGTCCTTTCCGGTCGCAATATCGAGGATATGCTGAATACGACCCGTGCACTGGACGGACAGGACGAGAAACATAACCCGATCGACTTCGCACTCTGGAAATGTGCACAGCCGGAGCATATCATGCGCTGGCCTTCTCCATGGAGCGACGGTTTCCCCGGATGGCACTGCGAATGTACGGCCATGGGTAAGAAATACCTGGGACAGCATTTCGATATCCACGGGGGCGGCATGGACCTGATCTTTCCGCACCACGAATGTGAGATTGCACAGGCGGTTGCCTCACAGGGTGAGGATATGGTCCACTACTGGATGCACAATAACATGATTACCGTCAACGGGCAGAAGATGGGTAAGTCATTGGGTAATTTCATTACGCTGGACGAATTCTTTACCGGCGACCATAAAATGTTGAGCCAGGCCTACTCGGCGATGACGATCCGTTTCTTTATCCTTCAGGCCCATTACCGCAGTACAGTAGACTTCAGCAACGAAGCACTGCAAGCGGCCGAAAAGGGATTAAGCCGTCTGATGGATGCTTATAACCATCTGCAGAAACTGACTGCTTCGGACGCTTCGACTGTCGATGTGAAAGACCTTCGCAGGAAATGTTACGACGCACTGAATGACGACCTGAATTCACCGATCGTTATCTCTCATCTGTTCGATGCCGCCCGCGCCATCAACTCTGTAAAGGACGGCAACGCAACCATCTCTGCTGAGGACCTGAAAGAACTGCAGGACGTATTCCATACATTCATATTCGATATCCTGGGTATGAGAGACGAAGCTTCTGCCGGAGGCAACAACTACGAGACATTCGGCAAGGCTGTAGACTTGTTGCTGACTATCCGCCAGCAGGCGAAAGCAAACAAGGACTGGGCTACTTCCGACAAGATCCGTAACGAACTGACCGCCATGGGATTCGATATCAAGGATACCAAGGACGGGGCAGAGTGGAAACTTAGCAAATGATCAACCGGTCAATGTGCTAATATGCCAATCGGAGTATCTTCATTGGCACATTGGCATATTTTCAAATTAGCATATTATCATAATGACTATCAACGAATTTCTTCAGGGCGACAAATTTGCATTATTTGCCGGAGTAGAATTACTGGAAACGGGCAACGGCTATGCCAAAGCGCGTATGGAAATAAAGCCTATGCATCTGAATGGTGGTGGTGTTTGTCAGGGAGGAGCCATCTTTACACTGGCCGACCTGGCTTTCGCAGCGGCAACCAACAGCCATGCGCGGCTCACTCTGTCCATTACTTCCAATATCAATTTCTTCAAAGCCGAAAGCAAAGGCTTCCTTTATGCCGAGGCACGCGAAGTATTCAGTCACAAAAGACTGGCAAATTGTGAAGTTAATATTACAAACGAAGCAGGTGAACTAATCGCCACATTCAGCGGTTCCGGATACAGGAAAGATACGGAACTGCCGTTCGCCCCGATAGAATAAAAGCAAAATGTCAACGGACAAATAGCTTATCATAGCTTTATATACCTGAATAGCAAACGTATAACGAAACAGGAAGAGATAAATATGTCAACTCCTTTTTTTGTTATACGTTTTTGTTTTCCCTACTTTTGATTTTCCTGAAACTATAAATATACGAATTATGAAACACAAGAAAATCAGAACAACGACAGCTATTCTATGTATCGGAACCATCCTGTGTGCCTGCGGAGGGAAACAATCCACCCGTCAGGCGGACGAAACGGTTGAAGCTGCCCCTAAAGCACCGGTGATCATCGAGACCAATCATCTGAATCCCGGTGTACAATATACGGAAGAGCGTGGGATATCGCCAGCCAGTCCACCTGTGATCCTGGACTTTACTGCCAAGTTACCCACGCAACCTTTCGCACTGAAGGATCATTTCAGCAAAGTAACCTGTATCACATTGAAAAGTCCCTTATCTCCCGAACAGGGAACTTTCCTTTACGATGCCAGCATCATTGTCTCTTACGACCGGGGAATGAGCAGTGCCAGCGGTGTGAATACAAAGATACAACTGCTGGAGAACCGGATCCTGACAAACGATCTCTTCGGTTCTTTTTGCTTTGATTCGAACGGGCAGATTACAGATACACTGCTGATCGCGCATATCGAGGGATTGAAATATGATCCTGCCACCCAGAAACTGGAATTTCATGCCAATAACAGGAAAAGCCCGATTGGCAATATCAGCCTGGAACCGGGAAACCAATACAGCTATGCAGGTAGGGACACTGTCAACAACTACAACATCATGGGATGGAAATCCCTTGAAGACGGCCGCCTGGTCGAAGAGATCCGCTTCATGGACGACAAACATTCGACTTTGCTGGCCAGCCTGGACGATTCGACCCTGGTAAACGTATCGAGGAATTTCAGGTCACCGGACATGCTCACGACGTTCAATAAGAACTCATACGATACCCTGTGCATATTCGGAAACTATAATCTCCCGACCGTTAAGTTAAGCGGACCGTATGCATTTCCTGAAAGCAACTGGACTTATAAGAACAAGGATAAATTCTATTTCAGACAGGCATTCAACGATACGATATTCAGTCTTTCCTCTCCTAACCGTTTGCAGCCGGAATATATCCTGCAATTCGGAGAAAACAAACTGACTATAGACAACGGACTGTACGGAGATAAATCGCAGAAGTATGCTATCCAGTCGTGGGTGGACACGGATCATTTTATTCTTATCACTTATTCCAGAAATTACGATTGCCCGAATACCCGTAAAGAGAAGAGCGTATTCTATTCCTATGCTTTATACAACAAGGATACAAAACAGCTATCGCTTATCCAGGATAATCATAGTTACCCTGAAGAATTCCTTTTGCCGACGGAACTGCCGGACGGCATACCTGCCATCTTAGGAGAACTCACCTGGCAGGATAACAAATTGTTCACTTCTTACACCAAAAGAAAGCTGGAAGCCTTGCAGAAGATGGATAACTTTTCCAAATTGCCTGCAGAACAACAGGAACGCGTCCGGCAACTGGCCGGGACACTAGGGGAAGATGAGATGATTGTGATGATACTTGAATAATGTGTCAATGTGGACAATGCGCCAATATACCAATGTATGGAATACTATTTCCATTGGCATATTGGCACATTATTTTTTATTCATACCGCAACGACCGGGCAGGTTTGCTGAGGATTGTTTTAGCAGTCTGCCAGCCTATGGTCAACAAGGATATCACACACAATAAAATCACCGGAACAAGGAAAAACCAGGCTTTCCAGTCGGTGCGGAATGAATAATGATCCAGCCAGCCGTCCATAACCCACCACGACAAAGGAAGTGCGATAACGACCGCTACACCGATCAGGATAAAGAACTCGCGGCCCAACTCATAGAACAACTGTATTTTCGATGCACCCAACACCTTACGTATTCCCATCTCACGCACCCTCGTCGAGCAGGAGAACATCACCAATACCCAAAGCCCCATACAGGAAATGAAAATCGCCAGTATGGCAAAGAGGGCAACAATCAGCCCGAACACCTCATCCTGCCGGTATTGCTGGTCGAAGAACTGATCCAGGAAGAAATAGTCGAAGCTGGAATCAGGGAAATAACGGTTCCATATCTCTTCCGACTGTTTCACCAACTCACGGGGATTCGCATTCTCCATAACGACAGAGATATAACGCTGTTTCATCCAGCTCAACTTATCGTGCAAGGCGAACAGAAGAGGCGTATACCCCTTATTCAGCGATTGCTGGTGATAGTCTTTTACAACCCCGATGATCTGCATTGGCTGGTCGACAGTCTCCACGGAGAGACGTTCGCCCAAAGCAGCCTCCGGCGAAGCAAAACCTAATGTGCGGACAGCCGTTTCGTTCAGGACGATATTATAGACATCCCCTCCGAAATCCTCGGCAAAACCACGTCCGGCAACAAACTCCAGGTCATACGCATCCAGATAATACACATCGCAGTTGAGCATTTCCAGCAAACGGGTCTGTTTCGTCACGTCGCTCAGGCGGACAATCGACAGGAAGTCAGTCACCTCCGTCCCAGGAACGGCACCGGAAACCGTCACGTTCTTCACAGATGGCAATGCCTTCAACTCCCGTTTCATGGCAGTCAGCTTGGTAGCCATATCCTCACAATGAGCCGGAAATTTCAGCACCAATGTCTGGTCGACACGCACACCCAACGAAGCCTGACGCATATACTGTAACTGTGCATAAACGATCAGCGTGCCGCACAACAATGCCAGAGACGCCGTATATTGCAATACAACCAACACCTTACGGGTCAGCGTCGCATTTTTCGTATGCGTAAATTTACCTTTCAACATTTTGATCGGCTTAATACCCGATAGGATTGTTGCCGGATAGAAACCGGACAGGAAAACACCCAGTGCAAATATCAGCAGCAGCATCCAACCCAAAGAGGTCGTTACCCACACGGAGAAACCCAGATCACGCGATGTCAGGTTATTGAATGCAGGCATCAGCGCCTCCATCAACCCGAGCGCCAGGATAAAGGCAATCCCGTTCGTCACCAACGATTCAAACAGGAACTGAGTAACAATCTGCCGGCGACTTGCCCCCGAAGCCCGGCGTATCCCGATCTCTTTGGCACGCTCCATCGAACGGGCTACCGTCATATTTATATAATTGATCCAGGCAATGCACAGGATCGCCAACGCCGTACAGATCAGGACCAGCATGGACGAACGGTTCCCTTTCGTCTCCGGCTCATAGGCTTTCTGGGGATTCAGGTGGATATCCTTCAAGTTGGTCAGCTGGATTGCCCAGGTTTTATTCTTCAAGGCCTCCTCCGTTTTATATTTCTCTGCCATCGCAGGGAAAGCATCTTCGACCTGCTTCTTCATATCGGCAGATTTCAGGAGGACATACGAATACACTTCATGCCGGTACCAGTATTCATCCATCCATTTCGGAAGTGTTTCATATGAGATCAGCATGCTGTAACGCACATGCGAGTTGACAGGCATATCCTTCATGATACCCGTCACTTCGCATGCTTCCTCGCCGATATTACTGCGGAAGATCAATATCTTCCCGATCGGGTCGGCACCCTTGAAATATTTACGGGCGATACGTTCTGTGATAACTACTTTTTTCGGTCCATCCAGGCAGGTATTCTTATCCCCTTTCAATAACTCGAAATCGAAGAAGTTAAAGTAATTCTTCTCAGCGTAGCCGATGTTCGTTTCACGGTAGAGAAGTTCATTGTATTTAACGATCTGCTCGGGGTAATACTGGCTACCCACACGGGTATAGTCTTCTACTCCGGCCAGGTTGCGTTTCATGGCAGTAGCATAACCTGCCGAGCTGGAAGCCCAGTTGTCGGTCATCTCGCCGTTCTCGAAAAAGCGCGCTTCCACACGGAAAATGCGGTCGGCGCGGCTGTGCATATGGTCGTAGCTGTATTCGAAAGCCACATAAGTCAGGATCAACAGGGCGGCCGCCATTCCGATCGCCAGGCCGAGTATATTGATTGCACTGAAGCCTTTTTTCTTTGTCAGGCTGCGCAAGGCACTGTTCCAATAATTTGATATGATCATATTCGTTGTTATCTGATTATTTGATGGAAATATTGTTTCTATCTTCCGATACGATTTTTCCATCTAATAAGTGGATCACGCGATGGGCATATTTCGCATCCCGCTGTGAGTGGGTAACGATCACGATCGTCGTCCCCTGCCGGTTCAGTTCGCTAAGTAACTCCATTACTTCAACACCATTGGTAGAATCCAAATTACCTGTCGGCTCATCCGCCAGGATCAGGTTACAGTCCGTCACCACGGCACGGGCAATAGCGACACGCTGCTGCTGACCTCCGGACAACTGTTGCGGGAAATGTCCGGCGCGATGGGCAATATTCATACGGTCCAATACCTCCATTACCTTCTTTTTCCGGTCCGCTTTCTTTCCGTTCAGATAGACCAGCGGCAGTTCCACGTTCTCGAAAACCGTCAGCTCGTCTATCAGGTTGAAGTTCTGGAAGACAAAGCCGATGTTCCCTTTCCGGAAAGAAGTCAGCTGGCTCTCGCTCATCTTATCTATCTCTTTGCCTTCAAAGTAATATTTACCGGAAGTCGATGAATCCAATGTTCCCAGGATATTCAGCAGGGTGGACTTTCCACACCCCGAAGGCCCCATGATAGCGACAAACTCGCCTTTCTTTATCTCCAGGCTTACCTCATTCAACGCTTTGGTCTGTACATCTTCCGTTGTGAAGAGCATAGACAGTTTTTCTGTTTTAATCATATTTCTTTGTTTATAAATTATTCACTCCTAAGAATATACATCGGTTTCAGACGGATGATGCGCCATACCTGTCGTGCGACGGTCCCGAAAGCAATACACATCAACAGGACAAACGCTACTGCATAACTCCACCAGGGCAGTACGATATGGAACGCATAGCCTTCGAGCCAGTTGTTCATCAGGAAAGCGGAGGCAGGAATACCGATCACGGACGCGACCACCGTCAGGAGTAATAACTCACGTGTCAAAACTACAAAAAGATTTACTCTCCCCGCTCCCAATACCTTACGTATCCCTATTTCTTTCACCCTCGACAGGGTGGAGAAAAGTGTGACGGTCCACAACCCCAGGCAAGCGACAAAAACGGCCAGCAAGGCCGAACCGGCAAACATCCATCCGAAATTCCGGTCTTCCTGATACTGGTTCCTGTTGAAATCGTCAAGATAGAAATAAGAGAACAGCGAAGTCGGGAAGAAATCCCGGTAGGCCTGTTCGATCTCCGCCAGACGAGCTGCATCGGCAGTGCCGTCTATACGGATGGAGATATAAGGTGTCCCGATAAACGGTACGCGTTCTTTGATGAAGAAGATGATCGGTTTGTACGGTACGGCAAGCGACTGCTGATGGTAATTACGGGCTACACCGATCACCTGGAGAGGTTCTTCCACCACCTCCATCGTCAACTGCCGGCCGAGAGCAGCCTCATTGGAAGGAAAACCCAACAGACGGACAGCTTCCTCGTTCAATACCACTTTATTCAGTTCATCCCCGTATTCTTCCGAGAAACCCCTGCCACAAACCATATCGGGGGAATAAGTAGAGAGATAATCGTAATCGACAGCAAACATCTGGATCAGTTTCACTTCCGACTGGTCGCTTCCATAAGGACGGTTGGTAAAATAATTGGCAACCTCCACGCCCGGAACTGCCCCGGAGACAGTGACCTGCCGGATATATGTCTTTTGTTTCAAGTGCTTTTTAAAGCTCTCCATCTTTGCAGACAATTCATCCGTGAAAGAGGGATATTTCAGAACGACGATCTGCCTCATCGCTACTGAAGCCGTTTCATTCTGCATATAACGGACCTGGGCAATGACTACGAAAGTCCCGGTAATCAGAATAAAGGAGGCGACGAACTGCACGACGATCAAGGCTTTCCGCATCCTATTTCCTTTCCGGCTGTGCAAGAGTTTCCCGCGCATAATATCCGACGGACGGATACGTGTCAGGAGATAAGAAGGGTATAAACCGGTAAAGAGAGTCCCCAAAACGATAATACCCGACACGGTAACCCAGAACTCCGGCTGCAAAAGAGCATTCGCTCCAAAATCGTAGGTAGCCAGGGAATTGACGACGGGCAGGAGCACTTCCAGCCAGCCTAATGCGATCAGGGCAGCCAGGAAATTGACGATCCCGGCTTCGAGCAATCCCTGGAAAAGCATCTGCTTGCGGGATGCCCCGAAG
This sequence comes from Parabacteroides sp. AF18-52, assembly GCF_003479145.1. Taxonomy (NCBI): domain Bacteria; kingdom Pseudomonadati; phylum Bacteroidota; class Bacteroidia; order Bacteroidales; family Tannerellaceae; genus Parabacteroides; species Parabacteroides sp. AF18-52. The sequence goes on from NZ_QUGR01000024.1 coordinate 29,759, forward strand.
GCTTTACGAACACCGAACTCTTTTCCCCGCTCCAGGAAACGGGCGACCATCAGATTCAGGGCATTCACCCAGCCGATAAGCAACAGGGCGACCGCCATCACCGACAGGATATAGACGGCAGTACGGCTGCCTTTCGTCTCTTTCTCATACGATTTCTGTGGGGTTAAATGAATCTCTTTCAACGGGATCAACTCCACCCGCCAGTCTTTATGCTTCAAAGCGGCTGTCTTGTATTTATCGGAGATGGCGGCAAAGGCATCGGCTATCTCCTGCGGATTCTTTCCCGGCTCCAGGCGGACGTAGGTATACACGCCGTGGACATACCAGATATCCTGTCGTTCTTTCGGTATCGTGGAATAGGAAAGGAGGAAGTCATAATGTAAATGTGAGTTTGCCGGCATCCGGTCGATAATGCCCGTGACTTCAAAATGCTGCTCGGCTGTTACCGTCCGGAATGTCAGGATCTTCCCCAACGGCTCCGCTTCGCCGAAATAACGGTGAGCAGCACTTTCCGTTAATACGACGGTGTTGGGACGGACCAGCTGGCCTGTCTTCTCTCCTCTTTTTATCGGGAAGTTGAACAATTCGAAGAAAGCGGGCTCGGTAAAGCAATAGCGTTCTTCGGCAAATTGTTTATCCTGATAGGTAACGACCTGTTCCCTGTCCTGTGCGGTAAGGCGAACGAACTTCTCGATACCCGGAATCTCACGGCTCATGACCGGCCCGTGTCCGAGAGAGGTAGTGGCCCAGTTGTCGGTCAGTGCTTTTCCTTCATACAGGCGGCTTTCGACACGGTAAATACGGTCACCATCATGGAAAGAATCGTAACTCAGTTCAAACCGGACATAGAGCAGGATCAGCAGCGCTGCCGAGATACATACGGACAGACCGAGGATATTGATCACCGAAAGTGACTTACGGGCCCGCTGGCTTTTAATGACTTGGGACAGGTAATCCATACTTTTCTTTTTTTATTATCTGATTATAAGACGTTCGTTCTCGCCAAACAGTTCATAGCCTGAAATGATCACTTTCTCTCCGGGTTTCAATCCTTCGGTCACTTCATAATATTGTGGATTCTGACGACCGATCTTCACCGGACGGCGACGGGCGGTGGTCTCGTCTTCATCTACTACATATACATACTGTCCGCCGCTTGCCTGATAAAAACTACCGCGGGGAATCAGGATAGCTTGTACCGGATCACCCAGTTGCAGGTTCAGGTGATAGGTCTGTCCGGCACGTATATTTTCGGGACGGCCACCGGTAAAATGGAGGTCTGTACGGAACTGACCGTCGCGTACTTCGGGATAGACTTTCGTCATTTCCATCTCATAGGTCTTTCCTTCACGTTCGAAGCTGGCGGGTAAGCCGGGCATGACACGTTCTACGTAATGCTCGTCGATCCTGGCTTCTACCTTCAGTTCGGGGGTAATTACCTGACCGATGCGTTCTCCCTGGGCGATCGACTGGCCGATCTGGGCTTCCAGGTTACCTAACTGGCCGCTTACGGGAGCTTTCACTTTCAGATTCTCCAGACGTTCGCGAACCAGTGCCAGGCTTCGTTTCATATTCCGGATATTTTCATCCAGGCTCTCCAGCTGGCTGCTGCGGAAAAGGTCGTCCTGACTGATACGCTGGTCCAGTACGACGAGTTGGTCGCGTGAGCTTTCGTAATCTTCTTTTGCCAAAAGATAATCTTCGCGGGCAAGAAGTTGTTTGTTGTACAAACGTTCGTATTGTTTGTAACGGCGTTCTTTCTGTACCAGGTCCTTATTCAGATTGATACGTTCTTGTTTCAGGCTCAGATGCTCCTGCTCCATACTGATACGGGTATTACGAAGTTCGTTTTCCTGATAGGCAAGGTCGGCTTCGCTCTGGAGGATGCCGATATTTAATAGCGGGTTACTCAGGCGGAGGATGACATCTCCGGCTTTGACCTGCGTTCCCTCTTCGATGAGGCGTTCTTCCACACGACCGCCTTCGATGGCATCCAGGTAAATGATACGGTCCGGCAAGACCTGACCGATCACACGGATATAGTCGTTAAATTCACCCTGGATGATGGTAGAGATCGTCAGGCGCTCTTTCTCGACCTTCATAGAGGAAGAAGTATCACGAAAGATAAAGTAAAGCACGCAGACAAGCAGGAAGACACCTCCTGCTACAACGTAAATATGTTTTTTCTTCAAACGGGACTTCCGTTCGATCGGAGTGTCCATGGTGTTGTTATTCATATCTGTATCTATATTTTTATTCAATTACTATTTATAAAAACGACCCGGTACGGTAAAACTCAACCATCCGATGCTTCAGATCATACTGCAACCTGGTACGAACCAGTTCCGCCCTGGCTGAAATATACAGGTTACGTTTCTCCATCAGCTCGAAGACGGAAATCATACCTTCCTCCCACTTTTCCTCATTTTCTTTGAGGGTGGTAGTCAAAGCCTTCAGTTGCAAAGCGGCCTGATGATACTCTTCTGCCGAAGCCTGGAGAGTAAGGCAGGCATCTTCTATCTCTTTATATAAGGATATACGTTGCCGGTCGTTATTATTTCTGACCTGTTGCAGGCGGAAACGTTCTTTCCGGACTGCCGTGAAGCGCGATAAGCCGCTAAAGATCGGGAACGATACCCGCAAACCGATATACTTATTCCAGTTATTTTTCATCTGTTGTCCAAAAGAGACGATGTGCCCGTCTGCATTACGTTCCGTATCGTAATAGCCCGAATAAAGGCTGAAATCTGCCCGGATCGAAGGGGAGAAAGCACCGGATGCGATCGCCAGCGATTTCCGTGATGTCTGTTCCCGCAGGTCCATCATCCGGAATTCAGGAAGTGCGATCTCCGACTCGGCATAGACGTCCGGAGCCGAATAATTACTGAGGAGTGGCGGTTCATCTCCCTCTGCATCTACATCAGCAATGGATAACGTATCCGAATCACGCATCTGTAACAATTCCTTCAATGCCAGAAACGACAAGCGTTCTGTCTTGTTTTTCACTGTCTCCTGATAAATATCGCTCTGCAACCGGGCTTTCACCTCCTGCAGATCCGACGGGGAACGAAGACCGAGGTCCACATATTCAAGCATCTGTTCATGATACCGTTCACTCAGTTTCCGTTGTTCGGCAGCCAATAGGCTCATCTTCCTGTCAAAGATATACACATAATAGGCATCCATCACCTCAAAAGCCACCCGATTCTCTTCCGCTTTCTCCGTTACGCCGCTCAATTGCCTGTTCAACCGGGTAAATTGTGCCCGGTTGATACGCTTGAAACCATCAAAAACAGGTAAGGAGATATCCACTCCCACCGTGCTTTCCAGAAAAGAAGAGGTGGTGTACATATTCGTCTTCGGGTCTACCGAACGTCCCATCCGTTTTCCGAACGCCCCATTGGTACTAACAGAAGGGAGGAAGTCGCCGATTGCAGCAGTAAAATCCTCACGGGCAATACGGGTATCCAGCCGGCTGTTTTTCAGCGTCAGGTTCTTCTCTATAGCATAACGCATACAGGAGTCGACAGTCCAGGAATCCCGGGCATGTGCTGTGACTACCGAGCCTAAAAGCAACAGTCCTATAACCCGTAATCCATATTTGGTTGTTATTTGCATTTTCATCATGTAAATAGAAGAGCAAATGGCATGCCACATTTAATCACTTATTGATTATCAATAATTACAAAAATAAAGCACATGTAAACTGTAAAATATATTGACACGCAATTGTCAAATATTTTGACGTCACAGACTAGGTAGTATATATAAGGTTTGTAATAGCCAAGTTTCTTTGATAATGGGATAGTTCACTTTTAGAAAGATTTGAACTATTCAGCTATAAACCATCAGTCATCAATAGGGCTGGTATAGTTACAGGTCCATTTGCCGTCGGTTTTAACCGACGGATAAGTAAATGCTCTATCTCTTTGGACTTTAGTCCCATTTAAAGAGTCTCTCTATGTAAAGAGAAATGTGGCTGAAGCCAATAAAGAGAAGCAACTTGTAAACCGTCAGTTAAAACTGACGGCAAATAAACCTGTAATGGCTAAGTCACTTTGATTAAGGGATAGCTCATTATTGATAATTATTGAACTAATAAATAGCATTGTTTCCGCAGAAAACCGATAGAACAGCACTCTATAAAATAACTCTCCTTAAAGTGTCAAATATTTGGACGCTCATTTGCAAAGTATCACGGAAGCCGATACCTTTACAAAAAAATTGACGTATGCAAACCGGAACAGTTCTTATAGTAGACGATAATAAAAGTGTACTGACCTCACTCGAATTATTACTGGAAGACGAATTCGAACGAATTGAAACAACTTCAAATCCGAACCGTATCCTGTCCGTTCTGGATACAATGCCGGTCGACCTTGTCATTCTCGATATGAATTTCTCCGCCGGAGTCAATACCGGGAACGAAGGCTTATTCTGGCTACGACGTATCCAGGAGATAGCCCCCGGACTGCCTGTTATCATGCTTACCGCCTATGGAGACGTGGAACTGGCTGTCAAGGCACTGAAAAGCGGAGCGGTAGACTTTGTGCTCAAACCCTGGGACAATGATGTCCTGCTGGAAAAGATACATACCGCTTTACAGGCTGCCGAGGAAGAACGAATGAAACAGAATGCCGGAAAGGGCGGGATCACCCCTCCCTCTGAACCGGCAATGATCATCGGGCACTCACCTGTTATGATGAAACTGATCAAGATTGTAACCAAAGTTGCCAAAACGGATGCGAACGTACTGATCACCGGGGAAAACGGGACGGGTAAAGAGATGCTCGCCCGCGAAATTCACCGGCTGTCCCTCCGCAGCCGCCGGGAGATGATCAATGTCGATATGGGAGCCGTCAGCGAATCTCTGTTTGAAAGCGAACTCTTCGGACACGAAAAAGGAGCCTTTACCGATGCCCGTGAAAGCCGTCCGGGTAAATTTGAGGCTGCCAGTGGAAGTACCTTGTTCCTGGATGAGATCGGCAACCTCCCGGTCGGGTTACAGGCCAAACTGCTCGCCGCCCTCCAGAATCGTGAAGTGACCCGCCTGGGAAGTAACAGGAAAATCCCGGTTGATATACGCCTGATCGCCGCCACCAACCGGAACCTGCCGGAAATGGTCGGACAATCGCTTTTCCGTGAAGACCTGTTCTACCGTATCAACACCATCCAGATAGAGATCCCGCCGTTACGGAACCGACGGGAAGACATTCCCCTTTTCATCGATTATTTCCTGAAAAAATATACCACCCAGTACAAACAAACAGGTATGACGATCCACCCGCAGGCCATGAACAAGCTGGAACGGTACGACTGGCCGGGTAATATACGCGAACTGCAACATACCATCGAAAAGGCCGTGATCCTCGCCGAGAAAAATGTGATCCGTGCCACCGACCTCTTTATCCGTCCCGGGAAAACCGTCTCGTTCACCGAAGCTCCCAACCTGGGGGAAGTGGAACGGAAGACCATCGAAGCAGCCATCACCCAAAACGACGGGAACCTGACTGCTGCTGCCGAACAACTGGGCGTAAGCCGGCAAACCTTATATAACAAACTAAAACGATTCAACCTGTGAAACGGATGTTCAGCACACGCATCTATCTGAAGATAGTCTTCCAGGTAGTGATCATCGTCATCGTCGCCGGCCTAGGATTAGCCGGTATTGTCAGTGGCAAGGCCATCATCCTGGGATGTGTCACCCTGCTGATCGCCTTATGGCTGATCGGCGTCCTCGTTTATTTCCTGAACGCATCGAACCGGCGTATCCAATTATTCCTGGATGCCATCGAAGACAATGAATCGATGCTTTACTTTCCCGAAAACACCGGACCGGAAGAACAACAACGCCTCCATACGGCATTCAACCGCATCCACGGCCTGATGACGGAAAGCAAACAGAAAGAGTTTGAACGTGAACTGTTACGGAAAGAATACGAATCCTACGATAAACTGATGCATGTCCTGACCCACGAGATCATGAATTCGATCGCCCCGATCGTATCCCTTTCAGGGACACTTCTCTCCTATTACCGGAATAACGAGACGACCAAAAGCAGCGACGAGATCACCGATGCCACGATACGCAAAACGATACGCGGACTGGATACGATCAAGAGCCAGGGGCAGAGTCTCATGAACTTTACCAATTCATACCGGCAACTTGCCCGCTTGCAGGCTCCTAATCCCAAACCTTTCTCCCTCTCCCACCAGGTCCATAACATCGAACTATTGTTCCAGTCAGACCTGCAACGGTTACAGATCGGCCTGAATGTCTATCTATACCAGGAAGAAATAACGGTGGATGCAGACGAAGAGTTGCTTTCGCAGGTACTGATCAATTTATTGAAAAATGCGATAGAAGCATTGGATGAACAGGATAACGGAGAGATAACACTCGCCGTAAAACAATCCGGCAACACCACCCTGATCGAGATCACGGATAACGGACCCGGCATTCCTTATGATCTGCAGGAAGATATATTCGTACCCTTTTTCACCACCAAAAGCCAAGGAAGCGGCATCGGCCTTAGCCTCTCACGCCAGATCATACGTATGCACGGGGGCGAACTTCAGGTATATTCGCAACCCTATGCCGAAACACGTTTTACGATCTCGCTACCCTCAACGGCGGGGAATTTCCACACGTGAAGAGAGCGGATAACGCAATCCTTGGGATGACTTGTAATAGACCTCCGCAGCCCCGATCTTCAACTTGGCACGTATCTTGACCGGAATATGGTTTTCGTCATCTCCGATCCATATCTCGGCTGCCGCCTTACTTTGGGTGAATGCATCGTCATAAATATCAATGAAGAAATGACGGGTACGATATTTCAGTGTCTCGTTACGTTCCACAATCTGCTGTCCGGTATAACGGAAACTGATATTGATACGCTCACGCCCGATCGCCACATGGAAAGGGAACTCATCCCCATATTGCATCTTATCCCAATCCAGCGACCGGAGATACATGGTAGCCCCCAGCATATCGAACATATACTGCTCCGAAACGATCATCGTATCGATCTTTGTCCGTGAAGGTGTATACCGATGGGAATGTGCGGATGTCTTTCCATCCTGATAAGAGAATTTCAGATCATCGATCAGATAGTAATCATTCTCATTGACCCGTTTCTCACTTCGCAGCAACAACATCTCAGGCGAGAAATAACAATCGATCGTATCACGCATGGAGTAGACCTTCTCGAACATGCCGGAAGTCCGGAACAACAGGCGATAATGATAGGCCGTCTCTCCTTTATAGCGGGCATTCTTGACAGACAAAGTGGCCTGCCCCGCACGCGGCATCAGAATGCCCCATTTGAAGTAAAGCTCGTATTGCACCTCCTCACCGGCACTGAAACGCTCTTTCACCGGAATAGTTTGCGCACCGGTCACTTCCGGAAGAAGCAACAACCAGCCAAGCAGGAAGAAACCGATCGCCTTAGAACGGCATTCCCATACTACCACTGCTACTGCGCGAAGAAGACTTCTGTTGTCCTTCATCTTTATAATTTCTTTTCTTCTTGGTTGCCTCTTTAGGCTTATTCTTTGTAATCTCGATAGGTTTCTGTTTTGCCCACGGGGTCGCTTTGACATTCCAGGTCTCTTCCACCTGCCAGTTCTGCATCACATTATACTTCACAGGTGAGTAGAAGACTTCTTCCGGCTGCCGCTTTTCGGCATAATTGCCGGTATCCCATTTACCGTTGTCATTTAGGTCGACCACCAGGCGGACATAATATTTATCCGGCTTCAAGTCCATGAACAGGGCACCCCCGTTCTTTACCTTCGTTTTCCTTATCGCGACATCGCTGCCGTTCAGCAATTCGACATAAGCTGTCGTATCTATTCCTTCTATATTCAGATACAGATGGCCGTATTCATCTTCTTTCTTGATCTTGAACTCACTCGAATATGGTTCGTTCCATTTGTCATAGAGGCTGAATACCGTTGCCGAATCCACAGACAAGCGATACTCTTCGCCATATTTCCACGGACGACGGATAAAGTAGTTCAGGGTGTTGACAGAATCCCTGAAAAAGTCGAAATCGACCGGTGTCCAGACCGTATCGACCTTCTGGTCCAAATAAAAGACCTCTTTCGGCAGGTCGAGAACCGGTTCATTGAACGTCACGGAAACGGTATCGAACAAGTCCATCGAAGTCGGTGCATCGATCTGCATACCGAGGAAGACGATCGGTTCAGGCTCATCATCTTTCTTCTTTTTCTTCTTTTCCGGACGATGGCGCATCAGGAACTGAAGCGTATCGGTTTGCGGCCGGAGAATATTCAACGAGTCGCTTTTCGGATAGGAAAGTTCTACCAGCAAAGTATCCTGTTTCCATACCATCGAATCGGTCAGCCAGAAATTGACTCCCGTACCTCCTTCCGTTTCCTGTGTAAAGAACCAGGCTGAATCGGCTGGGGTAAAGTTGATCGGCTTCGGCAACGGTATCGTATCCAACGGCGCGTTAAAACGGATGGTCAACAGATTTTCCTGCTGGCGTTCCGGTTTCAGGAGATATTGCCGCATGAAGTTTTCCTTGAACAGACGCAGTTGAATATCGTCCGGGAAATAGCGGGTATAGGCTACCGTCCGGATCGTATCGATGGTCAGGCTATCTTTCCACAGCGTATCCTGGCGGCTGGTAAGTTCCAGCGAGGGGATAATGATGGAGTCGTTGAATGCGATCTCTTCGCCCGGCTGGTCGAACTTATAGTCGCGGTTGACATCGTTCAGACCGAATATGCGGTAACTGCCCGGAGAGATATTACGGATAGTGAACTCCCCTTTATCGTTTGTTCGCGAAGTACGGTCGAAAGGCAGTTTTACAAAAGCCGAATCTTCCAGGTTCTTATGCAGACCGACCGTAATGCCGGGCATCGGTTCCAGGTTTTCCGCGTTCAGCAAGACACCTGACACCTCCAGCGTATCGATCACATCACCGGTAGAGAATGCAAAAGAGAAATTCTCGAACACATTCTTCTCATTATTATCGGAGATCGAGTTGGTGAAGTCGATCGTATAGGTCGTATTCTCTTTCAAGGTATCTTTCAGCTCGACCACAACCTTTTTCCCCGCGGCACGGATTACCGGCAACTGCATCTGCGGCGGCGTAATGATCACATTCTCCGACGGCTTGTCCAGCTGCACCAGTTCATCAAACAGGATTTCCACCTTTTTCCCCTTATAGTTTGTCTGGTTCGGGGCCGGAAGGCTGCTGACAAATTTAGGAGGCGCTTCATCGTAAGGCCCTCCGTTCGGAGAAGCCATATTGGCACATGAATACATGGTTACCAACAGAAAAAGGCCACATACTGCCAGTAATAAATTGTTTATATATCTGTTACCCATTCAATCTCTTTTTATTCAAATGGCAAAAATAGGGAAAAATCCGATGACAAACAGTGATATATACGCTAAATTAACGTAAGTACACCCTAACAAATCAGAAATAAGCAAGATGCAACCAGCATACCTAACAGTATCCATACGCATTTATCAGCGTAACTCTACCGCTCGTCTGCATCCGGTAAATATGAACATGAATATGGATTACTTTTCCCTGGAATGAATTAAGCAATAAATCAAAACAGTTTTTCATCATTCCGCGATGATTTTTTGATGACATAATGATTCTAATTACGACATTTAAGTGTTAATATGTAAAACAATATATTGATCTGACAACTCGACAATTTCCTGAAAGGTAACTTCCGGGAATCTTTTTATCACAATAATTAACAATTCATATCTCTTACTTCCAGCTTTCAGTTCGTTTTAAAGAAATTCCCACTTCGTTTAAAACGAATTTTTTTTTGTTTTAAACGGAATGAGGGTTTATTTTAGACAAAAAGCCACGTGAATATATGTTAAAACAGATCTGTTTAGTCCCTTTTTTATCCTTGAATTTTATGTTTTGTAGCAGTTTCTTGATCTGGAAGCTGCCGGATACGAACCATAACAGTAGTGACATAATTCTCGATGAGATCTTTTATCAAAGAAAAAGTTTCGTTTTATCTATTTTTTTGTATGATTCGGAACGGTTAATCGGGTTATTACGTTCAATATGACAATACGAAAACCGGCTACGTTTGCGTAAAAATAGCCACTACCGTCCTGAGCCCCATAGAAGCTCTTCAGGAACTACTTAAAATAGCATTTTGACAATTTTATTTTTTAAGTTGATTGGGAGATCTGTTTCAGATACCTGAACCCGATCCGGCAATACAAACATTTCTTCTTCTCGCAATACTCCCGTTTCAACTGGACAAGCGCCTGACTGTCTCCGGCATGACCTGTTTTTATCCCCGCCTGAGTAAAACCGGAAACGATCGCATTCTTCTCCGGCGGAAGACTTTCAAGGATATGGATGGCGCGGTCGCAATATTCCGGCTGTTTACTCCTGACACCATAGGCAAAAAGCACCGGTACTACCGTATTTATCAACAGGATACACAAAGAATTTTCCCCCACCTGCTTTTCCTTCCGGACAGAAACAGAACGGAAATTATAATGCGTTTCCCAGTAAACAGAAGGAGAGACACGAAAGCATTGTTTGATACGGCCGATACTACCCGCGGCCAGTATAACAGAAAACAGGGTATCGTACTGCGTCCAGACAGCAGCCAACTGTGCCAGTTTCAGACAAGGGAAATTAACCGGACGGATACGCAGGCTTCTGAACTGGGAAGGATCGAGCGGCGTCAACCCGAATTTATGCCGAAGAAACCGGTATTCGCGTTGTAACAAACGATAATAAGGACAATCGAGCGTTTCATCCAGCATCCCCGCCTGTCCGAACAACATCGCCTCTACCTGCGAATGACTACCGCGTTGTTTTTGAATACAGCGTAGCGGCAGACTTTTAGCCAGACGTTCGAAAATATCGTTATTCACTCCGAAACCGAAGTTACGGGTTAAAGTAATATAAAAGACTTCATTCCAATCACCACCGTACAGGTCCAGCAAACGGAAAATATCAGCAGTCTTACGCTCCAGCCGCTCCCCCAGCAAAGCATCCAGCCAGGAAGATATATACAACGGTTCTATTTCCGGAATATATCCCAGGCACGGCATGGCCACTTCGCGGTACAACAACCAGTCTATATTTTTAACGATAGCTTCCGGAACAATCAGTTTTAGTTGGGGGATCGGCTCACCGTCCGTCCGCCTCACCTCACAATCGACACACTCCACAACATGCAGGATAACGGCATCATAAGCTTTGTCTTTATCATGACGATGGACCAGCCAATCGGATGCCCGGGTATGAATTTCCACACTGCCGACCCATAGGGTATCAGCTATTTTTATCTTTGCATTGAAGAAGTCCGGTCCGGCATCGGAATTTAGTGTTCCGGGATCGATAACAGAGACAGGACGACCATCGGTGGTAAGAAGCGGCATTGCCGGATACAGTTTGTATTTCCAAACATAATGTAATAAACGTTCCATATTCTTTTCAGAGTTAAGATTTATGCCACAAATCTAATTCATTTTCTTTATATTTGCACCCCTGAAGGCTAAGTTATTAGCCATATTAATTCATTTTATTCTGAAAAGATATGAAGATTGCACTTATCGGTTACGGAAAGATGGGGAAAACCATCGAGCAAATCGCACTCAGCAGAGGACACCAGATCGTCTCTATCGTAGATATAAACAACCCGGAAGAATTTCAGTCTGTTAATTTCAAGAGCGCAGACGTTGCCATCGAGTTCACGACTCCCGCCACGGCTTTCGATAATTATATGAAAAGTTTCGCTGCCGGCGTTCCCGTGGTTTCCGGGACGACAGGCTGGTTGGACCGTATCAGTGAAATAAAAGAGAAATGTGAAAAGGAAGGCAAGACATTCTTCTATGCTTCCAATTTCAGTATCGGGGTAAACATCTTTTTCGCCCTCAACAAATATCTGGCGAAAATCATGAATAATTTCCCTTCTTACAATATCAGCATGACGGAAACGCATCATATCCACAAGTTGGATGCTCCGAGCGGAACAGCTATCACGTTGGCAGAAGGTATCCTTGAGAACGTAGACCGGAAAGAACGCTGGACGCTGGAAACAGCCGAACAACCGACTGACCTGCCGATCCATGCTATCCGTGAAGGGGAAGTGCCGGGTATCCATGAAGTGACCTATGAATCGGACGTCGACTATATCAGCATCAAGCATGATGCTAAAAGCCGTGCCGGTTTCGCTCTCGGCGCTGTCGTTGCAGCCGAGTTTACTGCCGGGAAAAAAGGCTTCCTCGGTATGGATGATATGCTTAAATTTTAATTCCACAGATTAATCTACAAATGAAAAAGTTTTCCAAGAAACAATGGATCAAGTTCGGCATCTCAGCCGTATTGTATATACTCTTTTCGATCTGGATGCAGAACCTCTGGTTGTTGCTGGGATTGATCGTGCTGGTGGATATCTTCCTGACAAAATACATTCCCTGGGGCGCCTGGAAACGGTCGAAGAACCCGAGTGTACGGAATGCATTGGAATGGGTGGACGATATCCTGTTCGCACTGATCGCCGTTTATTTCATCAATCTGTTCATCTTCCAGAACTACCAGATCCCGAGTTCTTCGCTGGAGAAATCGTTGCTGGTGGGCGATTATCTGTTCGTGAGCAAGTTGAGCTACGGTCCGCGCGTACCGAACACGCCGTTATCATTTCCGTTGGTACAAAACACACTGCCGTTCTTCAACTGCAAGTCGTATCTGGACTGGCCGGAATGGGGGTATAAACGTGTAAAGGGTTTTGGACATGTAAAACGTAACGATATCGTAGTGTTTAACTTCCCGGCTGGTGACACAGTTGCCCTGAATGTACAGAATCCGAGCTACGACGAACTGGTTGCCCAGTACGGACGTGAAGCCATCCGGCTGGATAAAAAGACATTCGGAGATGTCATTTATCGCCCCGTAGATAAACGTGAGAATTATGTAAAACGTTGTATCGGTCTACCAGGCGACACGATCGAGCTACGTAACAATCAGGTATATATCGATGGAAAACCCGCCAAGAATCCGGAGAACATGCAGTTTAACTACTTTGTTGAAACAGACGGTTCGCCTCTTACGGAGGAACAATTCCGCCTGATGGAGGTAAGCAAAAGCGACCGGATACTGGCCTCCAACAACGGGTATTTCCAGGATCTGATGTCATTCCTCGGTTTCGAGCCGATCGCACCCGGACAGTTCAACCCGGTTTATCATTTGCCGCTTACCAAGAAGGCGCTGGCCATTGCAGAGAAACTACCTTCTGTGAAAAAGATCGTTATCGAGCCGGATGCCTGGTCGGGATCGACTTATCCGGCCTGGTATAAAACCGGTTGGTCACGTGATAACTTTGGTCCGCTATGGATACCGAAAAAAGGAGCGACAATTCCGCTGAACGAACGTAACATCGCCCTGTACGGCCGTTGCATCAAGAATTACGAAAACAATACACTGGAAGTAAAAGACGGCACCTATTATATCAATGGCAAACCGGAAACAGACTATACATTCAAATACGATTATTACTGGATGATGGGTGATAATCGCCATAACAGTGCCGACAGCCGTTCGTGGGGATTCGTTCCGGAAGATCATATCGTAGGAAAACCGATCCTGATTTGGCTGTCACTGGATAAAGACCGTAGCCTGTTCGACGGTGGTATCCGCTGGAACCGTCTGTTCCGCATGGTGCACCCGGATTGATAGTTGACATATTGATTCTATGGCAAGACAGACCTTCATATCTGCTGTAAAATGGCTGGCTACGATCGCGTTGCTGGCAGGAGGCGTTATGGCAGTCCGTTACTATTGTATGGAATCTTTCCGTGTATCGACCGATTCTATGGAGGCTGCATTACATAAAGGCGATTATATCCTGGTCAACAAGTTGCCGTTGAAAGATAATCCCGGACGTAACAGGGTGGTTTTATTCACCAGCCCGTTGCTGAAAGATACCGTTTCAAACCCTTTATTCCTGAGTCGTTGTATCGGTATGCCCGGCGATACGATCCGTGTCGGCAACGATGGCTATCGGGTCAACGGCAAACTGATCCCTCATTCCCCCCAATCGCTCAACCGTTATATGGTGACGAAGGCCGGGCAGAACGAGTTATCAGCCGTACAGAAGAAACTGAATATACCCATCAGGGAATGGAAAGAAGAGGCATTCGGCTTCTCCCTCTACCTTACCTCTTTCGAAGAATATCAGATCAGGGAGGAGTTATCGGAAGACACCAATATCCATTTTATAAAAGACCATACGGATAGTTATGAACTGATCGTTCCCCGGAAAGGTAGAGCTTACCGGCTCGATGCAGCCGCATTGACTGCCTGCCGTGAAGCAATTCAGACTGAAGCCGGCGACAAAGCGGTATTCCGCAACGGGAAATTATTCCTCGACGGCCGGGAAACAGATTTCTTCTTCTTCGATCAGGATTATTACTGGATGCTTTCGGACAATACCAACGAAGCGATAGACTCCCGCCATCTGGGATTCATCCCCCGCGACCATATCATAGGAAACGCCTGGTTCTGCTGGTATAGCAAAGACAGGCAACGAATTTTTAAACCCGTAAACTAATCATGCAACCTGTATATATTTCATCGGCCTACCTGGGCCCGGTACAACAATACTGTAAACTTTTCCAATTTGAAGAAGTACGGATCGAAACAGCCGAAAACTACCTGAAACAAACCTATCGCAACCGCTGTACAATAGCAGCCGCCAACGGTCCGCTATCGCTCTCCGTCCCTATTATCAAGCCCGACACTCCGAAATGTCCGACAAAGGATATCCGCATATCCGATCATGGGAACTGGCGCCATCTCCACTGGAATGCGTTAATATCTGCTTATAATATGAGTCCTTTCTTTGAATATTATGAAGAAGAGTTCGCCCCGTTTTATGAAAAGAAGTTCGATTTCCTATTCGACTTCAATGAAGAGTTACGCAGGTTGGTTTGCCGTTTACTGGATTTGCAGCCGAACATTGTCTATACGGAAACATATATGCCGGAAGTAGCGAACGATTTCCGGGAGATCATCCGCCCGAAACACGAAGGGGAAGATCCAGACTTCATCCCGCAACCCTATTACCAGGTATTCCGGGATAAATTCGGATTCCTCCCCAACTTAAGTATCGTAGACTTACTATTTAATATGGGACCGGAAGGAATACTTATTTTGCGCGATTCTGTCCGCCATTCATAGCAGTTACTTGTTCAGATCTTCAAAAAGATATTTACCGACGCTGAATTTCACACTCAGACGTTTCGGGATGACAACAACCTCACCTGTTTTGGGGTTGCGGGCCGGACGACTATTCTGCTCTCTTGGAGAAAGAGTACCAAAACCTTTCAGTACTATCGGGTCCCTCTGACGAAGTGCATCAGTCGCAACAGAACAAAATGCTTCGAGCATTGCATCTACATCTTTTTTACTACAACCACTTTCAGCAGCTATAGCTGCAATTAAATCTGACCGTTTCATTTGCTTTTATTAATTAAAGTACAACCTTTGTTAAAAAAATTCTCTTGGTAAAATCTCAGATTAGTTGAATATTAATGGATACAAACGTAATCAAAAATATTAAGTATCTACTCTTTTTGCTGATTTATTTTTAATTACGGTATAAAAATAATACTATTCGGCAATATATACTGGAAAATATCCAAAGACAACATAAAATAAAGCTTTTAACTCTATCTACAGGCCTTTTACATCAAAAATATTATCT
This sequence comes from Parabacteroides sp. AF18-52, assembly GCF_003479145.1. Lineage (NCBI taxonomy): Bacteria > Pseudomonadati > Bacteroidota > Bacteroidia > Bacteroidales > Tannerellaceae > Parabacteroides > Parabacteroides sp. AF18-52. The sequence goes on from NZ_QUGR01000024.1 coordinate 45,503, forward strand.
TTGTAACATTGTTTTTCAAGACGAATAAAGATTTGTCTTCAACAGTAACCTATGACAAAAAAGATTTCAACGATATTGCTAATTATAATGACAGGATTATTCTCTTGCACACAGTTGCGGGCAGAGATAGACCGGGCCCTGACTGACAGCTTATGCAATGTCTTGGAAAACACGAAAGATCCAGCTCAAAAACTGCCTGTATTACTTTATTTATCCCAACTGTACTGGCAAAAACCAGAAGAAGCTTCTTATCTGAAAGAACTGGTCGACCTGTCCACTGAGCTCGATTCTCTGAACTACGTTTACGATGGATATTCAAAATTATGCCGTTACTATTTCAACGATTCTCAGTTAGACAGCCTGATCATCATGAAAAATCGATTGGACTCAATCTGTCGACAACATTCGGTGACACCCCCAGTATTTTTTCAGGTCAGAAATCTATTATGCAAATATTATCAGGGAGAATTAAACTATGAGCTGGCTATCAGTGAGGCTTTTAAACTATTGAACGATGCTAAAAAAGCACAAAACGATTATGCATTGATGCTGGCAAACCAAAGTATAGGATTTGCTTATCAAGCTATGGGCCGAAATAAAGAAGCCGTTGTTGCATACCGTAAAGGACTGGAATACTTACATAAGTTAAAGGACAACCCGATTTATGAAATACAATATCTATCAGAAATGCTCCCATCGTTTCTGGATGAAAACCTATTGGCTGAATCTAGGCAAATACTGGACAGATACAACGAACTGTATCAGATCGCAAGTAAAATATTTGAAACTAAAGGAATCCCCTACCGATCTATATGGCATCGCTGGCTGTTCAATAGCTATTACGCTGAATTATATATGAAAATGGGACAGCTTGACAAAGCAGGAAAATATATAAAAGAAGCAAGCAAATATACGGCCAACTCGACCGAAGAAAACATGAAATACCCATATTACCGCATAAAAGCTCTGTACCATCTCAAGACAAAAGATTACCAAAAGGCACTTGAAGAGATCGACAAGGGATTGGATATCGAAGTACAGCCCAATTACCTGAAACTAAAGATCGAGATTCTGCGTGCCGACGGGCAAAAAGCCAACGCAATAGCAACTTATGAAGACCTGTTCGCTTTGGATGCACAGATAAAAACAGAGGCATTCGACCGCCAGATTTCCCAACTCCGCCTATTAAACGACCTGAACGACCAGGAACAGCAAACGTTCGAATTACAACGGCAAAACGATGAACTGGCAATGCAGCGACAATTGGTAAGAATGGGTATGTGGATTTCACTGTTATTGCTGGTCCTTTTATCCCTACTGGTTTGTTATTTTCTGCATTCCAATAAACTGAAAAATGCGTTGCAAAGGGAAAAAGACTCATTGGTGGAACTGGAAAAACAATTACAGATCGCCAAAGAAAAAGCAGAAGAAACAGACCGGCAAAAGACTGCTTTCATTGCGAAAGTCAGCCATGAAATACGCACCCCTTTGAATGCGATCGTCGGGTTCTCCAAACTATTAGGCGAAGAGGACGATTTCTACTCAGAAGAGGAAAAGCTCGAATTTGCCGGATTAATCAAAAGCAACTTCGAACTGCTGATGGCTATTGTAAACAACATACTCGACATCTCCCTACTGGAAGCCGGTAGAATAAAACCAGCCATAGACGCTTATGATATCGTATCCTGCTGCCGGGAAGTCATAGAAGAAATAAAGCATCTCATACTCCCCGGAGTAAGACTGACATTTATCCCACCTGTCGAACAGTATATGTTAAACACAGACAAACAGCGTTTCAAACAAATCCTGATAAACCTACTGGGAAATGCCGCCAAATTCACCCGAGAAGGAGAAATTAGACTCACATTCGAAATAGAGCCGAATCTCCACCAGATCCGGTTGTCGGTAACAGACACAGGATGTGGCATTCCTATTGAGAAGCATCCGCACATATTCGACCGATTCGAAAAAGTAAACGAATTTGTCCAGGGGGCTGGCTTAGGATTAGCGATCAGTCTGCTAATCGCCCAACTACTAAAAGGCAGCTTATACATAGACTCCACCTATACGTCTGGTGCCCGCTTTGTCTTTATCCATCCAATCGGACTTACAAACCAATAACAACCAGGAAGATGCAGCATACTTTTTTCAAATATCATCCTTCTATATGGAAAGTAACAGGACTCTTATTGTTACTTTTCGTCCTACCTGCTTCAGCGATCAAAGAACACAAGACAGAGATAGATAGTCTTAACCGCATTTTATCGGAGCATCCCTCTCCCTGCCGGTCAATTCCCGTGTTATCCCGGCTCGCAAAACTTCATGAACAGAAACCTGAACAAGTCGTATATCTGAAAGAACAAATAAAGGAAGCAGAAAAGATCGATTCCATCCAGGCCGTCTATGCTGCTCTATCCGAAATTTCCGTTTATTATTATAACATGAAAAACGGAAGCGACAGTTTAACTTACTGGGCACAACAGATCGACTCGATCACCCATAAACGCAACGAGTACCCCGACGTATTGTTCAGGGCTAAATCATTGTATTGCCAGGATTTATTATGGAGTGGCAATTATGAAGAATCCATGAACCGCATAACCGATCTATATCAACTGGCAGTAGAGAAAAAGCAAAATTACGGACTTATGCGTTGCTCGGAATGCCTCGGTCAGATCTACCAGGCCATCCGCCGGGACAGTGATGCTGTCGTCGCTTTCCAGGATGGACTCGACCGATTGGAACAACTGGGAGGAGATGAAGAGACCGAACTGCGTTTAATCTCCTATCAGATAGAATCGAACCTGCGAACCGATGCGTATGAAAAGACAGCCGGAATGCTCGCTGCTTATAAAAAGTTGATCGACAAACTAAATGAATTGAATGCCACCCACAACGGCCTGTATGTGGTTAACCGCGAATACTGGCTTTTTTATTCTTTTTATACCGACCTGTATCTACAAGAGAATAAATTAGATAAAGCCAAGGAAGCGCTCGATATGGCAACTCGTTTCGAAGGTAGCGAATTTGTAGAAGGCGATTATGCCTGCAGAGTCTATCTGAGCGTAAAGTCCCGTTATTATGCCCAAACCGGCAATCTCTCTACTGCCTTATATTACATTGACAAACTATTGGAAGAAAAGCGTTTGCCGGAAGCATTGCTACTGAAAGTCGATATGTTGAAAAAACAAGGTAAACAGGATGAAGTATTGGCACTCTATGACGAAATAGATACATATAACACGAAAAGAAACGATGAAATGTTTCTGCGCCAGGTCAATCAATTACGCACCTTGCACGATATAAATTTCGAAATTGCGTTAAAAGAAAAAATAAAGAACAACCAGAAACAGATCAGACAGGAACGTTATCAGCTGATCTTTTTTATCTCACTGATCATCATATTAATAATAATTCTGTACATTCTATACATTTACATTCGCCGGACACAACGTTTGAAAAACGATTTATTGCAGGAAAAGAACACTTTGCTGAAGTCAAAAGAGAAACTGATACTTGAAACGATGCGAGCCGATGAAGCCAGTTATATGAAAAGTTCTTTCATCGCAGATATGAGCCATGAGATACGTACACCTTTAAACGCAATTGCCGGTTTCTCCGAATTACTGATAGATGAAGCAACCGAGTCAAAAGAAAAAAAAGAATATTCCGCTATTATCCAAAATAATACGGACTTGATGCTGACATTGGTAAATGACGTACTTGACCTGTCGAAAATGAAGACAGGCGACATGAGTTTCAATTTACAGAAAGTTCCCCTGGCTGAATGTTGCCAGAAGGCTCTCGACAGCATCCGGCAGAGTGTCCATGAAGGAGTGGCACTGACATTTAATCCGGCTCCGGAACAGGTCATAATAAAAACGGATGTCATGCGCCTGCAACAATTATTTACAAACCTTCTGGACAATGCGATCAAGTTTACAGAAAAAGGCGAAATCAACCTTGCTTATAGCCTGGAAGCCGACAGAAAACAGGTGCGCATAACGGTAACCGACACCGGGACAGGCATCCCTCCGGAAATACAGGAAGAGATATTCAAACGTTTTAAAAAACAGGATGACAGCAAGGCCGGGACAGGACTGGGACTTCCTATATGCTATTATATCGCTGAACATTTAAGCGGGCCGGGCAAGATATTTCTGGATACTTCCTATACCGCCGGAGCCCGCTTTGTGTTTATTCATCCTTGTGAAACAGACGTTCCCGTCATCTAACAGGCGTCAGTTTTATCGCTTCCAATAATCTTTCCATATCCTGTGGGAAGACATCTCCGATATTACCGATACGGAAGGTGTCGGCATCCGAAATCTTTCCGGGATAAATAACAAAACCTTTCTGTTTTAGGGCTTCATAAAAAGCCGGAAAGTCAAAATCTGCATGAGGATATAAGAAAGAGGTAATGATAGGCCCTTGTGAAGCATCCGGCAATAACGTCTTGAATCCCAATGCACGCATACCATCCACCAAGGTGCGGTGATTCTTTTTATAACGTTCGTAACGGGCAGCGATGCCTCCTTCTTCATTCAGTTCTTTCATTGCCTGGTAAAAGGCACGGACTACATGGGTAGGAGACGTAAAACGCCATTTGCCTCCTCCTTTTTCCATCGTTTCCCATTGTGCATAGATATCCAGTGACAGTGAACGGGCCACCCCTTTACAAGCCATCAGTTTTGCTTTCTTTGCAATGACAAAACCAAAACCGGGAACTCCCTGGATGCATTTATTGGCACTGCTCACCAGAAAATCGATATCTAATTTCTTCATATCGATAGGTACGCCTCCGAAACTACTCATCGCATCCACGATAAACGTGATCCCCTTGCCACGGATCACTTCCGCTACCTCTTCGATCGGATTCAGCAAACCGGTCGTTGTTTCACTGTGCACCATAGATAGATGGGTGATGCCCGGATTTTCTTCCAAAGCACGGCGGGCGACTTCTCCTGTGATCAACTCCGTTTCGTGCAGAGAAACCAATACATGGTCGATATGGTAATATTCCGCAATCTGTGCCATACGTTTTCCGTATGCGCCATTCGCAAGGATCAGCAGCTTGTCGGCCGGTTTCACGGCCGCTCCGATCGTTGCTTCTACGCAGTAAGTGCCGCTTCCCTGTAAAAGCACATCGGTATATTCGTTCTCGTCCAATCCCGCAATAGCCAGTAAGCCTTTACGGATCGAAGTTACAATTCCTTCATTATAATCTTTATCCCAGGTACACCAATCCTGGAGCATGGCTTCGCGTACAGTCTGTGACGTACTCAACGGGCCGGGAGTCAGTAAAAGATAATTTCTCATTTCAATGGATATGTTATGTCGTTATTTTATCTATTAATTTTCTCAATGCAAGCAGGTAGTTCAGTAATATTATCCAGCACAAAATGAGCACCTGCTGCCAGCATTCGTTCACGCACTTCGCGTTTCAGTTCCGCCAGCTCGTCGGCAGAGCGATGGTTGTATTCTTCCTCCGTAATTCCCATCTCGTTACTTCCTGTTACGATACCGATGCTCCACACCTTCGCATTCAGGCCCTCTTTGATGTCGGCAATCGTATCGCCCACCTTAACGACGTTATCCACAGACGGGATAGCCAGATCGATCATATTCTTATAAATCATATAAGGTGCAGGACGTCCGGCGGGAACATCATCCGGGGTAACCAGGTTATCGACTTCGTAGCCTTTGGCCGCGGCATCAGGACGGACCACATCCATCATAGCCTGTGTATAACCGGTTGTAGAGCCGATCTTTATACCGTCTTCGCGCAACAACTTGATCGTGTCGAGTACGCCCGGTATCGGTGTGGTAAAATTCTTCAGAGAAGCAAACAGATGTTTCTCGAAACTCTGGTACATCTCATTTACATCAGTCATATTCCAGTCGCGGCCATAACGGGCACGGAACTTATCACTGACGTCCGGCATGTTCAGAATTGCTTTGATATGATCAATCTTGAGGAGTCCCATCGGCTCACGTGCCTGACGGTAAGTAATATCGATCCCTTTTTCTTCCGAGAAAACTTTCAGGAAAGCGTTCAGAGGGGCAAAACAACCAAAATCGACGGCCGTTCCGGCCCAGTCCATAATTACACATGAAATCTTCTTCATAACTTATTATTTATACTAATTATTCTTTTATTCCGGCATATCAAATTCAGGCTACGGTGATGGCATTCTGCGGAACGGCTTCAAGTGTCTCTTCCCTGGCGGCTGTCACACCTGTCTCCTTACGGAAACGCTGGTGCAAATATACAAAAGAACAGGCAAAAGTGATACAGCAAAAGATGCCTACATAACCTGCAAGTTGGTTATAAAACAGTGCCCAATCGATATTGGGATTGAAAAATTCTTTCAGGACAAGTACCACAACAGTTCCGGTATATCCCAAGAAGTCTGTCGTTACGATAAAGAAACCTACATTCCCACGGATCTTGAAACAAGCGATAAAGCGGTCGAAAAAGATAGTCTGGAATGTCAGATAGGTTATATACAGGCACAAACTCTGGATAAACAACCATACGATAGGTGAAAACCGGAACTGCTGCTGACCAAAAGAGACGACCGACATCGTAACCATCCCTATCATGATCAGGCTAAACAAGACAGACAGTGCCTTCAAATTATCCTTCACTAAAACCATCAGACCGAATATCCCCAGGATAATCAATGTAACGATACTGTCGACCTGTGCGAAAAGCCAAGGCGAATAGGCAGAAACATCTATGATATTCACCAGAAAGTCTTCCTTAATATCACGTAGAACAACGATAGCGATATTTGCCACGAAAAGCATACTTAAAAAAGGCATATAACTTTTGAAAAGTTCCTTGCGTTGTCTCCCGTTCAGTGTTTCGCGTTCAGACTTCATGGCTATATCTTCTTTCGTCGGCTTGGGAAGTCTGTTAAGCGCCCACCCCAGTAAAAGCAACAGAGGAAGTGCCACCGCACCGATCAATGCAGGCATCCAGAACTCGCTGACATGTAAATGATTCATGACATACAATCCGACCGACTTGGCCGTTCCCGAACTGACAACCATGCTGACTCCCAACAGGCTCGCCAGAATATCCGTTACCCGGCGTCCTTCTATAAAACTGAAAATAACTCCCCACATACATCCCAGTGAAAGGCCGTTGAGGAACATAGCAGCCACGTTGAACGGAGTGGAAAGCAATCCGAACAGGATCAGCGACGCTTCCGCCAGCAATACAGATGTCAGGATAAACCTGAACCGCTCTTCCGCCCTTAGTTCAGAGATCAGTTTGATACCGATAAACTTAGAGATCACATATCCCAATATCTGTGAGATCGTCACTACCACCTTATAATCCAGATCAAAAAATTCCGCATTCTCGAAAGAAGCAGCGGTGAACGGCTTGCGAAGTGCATACACCAATGAATAAGATAATAAAGCTGCACCTCCCGCCCAAAGGATAAAAAGGAAATCGGAAAAGCGTTTCCGGGTTGTTTCATTTATCTGCAAAAAGTGATTCATATCATGCTGTCATTTTGTTTTCGGCAGCAAAATTACCCCGGTGATATTACAGGAATATTACTGAACGCATGAATCTATATTATTAATATATAACGATATATCAATAAATTATAAAGAAATATTTATGTAACATTCATGTAACGGAAATGCAACAACCTGGCCGTTATTTTGTACCATATTTAAGAAGATATTACATGATGAACGATTTTCTGGAACTCTACAAAAGAATCGAATATTTAAGGAACAGCGGTATAAAAATGAAAGAGATAGCAGACTGGGTGGGAATGGCTCCCAGTGTGTTGTCATCGCTCTACACAACAGTTTTGCCTGCCTATTTTGAAGGAAGTAAAACGATGCCGCAGGAAGAGGCACTCGATCAGGCGCTGTCGCTGGTCAATAACGTATCCAAACGGCGGCTGCTTTCAGGACTGGAAGAGACCTTGCAGCGGCTGGATGAACTGGAACCGGCTGAACGGCATACACAAAAAGGAATCCCCTTTGTCGAATCACTTATCGAGGAAATGTCTCTTTCCGCACGCCAGTTGCCTGATATCTGCGGAGTATATACCAGTTACAGCCTTTCTTCCTCTTCCGATTGTCTGAAATGCGAACCTTATCTGATCGCGTTATCCGACAATAAAGATCATATCCGTATCGGACGCCTGAATGCTTACGGAGAAGTACAATGGGGCATCGGTGTAAACGGGAATCCCCAGAATCTCTATTGCCTGTTCAGCGAAAGCCCGGTTCCGCCCCTTATCCTGGTTACACTTTACCTGCAAATTCCCATGTTCAAAAACCCCGGACAGTTACGGGGATTGTACCTTGGACTGGATTACAACCGGAATCCGGTTGCCCGCCGGATCGTTCTCATAAAAGAATCGGAAAACACAGATACGGAAGAATTCCTGGCAATGAAAAGCGGCCTGATCGCTAAAGAAGATTTCACCCCGGAACAGCAGGCTTATTACGATTATACCTGCCAGACCGGCGATTATATCAAAATGTGTACCGTCCCTTCTCTCCGCATGGATGAGAGCGACCTGATAAAAGAGAAGAAGATGCTGGCCTTATAAAGCCGGCATCTTCTTCCGTTATAATTTCCTTTCAATTTCCTTACTGGGAAACGACAGTTTCCTCGGTAGGAAACTCGAGTTCCCTGCCTGGGAAATTACAGTTCCCTCCGCAGGAAATTACAGTTTCCTAAAGCAGAAACTACGAGGAAACTGTAATAAATTAGAGAACAGCACTATAAGCCATTTTGACCAAGTGCTGTTTTTATTCCTTATTCTTTCTGGAATTTACGGCTAACCTTGATCAGGTTTGCAGTAAATGATACGACATTTTGTGCTTCCTGCACCATATTCAGGTAAACCATGCTTACCTTAGTACTGCCGCTCTGTCCCTGGATACGTTTCAACTCACCTTTTTTCAGAGCAGTAAGCTGGTTAGTCAAAGCTACAGATTCTGCAATCACATCATCAAGGCGGTGATAATCGTTCTTTTCGATCATCGAGGCGCAACGTTTCAGGTAAACTACAATGCTTTCCGTCATCTTTCCGAAATCTGTTTTCTGTATTTCACTCAGCGGACTGAAATTATTGTCTACATGTTCCTTACTCGGTTCCGTCAAACGGCGGACACTGAAGATGATCTCACTGGCGAAGTCATTTCCCTGATAATAATACAACCCTTTTTCAACTGCTATATCATGTTCCAGATGTGTAACGCCTAACGTTCCGACGCGTTTCACCTGTTTCAGATGAATCTTTTTCTCTTCCACCTCATTCAGCACTTTACGCAACTCACGGAGGTTCTCATTCATAAAGCCATGGACTGAACGGTCGAGAGCATCTGCCGTAAACAACAAGACTGATTGTAACTCTTCACGGCTATGTTCGCGGAACAAAGAAAGAGCTTCGTGACTATCCGTCGTATCACGCAATTTAGCAACAGTCGTATTGACTTCTTCTTTCAAGGCTTCTTTCTTTAACTTTTTCTTATAGGCAATCTGACTACGGATCAGCATATAAACAGCCAGACCGACCATCGCAGCCATGGCAGCAATACCACCGAAATAGATCACTATAGCAACCAGGAAGCAGATAGTAAATGCCGCACCCGCTGTAATAAACCATCCGCCGATAACGGATAACACGCCGGTGATACGGTAAACCGCACTTTCACGTCCCCAGGCGCGGTCAGCCAACGAACTACCCATTGCCACCATAAATGCCACATAAGTAGTTGAAAGCGGCAATTTCAAAGAAGTACCCAACGCAATCAGCAGACCCGAAAGTACGACATTGACAGAAGCACGCACAAGGTCAAAGCTGGCTCTATCTTCAAGAATAATCTCATCGTTATTGAACCGGCTGTCGATCCAGTCTTTCACTCGTGGAGGAACCACGCTCAGGATAGTGCTGGATGCATTATTACAGGTACGGACCAGCATACGTGCCACCGGAGATGTACCGAAACTTTCATTCCCTTCCGACTGACGGGACAGATCGAGTGAGGTTTTAACCACATTGTGTGCTTTCTTGGAAGTTGCCAGGGCAATCACCATGACCAGCCCCGATCCTACCAGGAAATACCAGGGTGTCTGTGCCGGAGCAAGCAACGATCCCATCAGGAAGGTATCTGTTGTAGTCGTTCCTTCCTGTGCCATCAAATCTATATAAGAAGAGTAACCGACCAAAGGAACACCGATAAAGTTCACCAGGTCATTCCCTGCAAAAGCCAGTGCCAAAGCAAAAGTACCCAGCATGACAATGACTTTGAACACATTCACTTTCAACCAGTGAAGGATCTGCATCAAAATGGTGAACAGGATAAAAGCTCCCCATACGACCAGACTCGTATTGCTATAAACAAGATCTTTCAAATCTCCGTTCATGAACGAACTTTCCTTCAATCCTTTTATCAGCATAAAATAAAGAATGGAAGTAGCTGCCAGACCGCCGAATAAGGCTATGAAATATTTTGTATGTTTCTTGTAGTTAAATGTAAAGATAAGACGCGAGAGATACTGCACCACGGTTCCGAAGAAGAAGGCGATCGCCACGGAAAGGAAGATGGCAAGGATCACAGTAAACGCTTTGTCGGTATTCAGCAGATCCCCGAGTTGCAGAGCCCCGTCCGAATGGGCTATTTTAACCAGGGCAATAGCTACCGTACCGCCGAGTAATTCGAAAACCAGCGAAACCGTCGTCGAAGTAGGCATCCCCAGCGAATTAAAGATATCGAGCAACACGACATCCGTGAGCATAACAGCCAGCAGGATACACATGATCTCGGAGAAAAAGAAGTGTTGCGGCTGATAGATCCCGTGCCGGGCAATATCCATCATACCGTTTGACAAAGAAGCGCCGACAAAAATACCGATTGCGGCAATTACCATAATAACTTTAAACGATGCGGCCCTCGAACCGATTGCAGAATTCAGGAAGTTTACTGCGTCATTGCTAACTCCGACCGACAGGTCGAACACCGCCAGCACAAAGAGGAAAATTACGAGGAACAGATAAAATGTTTCCATAAATGAGTGTTACATATTCGACGACAAAGGTCTGAAACAAATATTTCACATGTGTTACACGGATATTACAAACATGTTACAATTGTTAAAAACGCCCTTATTATTAGAACAACACAGAGAAAACACTCGAAGCTCATATCGCTACCGCAGTAAAAAAATTACGCGAATCGCTCAAACAGGAAAAATAGGCAAGCCACGACTCATTCGGAAATACTCCGAAATCGAAACTATTACCACAACCTGGCATTTTTCCCAAAACTACCGGCAAAGGAAAACGCAATCTGTATCCGACATGAAACCAAAGACAAAGAAAAAGGATGAAATTTGCCTGCCCTTCAACAGAATTTGCTTGATTTATGAAACAAATCATTCTGACAAATGACATACATTTGTTATATAAAACTTATTGGGAAATAAGGGGGTCGGTTAAGTAAGAGAGGGAAAGAACTGGAGTCAAATCCGGACTTTCCCTTTCATTGTTTTTATATTTATCGTAACCAGAATATTTTTTGTTTATCAATAGGGGTATTATCTGAATTTTTGTCTTATTAGTAAAGATGCAAACTCGGTCTATAACCAATATCTTTACAATATCACTTCAATTTTTTCCATTTTTTTCGTTCCTTTACAGTTTCATACTGTAAAGGAACACTTTTTTCATGAGACAAATAACAACCTTATTTCTTATTCTACTTATTACTATTCCGGTTTTCGCTGTGCCGGACTCTTCTCCCATTGACTGGAAAGTTTCCGGGCGTTTACTCCTGGATGGTGGCGCATACATTCATTCCCCGAAAACGTTACATGCCGGTGCGCATATTTCCGATGTACGATTAGCGGCAAAAGTCCGTATCTATTCATTCTGGTATACCAAAATAGATGTCGGCTTCGCAAACAATAAGGTAACACTGAAAGATGCCTTTACCGAATATGGAAAAGACGGGAATTATTTTCGTGCCGGTTATATGCTTGGTTATTATAGTATAGACCAATCGACCAGTACAAACGATCTCGTTTTCAACACAGCCTCCAATGTGGCAGAAACATTCTATCCGGACCGCCGGATCGGTGTATCCTATACCCGCTCCCTTCCTTCATATTATTTATCTGCAGGTGCATTTTGCGGTGACGGACTCAGTTTTTCCGAAACGACCAAGCCCGGTTATAATTTCTCAGGGCGCGCGGTCTGGCGTCCGCTAAACACATCGGAAGTTTTGCTTCATATAGGAGCGGGAGCCTTATTCAAAGTTCCCGACAAAGATACGGAAACAGGCCTGCAACAAATCCGGTTAAAGAGTAAGGGAGTCACCTACATTCCTTCCCCACGACCATTGGACCTGGCGTTCGACCACGTAAAAGATCAGATCCAATCGAATATCGAATGTCTCCTGTTCCGGAAAAAGTGGCTTCTGCAAACAGAGTTCCTCTATACAAAAATCCATCAGAAGGATATCCGCCCTTCTTACTCTGCTCATGGAGGATATATATTGGGAGGATTTCTGCTGAAGGGAAACAAATATGCTTATGAAGCACTGGATGCCGTACCGGTTATGCCACAGGAACCACATTCGATACTTTTAGCCTGTCGTTATAATTATACGAACCTGAATGATTTCAGTAGTCATATTACCGGAGGAAGCCAGCACGATCTATCTATCGGCATCAATTATTATTTCAATACATATATTTCCTCCCGCCTGAACTACGCCCATCTCTGGATGGATAAGTATTCATTATTAGGCAAATGCGGAATCAATATGATGCAGGTACGGTTGCAGGTACGATTTTAGCTATCCATGCAATGTTTTAGTGTAAAAAGAGCTTTTACACTAAAACATTACTTCTTTCATTTATCACTTGCAATAATTCAATACTTCCACATTCGTGATCGTACTCTTGAAATCGCCGGCCTTCTCCAACGGGAAAACCAATGTACGGACATAACTCATAGAATCCTTACCTCCGTTAAAGAAACGTTTCTGAATTGTCAGATCTTCCTTCAACTGTCCGTTCACATACAAACGAGTCGATTTTTCGTCACCGCTGATAGCAATTGAAGCCATTTCATCGGGGTAAAACTGATAATTGAACGTATTCAGGTAGCCGTCACGGACAAATCCAAGCTTTCCTGAAACAGGATCGGAAAGATAAAAAACAGCATCCGGCGAACGGAACAACTCGGTCCCTTTTGCTTCGGGAACAGACTTAATATCGAAAGAAACAGTATATTGATAGCCGATCTCTTTCAAACCGGTTTTCATTCCGGGCTGCAAAGCATCCTGAGTATAAACTGTACGCGGTTTGTTCCCGATCCGCCCGGCCACATTCACCCCCGGTGCTTCGCTTAATGCGACACGTGAAGTATTGAACGTTTCATAAGGCACCTTGCAGTCTTTGCCGGTCCACATCTTGACAGCCAGTGTCTGCATAGCCGGAAAGACACGGTAATGAATATCTTTCGTACTGATTCCGTTACCTGCATGGTCATTCCAAACGGCAAACATACCGCCTTTGATCTGTTTATGCTTTTCTGGGAAAACCTCTTTTCCGATATGTGCCGGTGTCCAGTCTTTATATAACTTCTCCGTATTCAGGTAGTCATAATAATAACCGGCAGCCGGAACGATATACAAATAACCGTCGGGAACGCTGATCAGATCGTATCCCTGTTTGATCATTTCCTTCGGATCTGCATAGCCGTTATACCAGGCATTCATCAATACGTTTTTAGACTTAACAGGAGTATCGCCGTTGGCATGAGTCAAGGCACCCCAAACACAGGCCTGCTTGCCGAAACCTTCAACAAAACGGATATAATGATCGGTGAATTCGCGGAATTTCTCTACAACATCTTTCTTTTTATTGGAATATTCGTCTGTCCCGATATGAACTCTTTTGCCTCTGAATACTGGATTCCGTCCTTCCAGATATTCACGGAACAGGCTGTCGACAAACTGATAAGTTTCCGGTTTAAACAAATCCAGATGATCCATTCCATATTCTTCGCTACCAATTTCCGGACGGTATTGCGTCAAAGCTAAAGAATGTGCCGGAACATCTATTTCCGGGATGATCTCGACACCCAGGCTATCCGCCAGCTCCTGTAAAGCAATAAATTCCTTTTTCGTATAATAACCGTCACGGGCAGTCAGGCCGGGATACGTTTCACACTCCAGACGGAAAGCGGAATAGGTCTTATTCCAGTCATGTTCATAATATTGTTTGAAGGCATTATCATTCAGGTGAATCTGGAATGTATTCATTTTATAGTACGCCATCATCTTCACGTAGTCACGCAGAAAATCCATCGGAATGAACTTTCGTCCGCAATCCATCATAAAACCACGGATAGCATAATCCGGATAATCACGCACAGCACCTTTCGGCAATGCCTGATCACTGTTTTGTTCCGTCATCTGAAGGATCGTACGGGTTGCCCAGTATAAGCCCTTTGCTTTAGGAGCAGATATGCTTACACGGTCTGCAATTCTTACAGCATAACCTTCCTCACCCAACTGTCTGTCGCCGGACAATGAAAAAACAAAATCACCGGCAGAGGCTCTCCCCTGTACAACAGTCAGTTTACGCCCGAACATAGTTTCATAATCTTCAGCGAACTGATTAGCGACACGGGCAACAGCCGAATCTTTTCCCAACCAAACGATACGGGAAGTGGCAGAGGGTGTAAACATTCCCTGGGCACCTCTCCATTCCTGCAATTCAGGTATCACGAACGGTTTCTCATTATTGGCAGCAAAACTTTTTCCTAAAAAGAAAGTACATGCTGCAACCAGCATCAAATAGCGTCTTATCTTCATCGTATTTTAAATTTAAGCGCACAATATTACAGCTTTTTAATCACCCGGACAAGCCCAGAATAAAGGAATAGTTAAAAGATGACTAATAAAAAGGCGGTTTCTGATTGATTTATTACTTTTGTGCTCAAAAACATATTAATGAGTTACAATTGGAACACCCGGACGGAACTTTTGCTGGGTGCCGAACGGATGGAGTACTTATCGCATTGTCATGTGCTGGTTGTAGGATTAGGAGGCGTCGGAGCTTATGCCGCCGAACAGATCTGCCGGGCCGGTATCGGACGCATGACCATTGTCGATGCCGATACGGTGAATGAGAGTAATATCAACAGACAATTGCCCGCTTTACATTCCACACAAGGGATGCAGAAAGCAGAAGTTGTCGGCCAACGTTTACTCGATATCAACCCCCGGTTAAAACTGACGGTACTCAATGAATTCCTGCGTGACGAGCGGACAGAAGAAGTTCTTTCTGCCACAAAGTACGATTTCATCGTGGATGCCATCGATTCACTCAGTCCGAAAGTGTACTTATTATATTATGCTCACAGGCATGAGATCCCAATTGTCTCCTCAATGGGAGCCGGTGCCAAACTCGATCCGTCGCAGGTGAAAATAGCCGATATTTCAAAGACCTGCAACTGTGCATTGGCTAAAGCCGTACGCAAACGTCTTCGGGGAATGGGACTGAACAAAGGAATCCCGGTTGTTTTTTCGACCGAGATAGCCAACCCGGAAGCAGTAGTAGAAGTGGAAAATGAACAATGTAAGCGGACAACTACCGGAACGGTTTCGTATATGCCGGCTATTTTCGGCTGTTATCTGGCTTCCTATGTAATAAGAAATATATAATCAAATGATACAGACGCAGGGCATTACCAAAAGTTTCGGGAATTTACAAGTGCTGAAAGGCATCGATCTCACGATTAATAAAAGCGAGATAGTAGCTATTGTCGGTCCAAGCGGCGCGGGAAAAACAACGCTGCTTCAGATCATCGGTACATTGGATACACCGGATAACGGACAATTGTTCATTAACGGGACCGAAACCGGCAAGTTATCCGAAAAAGAACTGGCCTCCTTCCGTAACAAAAATATCGGCTTTGTTTTTCAATTCCATCAGCTATTACCTGAGTTTACCGCACTGGAAAATGTCATGATCCCAGCCCTGATTGCGCAGGAAAAGGCAGCCAATGCCGAGAAAAAGGCCAAAGAGATTCTTGATTTCATGAAACTATCAGACCGTATGACCCACAAACCGGCAGAATTATCCGGAGGAGAAAAGCAACGGGTCGCCGTAGCACGGGCACTGATCAACAATCCGTCTGTGATCCTGGCAGACGAACCATCCGGGAGCCTGGATACCAAAAATAAAGAAGAATTACACAGCCTTTTCTTTGAGTTGCGTGACCAGATGCACCAGACATTCGTTATCGTAACCCATGATGAACAACTGGCTGCAAATACCGACCGCGTAATACATATCAAAGACGGGGTTGTTTTACAATAAACAGAAAGAGTATAAATTATTTATGGCAAATAAAGAGAGAGTAACTTTCGGCAGTAAAATCGGAGTAATATTAGCAACCGTCGGGTGCGCTGTAGGCTTGGGCAGCATCTGGCGTTTTCCCTATATGGTAGGATCGAATGGCGGTGGCGCCTTCCTGCTTGTTTTTATGATATGTACTGTTTTACTCGGACTTCCTATCATGATCACCGAATTTTTTATCGGCCGTCATTCGCGTAGAAATGCAGCAGGGGCTTTCAAAGAATTGGCTCCCGGAACACAATGGTCGCTGATCGGTTACAACGGGGTTTTAGCTGCTTTCCTGATATTGGGCTTCTATGCGGTTGTTTCCGGCTGGACATTGGAATATATATGGCAGGCGATGACCGGCTCGTTGTCCGGGAAAACAACGGCAGAATTCACTACAGACTTTGAAACATTTTCATCCAGTGCACTCCGTCCTATCGGATGGACCATCGTTTTTATCGCGTTGACCCATTTCATTATTGTCTCCGGCGTAGAGAAAGGGATTGAAAGGGCTTCCAAAATAATGATGCCCGCTTTATTTCTTATATTACTCATACTCTGTATCCGTTCGGTTACTCTGCCGGGTGTGGACGAAGGGTTGGCATTCCTGTTCAAACCCGATTTTGAAAAGATTACCTCTTCCGTCGTTTTAAGTGCGATGGGACAGACTTTCTTTTCACTAAGTATAGGTATGGGCTGCCTGATCACTTATTCTTCTTATTTCGGGAAAGATACCAACCTGCAGCTGACGGCCATACAGGTAACTGTTCTGAATACATTCGTAGCATTACTGGCCGGTATCATGGTTTTTCCGGCTGTATTCAGCTTCGGCATTGAACCGACAGCAGGTCCGGAGTTAGTATTTATTACTCTTCCTAATATTTTCGAGCAACTCCCGTTTGGAAATATCTGGTCATTCATCTTTTTCATTCTGCTGGCTCTGGCTGCATTGACCTCAACCATCTCTTTGCATGAAGTCGCTACAGCTTACGTCCACGAAGAATATCACATGACAAGAAAAAAAGCGGCCTGGATCGTATCTATAGGTGTCGCTATCATCGGTGCTCTTAGCTCATTATCTTTCGGTCTGCTTAAAGAATACACGATCGGCGGCCTGATCCTTTTCGACGCGTTAGATTATCTGACAGCCAAAATAATGATGCCTATCGGAGGTATGATGATCTGTATCTTTGTAGGACTCCGGATCGAGAAGAAAGTACTGAAAGAAGAATTGACAAACAAGGGAACAATTACTTTCTATTTCTTCAATACATACGCTTTCTTTATCAAATACATCGCCCCGGCAGCTATCGGACTTATTTTCCTGAACGAATTAGGCCTGATCAAGAAGATTACCGCTCTGTTTTGAAAAATAAACGCTATAAGTTACTTGTTTATTGGCAAGTAACTTATATCTTTGTAACAGAGTATTCATCATTTAATAAATAACAATATGGAAATCAAAACCGTCCCCCTTGAAATTAAAACCCTTTCAAAGGAAAGAAAACTACTTCCCGGATTAAATATGACCCAAGAAGAACTAATTGCTCGTGTCCGCAAAGCCGAAGAAGGGCCTTTTTATACATTGGATGAAATCAAACAAAAAATGCGGGAATGGAAGGCACAGAAATACGGCCTATAGATATTTCCGATGAGTTCTATATTTCTCTTAAAAATACATCTCACACATCAGAAACAGACGAAATATCAAACCATAATATCTTATAAACTATGAACTGGCGAGATTTACTTTATTTTTCCAAAGGGGAACGTAGGGCCCTGACTCTCCTACTCTGTCTGATCTCTATATCCTGGATCATCTTATTTGTGACAGACAATAAACCGGACTATTTTGCCGATGAAAATAAAAAGGTTACAGAACCGGTTAAAACAACTTTAAATACAATTACAAAAGGCGCTGATACGGGAAAATGGCAAATACCCTCATCCGGTAGTAAAAACAATTCCTCGCGGAAGAAAAAAGAATTTCATCCGAAAGAAACTAAAAATACACTCGGAAGGAAACCTTTTCCTAAAACTGAAAAATATCCTGCCGGAACCATAGTCGAGCTAAATACAGCCGATACTACAATTCTAAAAAAAGTACCCGGAATCGGAAGTACATTCGCCCGTCGGATTATTAAATACAGAGAGTTGTTAGGAGGCTTCTACTCTGTCTCCCAGCTTCACGAAGTATATGGGATCGACGAAGAACGATACAATACGATGAAATCGTGGTTTTCGGCAGATCTGTCTTTAATCTGTCAATTAATTGTCAATAAAGTATCCATGAATGATTTGCAAAAACATCCTTACATCAACTACCGGCAGGCCCGCATCATCGGACAATTACGAAAGCAAAAAGGTAAACTGACCGGTTGGGAGAACTTTCAGCTCCTCGAAGAGTTCACCGATGCCGACCGGGAAAGGCTGACACCATACCTGTCGTTTGAATAAGCAAAGAAGTTTATATACATTTGTAAAAAAGAAAACTATGATTTACCTCAAACAAGTAAAACTGACCAATCCGGCAGAAGTAGAAGGACCGGTAGAAGATTTGAAATACCCCTTCCGTGCGGCAGCCGTACGCTATATCGAATCGATTGTTTTCCGGCAACCGGTTACTTTTCTGGTCGGTGAAAACGGTGCAGGCAAATCGACCCTGCTGGAAGGCATCATGTTCAAATATGAAGAAAGGGATGAAAGCAAACAAGGCATGTTGTACGACGGGAAAGAAGCTTGGAAATCCTATTCAAACGTTTTGCCGCAATGCATCCGGCTGATTGAAGAACGGAAACCTTTCGACCATTTCTTCTTCCGTGCCGAGTCTTTTTTTGATCATGCCACAGAAATCGATGCCAAATCGATGAAAGACATATTAGATTATGGGCGTGATTATTCTTTAGGAGCCTACGGAGGACGGCGCTTACTGGAACAATCGCACGGGGAAAGCTTTCTCAGCACTTTCCTGAACTATGCAGGAAGAAACACCCTCTTTATCCTCGATGAACCGGAGGCAGCCCTTTCACCTCAACGGCAGCTGGCACTATTGGTCAGGATCCATGAACTGGTAGCACAAGGTTGCCAATTGATCATCTCCACCCATTCGCCGATCATCATGGCTTATCCGGATGCAGATATTTATTCCATAGAAGAGGATGGAGCACATATCACTCCGTATGAGGAAACACAACATTATCAGTTAACGAAGTATTTTCTGACCCATACGGAGCAAATGCTTAAGGAACTCGGATTACGGTAAAATCATTTTTCCCAGGCATTCAATATTTCTGCCACATATACATTATGCAAATTGCCAGCCATCGCGCTGTACCATTTTTCATACAAAGCCGGATCGACAAAGCTATTCTTATCCATCTTTGTTACATAAAGCGTTTTGCATTCCAACGTCAGGCGGGATTCTTCAAAACAAGGATTTCCCAATTCTGTAAAATAAGGAGTCAAGCCTGTCGCAGCGACCTTGTTTATATCGCGTCCGGATTTTGAACCACATATTTTATGCGCAGCTTTATGCTCTTCACCCAGAAAAGAGAGTGTAAAACATCCCTTTTCATCGACAAATTCACGGGTATAACGCTCCGGACGAATGAATACGAATACAACCGGTTTATTCCAAAGGAAACCTACGCCGCCCCAACTGGCCGTCATCATGTTAAACTTGTCTTTGTCACCGGCACTCACCAGCATCCACTCTTTACCGATAATCTCAATAAAATTATCCTTTATCAAAGCGGGTTCAATTGCTTTCATACTTTCTTATCTTTAATTTTTTTCAAAGATACAAAGAATATCATTTACCCGTACTCATCACACCGGAGTCGTTATCGGCATTGTTCAAACGTTTCTGACCAGCCTTATAGGTACGACCGAATGAAAAATTATAAGTTAAAGAAACAACGAACAAACGTGAGCTTTCTTTGATATACATCGCTTTCTTATAAGATGCATACTGGTTCCAATTTTCCGTCTTTACTTTATAGTTATCAGAGAACGGGTTAATAGCCCCTACTCCCAACGACAGATTCTTATGATTGTAGCGCGCCATAAACATCTGAATATTTTCGCCACCTTCCAATGTCTCACCCCAGAACCAGTTCCAGTTCGTATTCATCTGATACATCAGCATGAACTTCTTCCAGGTCAGAGAGGCTTGTGCTTCACAATACCAGTTCGTATACCGATGAGAATAAGTATTCCCGTTACTGATATAATGATTCACACCGCCGGTAAATGAAAACTGCAGGATATCTTTGATCGGTCCGATACGGAACATAGCCGAACCTGTCAAACGCTGCCAGTTCTTTTGATTATCCCAGGTCTGAATGATCTTGTTCCCTTCCTGGTATTTTTCATCCATAATAGGATTAGGAAGATATTCATAGGCACCGTCTAAATTAGTATAAAAGATTCCTTTCTGATACTCATAAGTAAGAGCTAAGCGATAACGCATATAAGCTTCCAGTTGCGGGTTACCGCGTTGCAATTGCAAAGAATCGATCACCTGCTCGATTGCACTCAGATTTCCTAAAGAAGGAGAAGAATTACCGACATAACCTCTCAAACGGATAAACGATTGTCCGGGCAAAGCATATTGCAATGTAAATCGTGGATTGAAGGTATAATATTGATAAGAATCATCTGTTCCATCCTGTTTGTAATAGGAACGTGACACACCAACCCCCAGAGTATAATCCAGTTTCCGGGCCTTTCCTTTAAACTCGCCATAAAGAAAACTTTCCGACTGATTCATACGGGTATTATAATCATGTCCGTTACGATACTCATTATTAGAAAATGACTGCGTATGACGGATTCCGGTACTCAAACGGTTCCCATTCCCCAGCTTTTTCTCATAAATACCTTCACCGATCACTGAATATTTATTACCTGAAACCCGGTTATTAATATCCGTCAGCAAATCTTCACCGCGGCTTTCCTGATAAAAGCGATGAGAGGAAGTACGGTTATAAGTTCCGACCACATTAAAGACCAATGTCTGATCGTTTTTCAGATTACGCTGATAATATAAATCTAACGCAGGAACCTGATTATCTGAACTATTCAGATCGACCATATCCACATAGTCTGATAGATTTTCCTGATTGGATAAAATACCACGGTAATCCCAATGCGGTTGATGATTGCTCCAATAGCGAAAGGTGGCATTGAACAAATACTTCTCCTGATCCTGTACACTATAATTCAGATTCAGATTATGCATGAACATACGCCCATGAGCCGGTTCACCTTCTTCTTTCCGGTGTAAAACCGTTCCGTCGCCCAAATGGAATATCTCCTCATTATCTCTGGAAAGACCGTAAAAGTCACGCGGACCGATCCGGTAAGAAGCACCGAATTCCGATTTCTTATGATTGATCTTTCCTGAAACCCGATGTTCTCCCCATAATGCATTCACACCCTGGCTCATATCCACACTAAAACTTCCCCCTGTCTCCGGACGGCGAACGATATAATCGAGCACAACTTCCGCATTGCCATAACGCAATCCGGGATTGTCGTGATATTCAAGACGGATAATATCGGAAGGGAGCAATGCCTTGACTTCATCGAGCTCCACTTTTACACCATTAATACGAAGTTGAACTTCCCCATTTCCCGGTATCTTGATTTCATTCGACAGCGGATTCACCTGTATCTTCGGCAGCATCAATTGTTGCAACAGATCCATCCCGTTGGTAGAAGCCTTAACCTGCCGATCGGACGGGAACACCAGTTTCCGGTCGGAACGACTACTCGTATTCGAAGCACTGACCGTAACACCGTCTAACGAAACCGATGCATTCTCCATCGGTATATCGCCCAATGTCACACTTTTATTAAATCCTTTCAAAGAGACATACTGTGTCTCATATCCCAGACTGGAAACAGCCAGCAAATAATCGCCTGATTTCATCTTATCCAAAACAAAATTACCCTTTTCATCGGTAGTTGTTCCGGTAATAAACATTGAATCCATTGTTTGCAGCACAACATTGGCAAACTCCAATGGTTCTTTGTTCTGACTATCCCTGACCAAACCTTTTATTCCTAAATTTTGAGCAAAAGCTCCCTGTACCATGCAGCCCAGCAGCATGATCCCGAATATAATCCGTCTCATAAGTTTATTATTTTTTATCTATTGCAGGGTGGCCTTTCCTGCCTTTCGTTTGTTTCTATTCATAAGACGATGCAAATCGAAAAAAGGTTACAGAATAAAAAAGAAAAAGACGTATATTTGAAGCAAAACGAATAAAATCAATGGATATATTAAATACCTGGATAAATAGCATCAACGACATTTTATGGTCGTATATATTAATAATCATGCTCTTAGGTTGCGCTGTATGGTTCACGTTCAAAACACGTTTCGTACAGTTCCGCATGATAAAGGAGATGATAAAATTACTTGGAGACTCCGCCGGAAAATCTAAAAACGGTGAAAAACACATCTCCTCTTTCCAGGCATTTGCCGTATCGTTAGCCAGCCGTGTAGGGACCGGTAATCTGGCAGGAGTAGCAACAGCTATCGCCGTAGGAGGTCCGGGGGCAGTTTTCTGGATGTGGATCATCGCTTTACTGGGTGCATCCAGTGCCTTTGTCGAATCGACACTGGCACAGTTATATAAAAGAAAAGGGAAAGACTCATTCATCGGCGGACCTGCTTATTATATGGAACGCGGACTTGGATTACGCTGGATGGGCGTACTTTTTGCCGTACTGATCTCCATTACTTTCGGATTTGCATTTAATTCCGTGCAAAGCAATACGATCTGCGCCGCCTGGGAAGGAGCATTCGGATTCGACCACCGGATTCTTGGCGGTATATTAACCGTACTTACCATCCTGATTATCTTCGGTGGTATTCAACGGATCGCCAAGGTTAGCAGCGTTATCGTTCCGGTAATGGCACTCGGTTACGTGGCTTTGGCTTTAGGTATCGTAGTCTTCAATATAACAGAACTACCGGCCGTCATCAAACTAATTGTCAGCAGTGCATTCGGATGGGAACAGGCTATCGGCGGAACTGTCGGGGCAGCTCTGATGCAGGGAATTAAACGGGGACTATTCAGTAATGAAGCAGGTATGGGTTCTGCACCGAACGTGGCTGCCACCGCCCAGGTCTCTCACCCCGTAAAACAAGGACTAATACAAACACTGGGCGTTTTCACCGACACATTGATCATCTGTACCTGTACGGCATTTATTATTCTTTTCAGCGGGGCACCGCTCGACGGGAGCGTCAACGGCGTGCAACTCACCCAGCAAGCTCTGACCAATGAGATAGGGAGTATAGGAAGTATCTTTGTAGCTGTTGCCATCCTGCTTTTTGCCTTCAGCAGCATCATCGGCAATTATTACTATGGAGAGGCAAACATACGGTTCATTACCCGGAAACGCAGCATCTTGCTTATATACCGCCTCCTGGTCGGTGGAATGGTCATGTTCGGAGCTTTAGCCAGTCTCGATCTGGCATGGAGCCTGGCAGATATCACGATGGGAACGATGACTATCTGCAACCTGATTGCCATATCCTTACTCAGCCGCCAGGCATTCCTTCTGCTGAAAGATTATGTCGCACAAAAACGGAAAGGAATAAAAAGTCCGGTATTCGATAAAAACAGTATCCCGGAATTAAAAGACAAAGCGGAATGCTGGTAACAGGATCATTGATAGATCAGACTGAATAAACGTTCCGGCGCAAAGACTTCATTTGCGACTTCCTGAATGTTTTCAACCGTAAGGCTTTCGACCCGGGCAAAGACCTCCGGCAACGTATCATACCGGTTGTAATGCAGGAAGCTTTTCCCCAATCCCAGGAAAAGCCCTTCCTTATTATCTCCGGAAACGCCCAACTGGCCGATCACCTGTTTCTTAGCTGCTGCCAGTTGTGTCGCAGACAATTTGTTGTCCCGTATTTTTTCCAGTTCTTTATGGACCAGACGTAAAGCCTTTTCCATATTCTTCGGGTCCGTTCCGAAATAAATACTGGCTAACCCTGTATCCGTATAAGATGTGACATTCGATTCGACGTTATAAACCAGTCCGTGTTTTTCCCGAAGCGATACATTCAGACGGTTATTCATACCCGGTCCACCCAGCATATTGTTCAGGAGGAACAACGGGATCCGCTTTTCGTCATGCAGGCTATAGGCACGGCTGCCGATCAGCACATGTGCCTGATGCGTATCCTTACTGATTTTCTTCACACAAGGCGTTATGGCATCAGGGGCGATCCGGTTACGCGGAGCTACCGGAAAGGCAATATCCGACAAAAGTCCTTCGGCCATCTTCACGATTTTATTGAAATCAACCCGTCCCATCGAAAAGAATACCATATTTTCCGGTGCATAGAAACGGCGCATGAAGGAACGTCCGGATTCAGAGTTAAATGTCAACAGAGAGGCCTCGTCGCCCAATATATTATGTCCTAAAGCGTGTCCGTCATAAAGCAGGTTTTCAAATTCATCGAAGATAAGTTCCGATGGGCTATCCTCATAGGAGTTTATTTCATCCAGGATCACATCGACCTCTTTTTCAATCTCTTGCTGCGGAAACTGGGAATGAAAGATCAGGTCTGTCAACAATTCAAATGCCCGCTGATAATGTTCTTCCATGAAGATGGAATAAACGAATGTCTCTTCTTTCGTCGTATAGGCATTCAGCTCGCCACCAACATTTTCCATCCGGTTCAGGATATGCCATGCTTTACGTTTTTCAGTACCTTTAAACATCATATGTTCCACGAAATGAGCCAGACCGAACTCATTCGCTTCTTCATCGCGAGTTCCGGCATTCACGGCAAATCCACAGTACGAAACCGGCGATTCCATCGGCAAGTGTACCATACGAAGACCATTGGATAAAATATGTGAGAAGTAATGCATTGTTTTCTTTTTGCTTTATTGACCTGCAAAAATACAACAAATAAAGAGACTGGTGAAAAATGGAGGAGGTATTTCTAAAAACAGACAATTTCTAAAGCAGAAATCTAAAAATAAAAACCTCCTCCCATTCTTTGATATTCTATATTCAGAATAGAAACCTACAGCCCATTCATTTTTTTATATCAAACTCATTCCAAGTATAATAACCTGATACAGGTGGATAGCCTGAATTTTTAATCTCATTGATATATTTTTCACATTCACTCTCACCATTCACCAATACATTCTTATAATTAACGGTTTGGCTACCTAATTTCAGACTAAACCATTTCGAGAATGAATAAATTTTCCCTGTAGCATTATCCTTCAGGTCAAAAGAGACAACAGCCTTAAAATTCCCATGATAAGACTCTGAGGGTGAAACATGTCGTATTTCATCGGAAACCTGATAATTTCTAACAAAAACAGCACCATATAAAGCACTAACAGTAGAACTACTTCCTGACGGTCTTCCGATAAGTATTTTAGAATAATATTTTTTATTTCCAATCCATCCAAACGGCTCAGGTTCATATCCTCCGTATTCACCAACAGGAGAAGAACCGAATATATATGGATTGTTATCTTCTGCTGCGATTTCCACATTAAAACTACTTATCGTCACTTTATTTCTGATAGCACTATTTATGATTAAATCGTTTTGGGAACAATCCAAATAATATCGGAAATTATAAACTCCTTTGTAAAAAGTTCTCGAATCAGTATAAAATTCGTGAGAAATCCCTTCTATATTCAGGGTCGGTGTCTTACTCAAGTTCCACACGCCAAGCGATTCATTATATAGCGGCATATCATTAGGATTAGTTGAACAACCGGGAATTGGAAATTGTGAAACTGTTCCCCAACCAGGAAGCACCTGCTCCGCCTCGAAAGTAAACTTAGTATTAGAAGATAAGCGTAAATCAACTTTACCAACAGAAGGTTTACTACCACCTATTCCCAATATGGAACTGACAGCACCGGTCAACGCTTTTGCAGCGACCGAACCACCAGAGGTAAATATAGCCTGTAGCCCATTTTTCACGCCATCACCAATACCGGACATTGCTTTTCTCTTTATGTTATTCCATAATCCTTTAAAAAAAGAATCATTTTTACTGATTCCTTCCTCTATCTTATCACCTAAACCCCGGACAACACCACCATTGTCGGCGACAATATTTGTTTTGGAATTGCTCTGCTTAAACATATCGCTGAGATTAATATTAAAATTAGAGGTAGGCGCCATAAATTCAACAGTCCCTGTGATTGAGCCATCCGTCTTCCCATCACCGGTTATAGTTGTTTTGTTTACTGCCCATCCCATCATCTCAAAGTTATATAAAGTTCCAACTGTAATAGAAGGATCATATGCACATTCAACTTCCAGACCATACCAATTATTGACCTGATAGCCTTTCCCTATAAATTGTGTACCCATAACTGTGCCTGGAGGCGAAGTTATATAAGAAGGACCTGCAATCTTTTTTGTCATATCATTCGCAAACTCTGTTGTGAAATTAAACAGAGAAGTTGATTTATCCACGCGAATACCCCAATAGGAACTGCTAACTCCACCACCAGAAGCATTAGATAAGGCATAAACAAAAAAACGTAACAGCCCTGTACGGGTATTATATAAAGCAAAATATTTATTTACCGTATTTTTTGTCAAATTACTGTAGACTAATACCCAGTTATTCTCCCTCGAATAATATCGCTCGCTGAATGTCGGACTATATGCATTAGGATCCAGCCACTCGTTCGGAATACCCAATGAGACCGTAGAACCTTTGGCCCAAGGTAATTCTATATTATCAGAGCGACCTATATTGGGATTATAAATTGGAAACTTATCCAACTTATCCCATTCAAAATAATCATCAAAGGCAGCTCTAGTTATGAGAGGAATTTCACCTTCAGGTCCAGGGTTATCGGGTTCAGGTAAATCGTTATCCGACTTACACTGACAAAAAACAACACTCAGAAAAGTAATCATAGTAATTTTTAGCAACCATGATTGATAGGCAAACAATTTCTTATTCATAGTATCAATTTTTATATGTTATCTACGGTAATACAAATTCACCAAATAAACAGGAACCTGTCGCATCAGTAAAATAAACCGTGTATACTCCCGGCTCTTTCCCGCTTAAGTTAATATCGATCGAAGAGATTTGAGGAGAAATAATCTGTTGATGAATTTCTCTACCATCCGAACTAACAATAAAAATATTGACGTCTCTCAATAATATGAGAAAATCAACATGAATTACATTATTATCCAGATTAACCGTAAGATGAGAGGGATCTAACAAAATAGAGCGAACCCCACCCTGACTTTTTGTTCTTCTTATCTCCACCTGATCTGCTTTCACAAAAAAAGTCGTACTGCAAATCATTACAATCGTTAACAATACACTAATCATTTTTCTTTTCATAACCTGCTATCTGTTTGTAAAGCAAAGTTATCCACAGCAAACCTATATAAATCCTTTTTGAGGATATATTTATCTTGGACTATTAATATTCCAATTTTATTACTCCTTAATAATCAATGATTATACATGCACTCGTTTATAAAAAATCAATATACTATTTTCCACAGTTAATATTTGACAGACAGACGATGATATATTAATAATTTTAACCCTTATTATTTATTCCTTCTTCCAAAATAATAATGATATCAGCTCCATCCGGAGCTTTCAATTTTTTTCGTATACAGGTTTTCCGAGTACGAACCGTATTGATACTTTGCTTCATTACACAAGCAATTTCCATAGTATCCATATTCGCTTTTAGCAAACAACAAAGCTGAATCTCTTTTTCTAACAAAATATCACCATAATAGCGTTTCATTTTACCGGCAAAATCATTATACAATAAATCAATAAGCAAATAAAGTTCACTCCAATCAATCTCAAGAGTATGTTGCTCTCCATAAAACAGACTATTAAATTTTTCAAGAAAAGGTTGCTCTTTCTCCGATTTTTCATCCAGTTGAGACAAGACTTTCGTTATATTTAACTGCATAAGCAATGCTTTTTTTACCATCATATCTTTTTCATCATCAGAATAACCGGATAATGCAACTTGCTTACCTGCATCATTATTGCTGTTAATTTGATTTTCCTTTTTCATCTTTCGCAAAACATCTACCGTATCTTGCGCCTTCGATAAATCTTGTTTTTTCTTCCATTTCATTCCGCCAATAACAAGAAAAACAACTAATAATAGGCTCAAAATAATCCAGCCAACTACAATAGCACCATCTTGTACCGTATGCAATTTTTCATTCTCTTCCTGATACTTTAAATAATTATAGATTTGTTCAATCTCTGCTAACGAACCTTTACGTTGAAGCTGATAAACAGAATCGACACAAGCCACATATCGATTCTGGTAAAAAAATGCCGATTCATAGTTTTTACTTGCAGCTTCTGTTTTAGCTAAAGTTGAATAATAAACAGCCCGCAATTCTATATCATCTAATTCTTCCACAACAGATTTCACTCCACCCAATAAAAAAAATGCAGAATCGGGGTCATTCAAATATGCATGAATTTTCGCCAAAGCTATCCTTCGAGTTATCATCTCACTACTATCATTCTCCAATGACAAAGATTGCTGCAAATAATATTTTGCTTTTATATATTGGCTATCTTCTTTCAAATAAACCCCTATATCATTATATATGGCAGCCATTTCTACAGAATCGTTCTGTTCGCGGGCAATATCTAATGCCTTCTCTAAATAAAAATAAGCACTGTCCCGATTGCCGTTTATCCCATATTCAGAGCCTATCGAACGCAGTAAGGTACCTGTATATTTCTCTCCGGAAGTTTGATCGTAAATAGCATACGACTTTTTATAAGCCTCCAGCGATTTATCAAAAGCATACTGCTTATCGTGTAACTCTCCCAAATAATAATTTGCCATCATTCCTAACAGAGGGTCTGGTATCTCCCCCGCATATTCCGCAGCTTTCAGAAAGTATAATCCGGCTTCAAATAGCTTTCCGGCCTCCTCATAGACACGGCCCGCATAATAATTCGACCAGCCTTTTTGAGAAGCATTACCGTGTTTTTTGTAGTATACCAATGATTTCAAAATAAGAGTGGTATCACGGGATAAATCCATATAACATTTATCCTTCGCCTTCGTATACATCAACTGATAAGCGGCAAAATCAGCCTTACTCAAATTTTCCGAGCCAGAATAAGAAAACAATAGTGCAAATGCACTATCCGGATCATTTTCCATCAAACTCTCCGCCCGCGATAAAATATCTTTGAGTTGTCCAGAATGGCAAGAACATAGACTAATCGTTATAATTATATAGTAAACATATTTCAGTAGTTTCATTTTCAAAGCGTTTAGATCAGGTATTCTGTTTTATGACAAATATATAATTTTATATTACATTATACATGGATAAATCCAATTTTTTCCAGAAATTCAAGCCTTCTATACCGGAAAACGGTTTGGAACACCAATTAAATAGCCTATAAACTTTTTTCAATGTATCGCTTCTGTATAATATTTCTATCTGATCATTTATTTGTTTTATAATATATATCTTCCATTCAATAACAATAAATCAATATTTTGTATGGGAAAAAAATAAGATACCCAACTATCAAAATATAATTACTACTGCATGTATTTTGGATTTTCATGCCAGGAAATTAGATTGCTGTGTCTACAGTGAATAATAGTACATGGACAACCAGAGTACTGTTAACCCTTCTATATTCCGTGTTTTGGAACTGAAATTTACGGGAATCATTCGCAAACAGCTCAACATAGCTTCGATCTGGCGCACTGCCTCTTCCAAAGAGCCGACCAAGTCATAGAGAATATTGCTAAAGGAGGTAAGTCTTTCACCTTGTCTCAACAATAGATTTTTTAGATTTCCCAGAATGAGCTACATAAACAATTCAACACTAAACATTCTTATATAAGTTCAATATTTTGTCCCGGAAATTCTTTAATTCATATTTTTCAAGAAATATCTTTCTGCCTCTTTTACCTAATTCGCAAGCATATTCTTCATTTTCCAATAAATAATTTATCTTTTCTATTAAAACAGAAATTTGAATTGAACGTTTATCTTTTATTTTCACTATTGGCACTTTTAATCCTCCTATGCCATCTTCTACGATCTCTGCTAATCCTCCCGTATCAGAGACAATAATGGGTAGTGCATGCATCATCATCTCAATTGCAACAAATCCAAATTCTTCACAGAGAGATGGAATAACTCCAATATTTGACATATTATAAAATAGATATAATTCTTCCTTACTTAGTCGACCAGTAAAAGTAATATTAAAGCAATTATCTCCAGCTAATGAAATCAAATTATTAAAATCCCCATCACCAGCAATTACTAAATGAATATCTTTTCGATTCTTCATCAACTCTTTAAAAGCCTTTATTAAATCGTAAATTCCTTTTACTTCATCTAAACGTCCTGCAAAAAAAATAATTTTTGTATGAAGTGGTATATTATACTTCTCTCTAATAAAAAGCTTTTCATTCTTATTCATATCCCTATATTGATCTTTCAACGAATTTGAAATCACCATACAATTTTTAATATCAATATCGGCCAATTCTACAAATGGTAATAAAGTATGCCTGGCTACACAAACTAACTGATCGCACTTCTTTATCATTTTTAGGTCTTCTTTAAATTCCTTTATTAATTTATTTTGAGAGATATTTCTTTTTGAACTACTCTGTTCCCACAATAATTTTAATTGATTATAATCTCCTAATAAACTAAAAGTCCAAGTAGTATAATGAATGACTAATATTATTTTACATCTAAACATTTTTTTAAGGCAAGTAACCAGATCCAGAGAATTCATAAAGTTAAGATGAAATATATTCAATACATTTTTATCTTCTATTATAAGATCATTTAATAAATAAACAACATTCCTTACATAATAGTATGAATCCATTTTAGTACGTATAGGTACAGATGGTATTGAAATTTTTCTATATCCATTTTCATTTGTTATTTCCACTTCTTTTCTTTTTGAATAAAGACAAATAAGATCAAAGTCTATTTCCGTATTCTTTAGACATAGTATCAATTGATCTATATAAGTTCCTATACCATAATTAGCAGCACGACTGGTCCGAGTAAATATATATATTTTTCTTTTCATTATTGAATTTTCCATATTAAATTTAAACCAATACCAGCTAATCCATTATCAGTAATACCAAAGGACCTTGTATCGCTAAATAAATAGTTCTTTTTAAAATGAATATCTTTTGTCAAATCATACAATATATCTTCCTCTATTTCAACCTTATCACAATGAATAATACAGTTCAATTGTTTTATAAGTTTTCGACTTTCATTATCAGAAATATCTAACATTAAAGATGATACTAAATCTTTTATATACTCATAAGGAATATCCATATATTTATATGATTCTTTCCCATATCTACTAACAATATAATATGCTAATCCTTTTAATCCTGTTTTCAAAGAATAATCTTTTATCCTTCTAACATCCCATTCTTGTATTCTAGAATCAAGAGATTTCAAAATTAAACAAGTATCACCTACAACATATTTATTATCTATTAAATATTTTACTCCCCATGCAATTCCGGCTAAACCATTTTCAAAATCTATAGAGGATCTTACATTTATTTGTTTATATATTTCGTCAACTAAATTATTTGCATAATTTTCAAACAATCTATTCTTAGTAAATCTTGAATAGATATAAAAGAAAAGAACAATGCCCATTTTACCATGTAACAGTCCAATATTATTAATAAAACTACTCTGCAATATCAAAAAACGAGCTATTCTCTGCAATATTTCTTGTTCCTTCATAGATTAATTATTGTATTTTTAAATTAAAATAGTAGTTGACATAATTAGTTTACACGTATCATCACAATACCTGTAAAACAAACAGAGCATCCTATTCTTCAGAATAGTGGATATTTGATATCTACTACAAATCATATAGTTCATAAATAAAATATTTATATACCTCCAAAGTATCAAAATTTAATATCACAAAGATTAGGTTGATCTATTACAAACTCATAATTTGATAAAGGTGGACAAAGCCATTGATATAAACACTTATTACAAGGACTAATATTTCGAATACTTCTCCAGGCTGTATTCTCTATCATTTCCTTATGAATTAAATTAAGAAGTGAGTCACTCTTTATATCCCCTAAAGGAAGAGTATTCATATTTGCTTTTACTTCACCATCCGGAAGTATATAAAGTGTACCAAAATTATTAGCATTCATTTTCTGATTTCTAAAAATCTCTCGCATTGAAATTACATTGGAAAAAATATCTTCCTTTTTTAAAAATACATTTTCAGAAAAAAACTCAATATTATTATTAAATATAGGATTCAAAATATATTTTTCAATCAAAAAATTCTTAATAATCATTTTTGACTGATTATATTGATCTTCATCTTCGATAACAAAATGAAAAGTAGTATTACTCATACATACAGACGAAAACACTTTTTCTAATAAAATATTATCAACTGGGAAATTAATAATAATCTCAACATTTATATAAGTTAATAGATTGTGTATTTGATAGTTCTTATAATTAAAATATAAATAAATACTTCCTTTATAGTTTTGAAATAAATCAGATAATTTATCTATATCAGTATATTTAAAAACATCCCCTCCTAATAAATTAATTCTTTTAGGCACAAAAAAAGAGACTTGATCAAACACATTTTTTAAAACACCGATCGGCAACTCTTGAAAATCAGCACCACGAGTACAGCAAAGAATTTGTTTACAGTATTCATCACAAATAGGGCACTCTTTAGTACAAAGAGAATTCAAATATATATTTAGTTCAATAAGATAGTGATAAATATCCTGACCAATCAAAACACAATTGTTTTCTGTCTTTATCAACTTATCTACATCTTTTTGTAAATTAAGTATTGGAATTAATCGCACCGGTTTATTTTTAGTACTATTCACATCTAATATATCACCCATTCCATTATTAAGAATATTCATAACAAATTCATGTATACGTATATCCTTTTGATTTTCTCTAGATAAAAGAGTAAAGCCTAAATTGTTAAAGTCAGATAACTGAGATATCAGTTCTATATTTTTCACATATGCAGTCTCAAGATATTCACCATTAATTGTATTATACAATAACATATTGCCATCCTTGATATCAACATACATATACGACCTTAAACCAAACCAATAATCTTTATTTTCCATAAACAATCATTTAGCATAAATTAACAAAACTGCTAAAAAACATATTCAAGATCTATAATTCATAGAACAATAACGTCATTCATTATACGATAATATGCTTGAGGATTTTTTTCTATAAAAAGCATCTGAGAATTTATATATTTCCGAAAACAAGATTCATCCATATATCCATGACATATTGGTTTATCATTTAAATCTTTCACATTATACATACATTGTATACAAGACTTATTTCTTTTACATGTCTTGCACTGATTTTCAAATTTCAAATAGTATTCATTGTATTTTCTAGCAATTGCTTCTATGTCAAGCACTATCCCTTCATCAGTAATCTCCCCAAGAGCGAATTGATGACCAATTCGTTCACAAGGCAATATTTTCCCATTAACCGTCACAAACATCTTTTTAGAAAAAGGTATACACGTCCCTGTAGGAATAGTATTAACATCCTTATTATCAAATAATAAATCAACATAATCATTAAATACAAATCCACTATATTTATGAATAAAAAGTGCTACACTTTGATAAGTAGGAGCATTCATAAACATATCTTCTTCAATCGAATTATAGTTATCTTCCTGATATAGACTCTTTTGTGCACTTCTATAGGTTTTACTAAATTCTATCAACTTATCATTTCTAACACCAACATTATTAAGTTCACTTATTTTAGGTATTTTGTGATATCTTGTTTTAAAAAAATGATATATATCCTTCACGCTATTCCTATTATGTATAACAGCATTAAAATTCACTTTATCTTCAAAATATTCAGGATATACAAATCTCATTTTATCAATATTTTCCACAACTATATCAAAAGCATTATTGTCATATTTATCAACTCGATAAGAGTTATTATAATGATTACCATCCAAACTTATTAACAAAGAAAAATCATGCTCTTTCAAATAATCCATATACTTATTTAATAATAAAGCATTTGTAGTCATGGAAAATAAAAAATGAATATCTGTAGAAAAATATTTATTATTAACATAATCTACGATTTTCATTATAAATGACATATTTAGTAGTGGTTCACCACCATAAAAAGACAAATATATATTCTTTCTAGCAGACATTTTTTTATTTGAATTCCAAAAATTTGATAAATAATCTATCAAATACATAGCTTTTTCAACTGGAAGTGTTTTATTATTTCGCAAATCATAATCCTCATAAAGTTCACCATATGCACAATATTTACATTTCAAATTGCAAGCATCTGTTACTTCAAAAACGATTTGTGAAAGATTCGACAAAGCTATATTTATGCTATTTTCATTTATATACTCTTTCATACTACTCTAATTCTAAAGGATTATACTTATCTGTACATTGAAGTTTATTACTCCCTCCAATCATAAGAAAATAATGATCAAAAATATCATTCCATAATTTCAACAAATCTGTTCTTTCTATATCATTATAATTATTATAATCATACGATTTAATTGAAATTTTTTCTTTATCATTTTCTATTCCTACACATTCATACACATATTCTTTATCTAAATCATATATTTTCAAAATAACTCCAGGTAAACCTCCAAATTTCCATGGTCCATTACTCCAATTTAACTCTTTACAAAACCAAGCTATATATCGTCTTCCA
The DNA here is from genome assembly GCF_003479145.1 of Parabacteroides sp. AF18-52. Taxonomy (NCBI): domain Bacteria; kingdom Pseudomonadati; phylum Bacteroidota; class Bacteroidia; order Bacteroidales; family Tannerellaceae; genus Parabacteroides; species Parabacteroides sp. AF18-52. Next base: position 80,754 of record NZ_QUGR01000024.1, read on the forward strand.
CGAAAAGAACAAATTGCCTTTTGACATAATTTATTTTTTATATATAATGTATCATTACATATCTCCCAACGAAAATCTGGAATTTCTTCTGAATATTTACAATCCGAAATATAAAGAGGCATATGAGCATATTCTATTAGTTTATTATTCTTCAAATCTTTATAGATCTCTGACCACAAATATTTTCGTGCATCACTAGGTTTCACAAAATGAGGAATACAAGATGAATTGGGATTGTTTATCATATAATATGTAGATAAAGAATCCATTAAAAAAACATTATAGCTATAGTATTTTGAAACATTATCACCAATCTCTAATATATGTATATCATCACCTTTAGATAGTTTTTTAGTAGCATTTAACACATACCAAATTCTTAAACGACCTGAATCAACAAAAGATAAAGATTTAATATCCCTGGCTCTACCTGGGAAAAAGCACATTTGAGCATTTATATAAGTAGAGATACTAAAAATAAACATATATAACAAAAAACGAATTACCATATTTTCAAATAAAATAGAATTGTCTTAACAACATGTTAATTACTAAATAAGTATGAGTTAGAAAAACTTACCCATACTTACTATTCAACAATATAACTATAATAGATAATTATCCTAAGTCCAATAAAATTAATATCATAATAATATAATTAATCAGCAACTATATCCTGTATCATGATAAACTCCTGATTCATGCCCCACTTCGCCTTCCCAATAGCAATTATTTCCAACAGAAGAATATCCTCCTCCCCAATCTCCTAAACTAAAATTAGCACTTCTATTGTCAGAAGAAGAAGAACCACCACTTGTTGCATAATAACAAGAGCAGGTACAATAACGCTCACCACCTCTTAATTCGTTCATTTCTTTACTTTGCAAATTAGAGCTACTCAATTTATTCAATTTCAATTCCTTAAGTTTTTTCATCACTATATATTTTATTAATTAATACTCTTTTCTATTTTATTTGATTTTTATCTAATGAGAAAATGAACCTCAATAAAACCCTAAATATTTCAAGCTAATATAGATTACATTATTATCCAGATTAACCGTGAAACAAGAGGAATCCAAAAGGATCGAACGTACCCCATCAGACTTTTTCTCTGTATTCTGAAGTTTTACAGCATCTGCTTTCAGCAAGAAAGTAGTGAAGCTAATCATTACAACAGTCAATAATACACTAATCATTCTTATTTTCATATCAACTATCGTTTAATAGTGATACTATAAAATTAATCGGTTTGAGACCGATATTGTACTACCCATGAAAGATACTTTAATATTTCAATCAATATATAAATTTTATAATTAGCTAATAATCAAAGAGATTACATATACAATTTTAAGAAAAATCAATATTTCATTTCCCAGAATTAATATTTAACAAATACTCACTTATATGTTAACAATTTTAACCCTCATTTTTTACTTCTTTCTCCCCAAAAGTAATGATATCAGCTGCATTCGGAGCTTTCACTTTTTTTTCGTATACAGCTCTTCCGAGTACGAACCGTATTGATACTAAGAGAAAACCCAGATTATCATTTTGAAAAAACAAAATCTTCTTGCAACAAAGCTATTTTATCCTTATCTTCGCCCATCCAAGTTATTACCTAATAACCAAACACTTACCCCATCCTATTCTTTGAAACAACCTGTCCTGTCCTGAAATAAGTTGACAGTCTTGAAAAAAAATAAGTTTCAAAAAGGACT
>NZ_QUGR01000025.1:0-81489 GCF_003479145.1 Parabacteroides sp. AF18-52
AGTCCTTTTTGAAACTTATTTTTTTTCAAGACTGTCAACTTATTTCAGGACAGGACACGGGGAAATTTGAATTAGTACGGGTAGTAACGGCAAATGCATCAGGTGGAAAATTATGATTGGCAGGGAAAGCGAATGCATCAAGACATATTTCAGCATTAATAATGAATGAACCATCTGTAAATTGCTTCAGATTGCTGTTTCAGATGGGAATGGAAGATAGACTGCTGTGCTTTATGAACAGGAGCCGGACAGTGTAAAGCAAATATATTTATTATCTTTGCAAGGCAATGAGCAAAGATATGGAAGACGATTTTGATATAAGAGATACACGTGTGCCGGAAAGTGAACGGGAGTACGAAAATGCACTCCGGCCACTTTCTTTTCACGATTTCAGCGGACAGGCCAAGGTGGTCGAGAACCTGAAGATTTTTGTGATGGCGGCCCGTATGCGCAAAGAAGCATTGGATCATGTGTTGCTGCATGGCCCTCCTGGACTTGGTAAAACTACGTTATCGAATATTATAGCCAATGAACTGGGAGTCGGTTTTAAAGTGACTTCCGGTCCGGTGTTGGATAAACCCGGCGATTTGGCAGGTGTGCTGACCTCACTGGAAAAGGATGATGTCCTTTTTATAGATGAGATTCACCGTCTGAGTCCGATCGTGGAAGAATATCTGTATTCGGCTATGGAGGATTACCGGATCGATATTATGATCGATAAAGGGCCGAGCGCCCGTTCCATCCAGATAGACCTGGCTCCTTTTACGCTGGTCGGTGCAACCACCCGTAGCGGTTTGCTGACCAGTCCGTTGCGTGCCCGTTTCGGGATCAATATGCACCTGGAATATTATGAGATGGAGACATTGACGAAGATCATACTTCGTAGTGCAGATATCCTGAATGTGAAATGTGAACTGAGCGCAGCGCGTGAGATTGCCTCACGCAGTCGTGGTACGCCCCGTATTGCCAATGCGTTGTTACGCCGTGTACGTGACTTTGCACAGGTGAAAGGTTCCGGTGAAATAGACAAGGCTATATCCTGTTATGCGTTGGAGGCATTAAATATCGACCGTTATGGCCTGGATCAGATCGATAATAAGTTACTGACAACAATTATAGATAAATTCAACGGAGGTCCGGTCGGCCTGACCACTATCGCTACGGCTTTAGGCGAAGATCCCGGAACACTGGAAGAAGTATATGAACCTTTCCTTATCAAAGAAGGATTTATCAAACGTACACCGCGGGGCCGTGAAGTAACGGAACTGGCTTATACCCACCTGGGACGTAAAAGGGGCGAAGAACAAGGGTTTTTATTTGACTGAAAAAAGTTATGGCTGGAGGAATGAAGCGGCTCGCAGGAGAGACTGCGATTTATGGTGTTAGTAGTATTGTAGGGAAATTCCTGAACTGGATGCTGGTGCCGATGTATACGCGTGTGCTGGCAACGGAAAGTGATTATGGAATCGTAACCAATTTGTATGCTTGGACAGCATTGCTGATGGTTATTCTTACTTATGGAATGGAAACGGGATTTTTCCGTTTTATGAATAAGAAAGAAATTACACTTCCAATGCGGGTTTACGCTACTACATTATTCAGTATCGCTTTTACTTCTGTGCTGTTTGTTGTTTTGATATTCAGCGCGTTGACTCCGATCAGTAATTCTTTAGGGTATGGTGCGAATCCGGAATTTGTCGGAATGATGTCGGGGATTGTGGCAGTCGATGCTTTTTGTTGTATACCGTTTGCTTTTCTCCGGTATCAGGGAAAAGCGGTTCGCTTTGCTTCTATCAAATTGTTTAATATTTTTCTGAATATTGTTTTAGTACTTTTCTTCCTGATAGCTTGTCCATGGCTTTATACTCATGCCCCTGCATTGGTTGATTGGTTTTATATTCCGGATTATCAGGTGGGATATATTTTTGTTGCGAATGTAATAACGTCTCTTGTCACACTTGTGCTGTTGTTTCCCGATATGATCCCGGGTTTACGGGAAAAAGCGAGTTTCGTTTTACTCAAACGGATGCTTGCTTATTCTTTTCCGATCCTGATTTTGGGAATTGCAGGTATTTTTAATCAGACAGCGGATAAAATATTATTTCCTTTCTTATTCGAAGATAAGGAGATGGCCAATACCCAATTGGGAATATATGGTGCCTGTTTTAAAATAGCAGTTGTATTGGTTATGTTTACACAGGCGTTTCGATATGCTTACGAGCCATTTATTTTTGCAAAGAATAAGGATGATGACAGTAAAAAGTCATATTCGGAGGCGATGAAGTATTTTATTATATTCGCTCTGCTTATTTTTCTGGCTGTGATGTTTTATATCGATATATTTAAACATATCGTCCCTGTTTCCTATTATCCCGGATTACGTGTTGTGCCTATCGTTATGTTGGGTGAATTGTTCTTCGGAATTTATTTTAATCTTTCATTCTGGTACAAATTGATCGATCAGACACGGTGGGGAGCTTATTTCTCGACGATCGGATGTGCCGCTACAATTCTGATCATTGTATTCTTTGCTCCTGTATACGGATATATGGCTTGTGCATGGGCTTCTTTTGCGAGCAATCTGATAATGATGCTTCTTTCATATTTTATCGGGCAGAAGAAATTCCCGATACAATACGATCTTAAATCTGCAGTTATCTACTCCGTTTTAGCGGCCGTTTTCTATCTGGCAGGCATGTTGCCGACGATCGAATCGGAACTTTTGCGTTTGGGATACCGTACTTTGCTGCTTTGCCTGTTTGTCGGCATCGTAATAAGACGCGATTTACCATTGCAGGAATTGCCTTACGTAGGGCGTTATTTTGCTAAAAAGAAATAATCCCGGTCGCTTATTCCGGTTTGAGAGGAAGTGTCAGGACAATGCGTAAACCGGCTGAATAATCCGGATCGACGTAAATCTTTCCTTTCATGCGGTGTGCTATCTGCCGGCAGAGGTATAATCCCAATCCGGAACCCGGAACGAAATCGTCTGCTTTGGTGAACCGTTCGAATATCCATTCACGCTTGTCGGAAGAGATACCGCAACCGGTGTCTGTGATATGGATAACCATTTGGTTTTGTTCCTCTTCTGCTTTGTAAGAGAGGATAATATTCCCCTTTTTAGTGAATTTGTTCGCATTATTCAACAGATGGGACAGGATGAGGCTGAAATGGTTCGCATTCGTGTAGGCGATGTCTTTTTCCCGGTCGCCTTCGATCCGGTATTCGATATCCGCTTTCCCGTTGAGCCTTTTCAATTGTTCCATTTCGCAGGAGCACAGCAGGTGGATATTGACCGGCGATAATGATAGCTCTTCTTTGTTGCTGTCCAGCTGGGCGATTTCGAGTACGCTGTTCATCATGGAAGTGATGTGATTGCAATTCTCGAAAATAATCTTGCTGAATTCCTGTTTTTCTTCGGCTGTAATATCTTCTTCCGTGATCAGGTCGGCAAATCCGTTGATCGCATTCAAAGGTGTACGGACTTCATGGCACATGTTTTTAATGAAGGCATTTTTCATACGTTCGCTTTCCTGTGCTTTTTCACTGGCAAGGATCACCTGGTGGTTAGATTCCTGTAGTTTTATATATAAAGCGTTGATCTTCCATAAACGGAAAGCGACAAAAATAGCTGAACTGACTGCCAGAATGAATAAAGACAGGAACATATACAACTGATTCCGACTCTTTTGCAAATCGACCTCCAATGCTTTCTTTTCGATGACTAATTCATCTACCCGTTTTTTGATTTCCAGATCTTCCAGCTTTTCGTTCATATTCTTGAGCCGCGTGGAATCCAGCAATACGGTATACTCCTTTTGAGCCTCGTAAGCATCTTTATAAAGATGGAGGCTATCGAGCATATCTATTTTATCTTTCAGTGTCGATATGATGTGATCGGATAAATCGATTTTAAAGTCGGCCGTGCGGAAATAATGCATGACGGAATCGCAATACTCCGTGGCTTTCAGGAGCCTGTCTGTTGTACGGTAATAGTTGAGCGAAGTGAAGAGACGGTCGTATTCAGCAGAAAAAGCGGCATCTTCGGGATACTTCATATTCAATTCCGTAAAATGCTGGTAATAGGATGTCGCCATATCTCTTCCGAATGTTCTGGCGGAGCAAGCCAGGCTGGAATAGGCGTTGAGCAGATGCCGTTTGGTTACATAAGGACGTTTCTTCATCTCTTTTGTCTCTGCATATTCCTTTTGCATATTCAGATAGCGGAGAGCATATTGGGCCTGGTCTGCCTGATCGAGCGAATAGAGTGTCAGGATATTGAACGAATTCAGGCGGAACAGATACGAGTATTGCAGCGGTATATTTTCAGACAGGCTGATTACTTCTTTAAAGCGTGCACAGATATCGTTATGCTGATTTTCTTCGTTTCCCGGTTCGACACGGTTGCTGTAAGCCATACCTAACAGGTAATTGATGGACATTTTCTCCAGGGGCGACAGGTCTTTATCGGTTTCCAGTTTAAGCTGATACTGTTCTATCAGTTTCTTCCTGTCTTCTCCTTCCGTATAAAATACCACCCGTACATCGATGATCGTTTGCATATAAGTGATCAGAAAATCGCGGGCTTTTCCTGTCAGTTCACGTTTCGCCTCGCCCATGTAGACATCGGTACTGTCTTTGATATCGTTGTTGACATAGAAACGGAGGATTTCGGTGAGGGCTGCTTCCTTATAATAATCGTTATTCTCGGCAATGGCTTCTTTATAAAGTTCTTTTGCATAATCGACCTGCTCCTGCTGGCGGGAAATATCCATGAGGTTTGTCAGTATCTCCAACTTTTCCCTGCCGGAAGTCGCTGATTTTAAGCCAGCACTTAAGACTTCTTTGGTAGCGGGATTATTGGCTACTGCAAACAAAACATAACCGAACAGATATATAAGAATTAAACAGCGTTTCATTATTTATTTGAATATTTAGGTGGATTCCTGTTGCGGATTCTATTGTTTTCTCGCAAAGTTAATTGAAAATCAAGAATTCTTTTAATTTTAAACAACTTATTCTTGTTCACACTTCTTATTTTTTATTTCGATATACAATTTCTATCTTTGCACGATTAAGGTGAGGCTATTAGTCGGAGTATTTATCAATACAAGTTAGTGGGATGGAAAAAGGAGTGTTACACAAGCAAATACGAGACTTCTTTGTTCGTAATTTTGACGTCCGCCAAGAGAAGGAAGATGAACTTGAAACGGTTGAGTCTATAAAGAAAGGTATTGAATTTAAAGGTACTAATCTTTGGGTTTTGATCTTTGCAACATTTGTCGCTTCATTGGGTTTGAATACAAACTCTACAGCGGTGATTATCGGTGCGATGTTAATCTCTCCGCTGATGGGGCCTATTATGGGGTTCGGTCTCGGATTGGGGATCTATGATTTTGATCTGATCAAACGTTCTTTCCGTAATTTTTTGACGGCTACTATCTTCAGTGTGATCACTTCGACCTTGTTCTTTCTCATCTCGCCTATCAGTGAAGCGCAGAGTGAATTGTTAGCGCGTACGCAACCGACCGTCTATGATGTTCTGATCGCATTCTTCGGTGGATTGGCCGGAATCGTTGCCAGTTCTACGAAAAGTAAAGGAAATGTAATTCCGGGTGTGGCTATTGCAACGGCTTTGATGCCTCCGCTTTGTACGGCTGGTTTCGGGTTGGCGAGTGGCAATCTGTATTATTTCTTCGGTGCTTTTTATCTTTATTTCATCAATACGGTATTTATCAGTCTGGCTACTTTCATGGTTGTCCGGGTTTTGAAATATCCTAAAAAGGTCTTTCTGGATAAGCAACGTGAGAAAGTGGTGACGCGCTATGTCGGTGTGATCGTATTTTTCACGATCGTTCCCAGCCTTTTCCTGAGTTATAACCTGATTCGTTCCAGTTACTTCAATGACCGGGTTGCCAATTTTGTGTCGGAAGAACTGACGTTTCCGAATACGCAGATATTGAGCAAGACGGTAACGAATACCAGTGAAAAGCAAGAGGTGAAGGTCGTATTGATCGGAGAGAATATACCGGATCCGATGATTGAAATAGCACGGAGCAGACTCCGTAAATATGGATTGAAAGACGTTTCGCTGGTTGTCCAGCAAGGTTTTGGTCAGGAGGCTACAGATATTAATCAGCTGAAGAGCATGCTGATGCAGGATCTGTATAAGAATAGCGAAGAGGTTCTCCGTGTGCAATCCATACAGATCGATTCGTTGAAACGGACGGTCGATCGTTATAAAAGTGCTTCACGTATTACATCCGAATTGATTCCGGAAATGAAAGTATTGTTCCCGGCAGTTCTCGAGGCATCCTGTTCAAATACCTATATTATGACTACCGACAGTATGAAACAGGATACCGTCATGTTGGTTTACCTGAAAAGTAAAGAGCGTATCAATGAAAAAGAGCAACAAAAGATCCGTGAATGGTTGGAGGCTCGCGTAAACGAAAAGAATATCAAATTACTAATTGAATAAATAAGAGAATGAATTTTATGAAGAAGGTGTGGGCAGTTTTACTGCTTCTGATTGCTGCAGGCCAGGTATATGCCGATGAAGGTATGTGGGTTCTGAAGGAATTAAACAAACAGAATCTGGCGAGGATCAAGGAACTCGGATTTGTTCCGTCCTACAAGCAGCTCTACAGTGAAACTGACCCGTGTGTGGCCAATGCTGTTGTGATTTTTGGTGGCGGATGTACCGGTATTACCGTATCGGAAGAAGGATTGGTCTTTACCAATCACCATTGCGGTTTCGGTTCGATCCAGCAGTTGAGTAGCGTTGAACATGATTATCTGAAGGATGGTTTTGTATCCCAGAGTAAGGAAGAAGAGTTACCTGTTCCGGGTTTGAGTGTACGTTACCTGCGTGAGACAGTCGACGTAAGTGATCGTATCAACGGTGAAATCGCCAATATCGGGGAAGAATACCTGCGTTTGGCCGCTGCCGATTCTATCGGACAGGTTATCTGCGATTCCATCGGTAATACGGAATTCCAGGCAGCAGATGTGGTCCCTTTCTATAATAATAACAAGTATTTCCTGGTTGTTTACGATGTATTCAACGATGTTCGTATGGTATTTGCTCCGCCCAGTTCTGTCGGAAAGTTCGGTGGCGACACGGACAACTGGATGTGGCCGCGTCATACGGGTGACTTTTCCGTATTCCGCGTATATGCCGGTGCCGATAACAAACCGGCGGAATACAGCAAAGACAACAAGCCTTACAGCCCTAAATATGTAGCAGAAGTATCCCTGCAGGGCTATCAGGATAAAGACTATGCGATGACGATCGGTTTCCCGGGTAGCACAGACCGTTATTTGTGTTCATGGGGCGTGAAACAGCGTATTGAAGACAGCAATAAACCCCGTATCGAAGTACGTGGCGTTAAACAGGCTATCTGGAAAGAGGCGATGCAGGCAAGCGATGAAGTCCGTATTAAATATGCTTCCAAATATGCAGGCAGCTCCAACTACTGGAAAAATTCCATCGGTATGAACCGTGGTCTGGCTAACCTGAACGTGATAGAACGTAAAAAGGAAGAAGAAGCCGCTTTTGCAGCCTGGGTCGATCAGACACCGGAACGCAAAGCCAAATACGGTGAAGTGTTGCAATTACTGGAAAAAGGCTATACATCCACAGATGAGTATAGAAAAGTTTCTACTTACCTGTCCGAAGCATTCGTGAGCGGTACTGAAATAGTTCGTCTGGCGCGTATGGTTCAGGGTGTGGATATAAACGGTTCTACTCCGGAAGAGATAGACACCATCCTGCAGGATAAGATACAGCCGTTCTTTAAGGATTACGATGCGACACTCGACCAGAAAGTGCTGGCTGCTATGATGAAGGTGGTGAAAGAACGTGTTCCCGCCCAGTATCTGCCGGATATCTATCAGAAGGTAGATAAAAAGTATAAAGGCGATTATACCAAATATGCGGCAGATGTCTTTAAAAAGACTTCTTTATTGTCATACGACAAGATCGAAAAGATGCTGAAGGATCCTAAATTGTATGCGAAACTGAAAAAAGATCCGGCAGCTGAACTGAGCTTGTCTACTTTGATCTCGTTGTTTGAATTACAGCAGTTTATGGGTGATGCTCATTTCGAAATAGCTAAAGGCGAACGTTTGTATTTTGCCGGTCTGAAAGAGATGTATCCGGAAAAGCCTCTTTCTTCGGATGCCAACTTTACCATGCGTTTGAGCTACGGTTCTATCGGCGGTTACCGTCCGTATGATGCTGCCTGGTATGATTATTATTCAACTGAAAAAGGTATTCTTGAAAAAGAAAATCCGGAAGATGACGAGTTCTGGGTTCAACCGGAAATCCTGGATCTGATCCGCAGTAAAGACTTTGGCCAGTATGCCAATGAGAACGGACAGCTACAGCTTTGTTTCTTAACGAACAACGATATTACCGGCGGAAACTCGGGGAGCCCTGTATTCGATAAGAATGCCCGTCTGATCGGTCTTGCTTTCGACGGTAACTGGGAGGCTATGAGTGGCGATATCGCCTTCGAACCGGATCTGCAACGTTGTATCGCAGTGGATATCCGCTATGTCCTGTATATGATCGACAAATGGGGTAAATGCCCGCGTCTGATCAAGGAATTGCAGTTGGTTAGATAACATTATTTAAGGTCTGCTGATAAAAAAGCGGAAAAACAGCAAAATGGCGCAAATCATCATCGAGTGATTTGCGCCATTTTGCTATAAAGCAAATTTTAGTTCTATCGAATTGCATACTTTTGCCTTCCTGATTTTAAATTATTATTTCGTTCTATTAGATCATGTGTAAAACAAAAATTTCATCTGCGACATTTCCTGTGAGTAATCCGATCGGCAAACAGACCCATATCGTATGGCTTGATGTTGTTCGTACGGTAGCCATGTTGATGGTTATCGGAGTACATTGTATCGATCCGTTTTATATATCACCGACTCTCGGTGCTATTCCGGAATATAAATTCTGGGCATCTGTGTATGGTTCTTTGTTCCGCCCGTCCGTCCCTATCTTTGTCATGATGACGGGACTTTTATTGCTGCCTGTCCGTGAACAGTCTTTGGGAGTATTTTATAAGAAGAGGATATTCCGGGTTCTTTTCCCTTTCCTGATATGGTCTGTATTGTATAATATGTTCCCGTGGTTTACCGGAGTATTGGGTTTGCCTAAGGAGATCATCGGCGATTTCTTCTGTTATGTACAGGGGAATGAGTCGCAAGCCTTGTCGGATGCCTTGAAAGATGTGGCGATGATCCCTTTTAATTTCAGTTTCAAGGAAAACCACATGTGGTATATTTATCTGTTAATAGGCCTGTACCTGTATATGCCTTTCTTCTCCGCCTGGGTAGAGAAGGCTAAACGTTCTACCGAGCAGGTTTTTCTGGGAATATGGTTCATTTCTCTCTTCCTGCCTTATATGTCTGCTTACATAAGCCATTATTTGTATGGTGAAGCGACATGGAATCAATTCGGATTATTTTATTATTTCGCCGGATTTAACGGTTATCTGTTGTTGGGACATTATTTGAAGCAGGGAAATGACTGGAGTATAGGAAAAACGTTGGTAATTTGTATGACGCTGTTTGCTGTAGGTTATGCCATTACTTATAGTGGCTTCAGTGCCGCTGCGGCGAATCCGACGGTGACGGAAACGGATATGGAGTTGTTTTTTACTTTTTGTAGCCCGAATGTCGCCATAATGACGATTGCTGTATTCCTCCTGTTACAAAAAGTCCGTGTTCATCATCCGGCTGTGATCCGGTTGCTGGCAAATGTGACCAAATATGGCTTCGGTATTTATATTGTACACTATTTCTGGGTCGGACCAGCCTTTTTGCTGATCGGGCTGTTTGATCTGCCCATTCCTTTACAGGTGCCTATTATGGCGATATTGATATTTTTAGTCTCCTGGGGATTTACCTGGTTAATGTACCGGTTGTTCGGTCAGAAGGCTAAATGGTTTATGGGATAAACGGGGTAGAATGGTGCCTGCCCGGTTTTTTTGACCATTCATACCAAATAAGTTGCATTTACCCCTTTCGCCGGTTTTAAAATATCGCAGTATACATTTTGCCATATATTTGCCTCAAATCTTAAACAATAAATTATGAAGAGGCATTATTGGAATCATGTATACATGATATTTTTATTGCTGTTGTTTTCTTTATATGCAAAGGCACAACACCTCACTATTTCGGGGCAGGTAGTTGATGAACAACAAGAACCTGTTATCGGAGCCAGTGTCAGTATCAGGAACAGTTCAACCGGAACTATTACGGATATGGATGGCGGATTTACTCTCCAGACACCCATAGATGCCGTTATCCAGTTCTCTTTTATCGGATATGAAACCGTCGAGGTTAAAGCGACCGCCGAACCGATGCGTATTGTATTGAAAGAAAATACGCAGATGGTCGATGAAGTCGTGGTTACGGCTTTAGGTATTAAGAGGGAAAAGAAGGCATTGGCCTATTCGGTCACCGAGCTGAAAGATGATGCTTTCCGGGTGAAGGATTCGAATCTGGCTGCCGGACTTGCCGGAAAAGTAGCCGGAGTCAATGTTGTAAAGCCTGCAACAGGTGCTATGGGGTCGAGCAGGATCACTATACGTGGAAACGGATCTTTCGGATCGAACCAACCGCTTTATGTTGTCGATGGCATACCGCTCGACAACAGTGACTATGGACAACCCGGCTTGTGGGGCGGAACAGATAACGGCGACGGTATCTCTTCTATCAGTAGTGATGATATCGAGAGCATGACCGTGCTGAAAGGTGGAACTGCAGCCGCTTTATACGGTTCGAGAGCGGCAAACGGGGCTATTGTCATTACTACGAAAAAAGGGCAGAAGGGCAAAGTGAAAGTAGAGTTGAACAGTTCGTTCACTCTGGACAAGCCGATCGTAAATACCAGTGATTTTCAGTATGAATACGGGCAAGGAATTTCAGGAGTAGCTCCCAACAGCCAGGAAATGGCATTGCTGAGCGGTCCGGCGAGTTGGGGAGCCAAGCTCGACGGTTCGGATGTCCTTCAGTTTGATGGTGTGGCACGCCCTTATTCGGCTGTCAGCAAAAAGAATTTCTCTAACTTTTACGACAATGCCTGGTCGTTGAATAACAATCTGTCGCTTTCCGGCGGTTCGGAATCTACACAATATCGTCTTTCTGTGGGTGACCAGCGTTATCATGATCTTTTCCCGAATTCCAAACTGAACCGCAATAACGTCTCTTTAAATCTTACAACGGATATAACTAAACGTATTACCCTTCAAGCTAGCGTGATGTATATGCGCGAACGGGTAAAGAACAGACAAAATGTAAATGATTATTCCAGTAACGGAAATGTATTGCTCTGGACATTACCTCCCAATATAGATATTCGTAGTTTATCACCGGCCGTAAAAGAGAACGGAGATGAACTGCTACTATCCGATATGTATGTATATTTCGCAAATCCTTATTTTATTGCCAATAAGAGAGCCCAACAGGATGCTAAAGACAGAATGCTCGGTTCTTTGCAGCTTCAGTATAATATCACCGACAACTGGTATATACGAGGAAAAGCAGGGGGAGATATGATCTATCGCCGTGCGGAGAGCACTACTCCAATGGGGACAGGCTACCTGAAAGAGGGAAATATCAGTGCCAGTTCCACTTATAACGGAGAATTTAATGCGGAAGCTATCCTTGGATATACCAATCGTTTTTCTGATATATGGACAGTAAGTGCTTTTGCCGGATGGAACAGTATGATTGCCTGGAGCGAAACAGTCAGTGCTTACGGCTCACGCTTTATCCAACCCAATTTTAATGTAATCGGCAATACCGAAGTCACGAGCGGAGGGAAAAACAGGTGGGAAAACTATATCAATTCAATTATGGGGCAGGCAGAGGTTTCTTATAAAAACTTGCTTTTTCTTACTTTGTCGGGAAGGAACGACTGGTTTTCTGCTTTATCGTTACGGGATAAATCGACACCGAATAATATTTTTTATCCATCCGTAGGAGCAGGACTTATTGTAAGCGAAATGGTAACTCTTCCATCCTGGTTTTCGTTTCTGAAAGCGAGAGGATCGTGGGCGCAGTCGGGTGGGGCGGTTTCGCCCTATAATCTGGCTTTAACTTATAGTTATGGCGAAGCGATTAATGGTTATCCAACAGGTTCGATCAATACATCTACCATTCCGAATCTGGATCTGAAACCACTGACATCTACGGCTTATGAGGCAGGAGTCGATGTTCGTTTCTTTGAAAATCGTCTGGGACTCGATCTGACTTATTATATACGAAACACCAGTGACGATATTGTCACGGCGCAAATATCTTCCGGTTCCGGATATAATAATGTATTGATCAATGCCGGAAAGATCAATAATCAGGGTATCGAACTGTTGCTTACAGGAACACCCGTCAGAACCAAAAATTTCGAGTGGAACAGTTCTTTCAATTTCTCATACAATAAGAGTGAAATAAAGAAGATTACGGATAATGTGAACAGCTTCATCATGGCCACTGCCCGGGCAGGTGCTGCCGGAGACCAGGGAAGTCCGGCATTCATCTATCAGGAGGTCGGTGAACCTTACGGTATAATAAAAGGATACTCGTATCAGAGAGACGAGAACAACAATATCATTTATGATTCGGCAGGTCTTCCACAGCGGGGAGAGATAAAGAAACTGGGCGAAAGTATTCATCCGTATACGTTGGGATTCAGCAACCGGTTCAACTATCGTGATTTCAATCTGAACGTTTTGATCGATGGTAAATTCGGTGGAAGTGTTTTCTCCGGGACAAACAATATGACCTGTTATCTGGGAACAAGTAAAATGACTTTGGATGGACGCGAAGGCGGAGTTGTCGGAAAAGGAGTAAAAAGGGACGGTTCTGTCAACGACAAAGCAGTACCGGCGATGGATTATTATATGCATCTGGCAAATAACATTACGGAGGAGTTTGTATACGATGCTTCGTTTGTAAAGCTGCGCGAAATATCCGTTGGATATTCACTCCCTAAAAAACTGATCAGAAATGCCGGTTTCTCGAATGTAATGATCTCGCTGGTAGGAAGAAATCTCTGGACACTATATAGTAAAGTGCCTTTGGTAGACCCGGAATCGAGTTATACGAGCGGGAATGCGCAGGGCCTGGAACAATTCGGACTTCCGGCAACCCGTAGCTGGGGATTTAATGTAAATATTCAATTTTAAAAAGGAATCAAGGTTATGAGACGATATATATTAAAAATAACGGCACTGTTGTCTGCGTTGGCATTCATTACTTCGTGTGATTTTGAAGAGAAGAACATCGATCCCAATAACAGCCCTACGATCGAGCCGGGGCCATTACTTACTTATACACAGTTGAACACAAGCAATGAAGGACTCGCTAAAAGGACGCAGGTCGGTTATTGCATGATGATGGTACAGCAGACCGCTTCTCTCGACCTCAATGAGATGGCGGGAGACAAATACCTGGAAACAGAGACATTGGGAATCTTCTTCACCACGATGTATGCCACAGTAATTAAGAATATTGAGGAACTCATCAATCTTACCGAAGATGACGGGACGAATGTGAATACATACGCTGTTGCACTGATATGGAAATCCTATCTTTTCCACCGGATTACCGATCTGTATGGTGATGTTCCCTATTCGGAAGCGGGTAATGGATACCGTACACAGAACTTCTATCCGAGTTATGACAGGCAAAGCGATATTTACGCAGGGATGGTCAGTGATATTGAAAAGGGCCTTTCTCTACTTAATGAGACAAAGGAGCCTATCGAGGGTGATATTTTATATGGCGGTGACATAAATAAGTGGAAACGTTTCGGCAATTCGCTGTTGCTTCGTCTGGGTATGCGTATGGAGAAAGCGGACCCGGCTCAGGCCAGAGCGCTGATTGCAAAAGCGATTCAGGGTGGAGTGATGCAATCGGCGGATGATATCTGTATGGTTCAGCATGTAGAAGGTAAAGCCTCGACAGAAAATCAACTGGGTTATGTATTCAAGAGTCACAGTCTACTGGTGAGTGGAGCTATAAAAATAAGCAAGACATTTATGGACCGGTTGAAGGCTACCAACGATCCCCGGATGCAGGTCTATTGTGCACTGCCGGATGGCAATACGGATCGGGACATGCAAAAAGGGTTACCCAACGGATATGATGCTCTTACCATACGTACGGGCGATCCGACTTATACCTCTTTGGCAAATTATTCCACATTTAATCCGGCAACGCTTCTTTTACTGGATGCGCCTACTATTTATATGACACATGCCGAGGTTGAATTATTACAGGCTGAAGCGATCGTGAAAGGGTATATTTCAGGCGATGCGAAAGCGCATTATGAAAATGCAGTCCGTTCGTCCATGCAACAACAGGCTATTTATGGTAATGCAGGGGTCATTTCGGGGCAACAGATGGAAGATTATCTTTCACAAGGGTTATTCGACGAGGCAGTCACTGCCAGTGATAAACTGAATGTGATCGGGACCGAGTTCTGGATTGCCACTTTCCTGAACGGTTATGAAAGTTATGCCAACTGGAGACGTACAGGTTATCCCAGGTTAACGCCTACAAACTACCAGAGCAGTCCGAATAAGGGAAAAATACCGCTCCGGTTCAAGTATCCGACGGAAGAATATAGTATAAATCTGGATAACGTGACGGAAGCTGTAAATAACCAGGGAGAAGATAAAATGACAACGGCTGTCTGGTGGAATAAATAATTTCAGCAACTTATTTTAATCACTTAAAGAGTAAAAATGTATATGAACAGTAAACAGAAGCAAATCTTCTTATTGGTTATTCTTGTGCTTATCACAGGTTGCCAGATAAATAAACCGGAAAAGATCGGCTTTTTATCGACCGATGGTACGAGCTTTATCGATAATCAGGGAAGAACCGTGGTTTTAAATGGTTTGAACCATGTGACCAAAGTTCCGGAAAATAATTTTCTGTATGACGGAGATAAAGAATTATTCCGCCAGTTTAAAGAATGGGGATTTAATTGTATACGGTATGGGCTTTATTGGGATGTTCTGGAGCCGGAACCGGGGAAAATTAATGAAGCTTATCTGAAAGAGATCGATAAGCGTGTGAAATGGGCGGAAGAAAATAATCTTTGGTTGATACTCGATATGCATCAGGATTTGTATGGGAGAAAATTTGGGAATGGTGCTCCGCTTTGGGCAACACTTGACGAAGGTCTTCCGCATGTAAAAGGAGATGTTTGGAGTGATGCCTATATCATGAGTCCGGCCGTACAGAGATCGTTTGATAATTTCTGGAGTAATAAGCCGGCAGAAGACGGTATAGGACTACAGGACCATTATATCAATGCCTGGAAAACTGTTGCCGGACGGTATGCCAATGCACCTTCGGTTGTCGGATTCGACATCATGAATGAGCCGTTTATGGGTTCTTCCGGATTGGTAATATTCCAGGAGTTACTGAAAGGATTTGCAGAAGTCCATGCCTCGGTAACCGGTGAAATATTGACCGAAGAAGCTGTTATGTCAATGTGGAATACGGAAGATTCCCGTTTGGAGGCCTATGGATTACTGAATGATGGGAAAATTTTTTCATACGTGGTTGGCAAGATTACGCCTATTGTTAATGAATTCGAGCAAGGAGCATTGAGTGATTTTTATCAGAGGGTACGAGATGCGATCAGAGAGGTGAACACAAAACACATTCTTTTCCTCGAACATAATTTCTTTTGCAATATGGGTGTTTCCAGTAGTTTTAGCATTCCAAAGGATAAAGACGGCCACAACGATTTGCTGTGTGCTTATGCTCCTCATGGGTATGATCTAGTGACCGACTCCAAGGCCTCTATGTCACAGGGGTACGGGCGTCTGGACTTCTTATTCCATAGTATGTTTGAAAGAGGTCGCGAATTGGGCATCCCCACACTCGTTGGCGAATGGGGGGCCTTTTATATGGGCGGAAAATATAAAGAACCTGCCACCCATATTATTAATCTGATCGAAAAAAACGATGCCGGACAAACCTACTGGGCATTTTGGGAAGGAATCGATACGCAAGATTATTTTCAATATGCTTTAAGTCGTTATTATCCAATGGTTACCAATGGAAAGTCATTAGGTTATTATAACGATTATCAGAAAAACAGATTCACTTATCAATGGGTTGAGATGGATAAAAAGGCGCTTACACGTATTTATATTCCTGATATATCGATACTCGGGGATACGAAAAAAATAGTATTGAACCCTTCGTCGTCTTATTCGATTATTCCGATAGGCAAGACCAACGCAGGATATATGGAAATACAGCCGGCAGGAGGAGAAAGACAATTAATTCTTCCGGTTGCTGAATGATTTGAAAAAACGATGGTGTCGCCCGTGTCCGTTAAGAACAATTGCGGCACCATCGTCTTTGTTTCTGTCATTTTTAGTATATTTGCCTGTCATTTGATCAGCATTTCTTTTATGGAGCAAGCATATACAAAAATAAAACAGTCTCTCACCACTCCTTTTGTTTATCTGAAGACATTTAAAGACAGAGTTTTCTTCGCTGTCGGGATGTTCGTTTATCTTAATCTTTTCCTTATCCTTTTTAATCCGTTCAATATCTACAATTGGCTGGGGTATTTAATTAACTTATCACCGTTAAAAAGATTGTCGCTGATCGGTTTCGTATTGGTCTGTGCTATCTTGATCGGGGTTTCGCAGTATCTTCAATACAGGTACTTCAAGAACCGCGAAATGAAAGTTTACCATCTTTTGGTTGGTTTTGGCTTTGATGTCTTGCTGGGCACATTGATCCTGGGATCATTATATACTACTCCATCCGATTTCTTTATCGGGGAATTTTTAGAGTCGTTCCGGATCATATTCTTATCCCTCGCTTTGTGGTATCTTATCAGTCTGACCGTATTGACTCTGTATAATGTATCGAAAGAGAAGAATGTGATTCCTGTTATACAGGAGAACATGCCTGTTATTCAATATGAATGTATTAATATATGCGATGAAAACGATCAGCTCCGTCTTTCTATCAAACCTAAAGATTTGCTCTATTTCGAATCGTCCGATAATTATATTGTTGTTTACTATCATAAGGATAACCGGATAAAGAAAGAGCTGGTAAGAAATTCGTTGAAAAATATTGAACAGGATATGCAAAAGTACAATTGCATCCGTTGTCACCGTTCCTATATAATAAACTTGTTGAACGTTTCTTCTATAAAAAAGAACGGGCGGTCCTACGAAATTAACATGGAAGGTAACAATGTTCCTATCCCCATTTCACGCGGTTATGTAGAAACTGTCAAAGAGTTGCTTGTCCGCAAATAAGCGATTGCCCGTTTATACCAGAATAGTTGTATCTACCCCTGAAACCAGCCCTGAATCTCTCTATTTCATATCTTCGACCCCAGATTAACTAATCGAATGTTTCACATTATAAATTTAAGAAGTATATGAAAAAAGTATTATTTTTAGGAGTATTGCTGGCATTGTTAACCGCATGTGGAAGTGATGATGATGATCCGGCACCAGCATTGAATGTCTCGACCGGTGAGGTTATATTAGAGGCGGAAAACGCTGAGACAACCATCGATGTAAAATCGAATGTAGCATGGAGTGCTGTTTCGGCAGCTACCGATTGGTGTACGGTAAGTCCGGCTTCGGGCTCCAATGACGGAAAGTTGACAATTAAGGCTACAACAAATCCTGATATGAAGGAAAGATCGACCACGGTAACGGTTAAATCATCTACCTTGGAAAAGGTGATAACGGTTAAACAGGATCCGGCTTCTCTTGAGTCGCTACTGAAAGGTAAATGGATATTGGACGACCAGACCAGTAATGAACCGGCTTTTGATGTAATGGAAGGATTGACGCTTGAATTGAAGGACGATAAGAGTGCAGTTGCAGTTATAAACAAATATGTTACTCCCGAGTTGGAAATCAAGACACTGGAAGGGACATGGAGCGTTTCTGGACAAACTCTGACACTTTCTTCTACCTTAATGGAGTTACCGGTAAATATTACTTTTGAAATAGGACAGGTTACTGCTGATTCATTCCAGTCTGCCATGAAAATAAATTTACCGGGGTTGTTACCGGCCGATGGTCTTCCGGTTATTATTAACAGGGTGAAATAAAGAGATTTGTATATTATTGATGGAATGAAAAATAAGATGTTGCAAAAGTATTAGATGGGACACAGATGACGGATGTTTTCTATTTGACTGTGTACGATAATACTTTTGCAACATTATTTTTACTATTAAACAGTGATTTTATTTTATGTCCCGTTTAGTACGGACTGTTACATTTCCTTTTAAACCTACAGCTTCTCCTGCCGTACCATTTAACAGTACCCGCAGGTCGCATCTTTCTTTTACGGCAGGAAATTCAACAGTGAAATCTTCTTCCTTATCTGTCGTTTTGGAACCTATCAGTTGTCCATTCAACCAGATTTCAGCTTTTCCAGCCAATTGTTTAAAGAGGATACTTCCGCCTTCTTCCCGGTGAGCCTGGAAAGGATTGAATGTCGCACGTAAAATAACGAAGTTGGCATTCTCCAGTTTGATCAGATCACCGTCTGATACAGGTTGCCAGCTATTCATATCGTTATCAGCTATCTGGTGGGTTGCGTCAGGTTTGTCGCTGGAAAGGGGAGAGGCTACCCATTTATTCAGCAACATCGGCGGAAATTCTGCAGCGATGAATGGGACAGGAGCAACCTGATTGGCATCGATTGTGATCGTTGCCGGTTTTAATCCCGGAGTGGTAGCGGTTAATGTGATTGTTCCTGCACCTTCTTTGCTTTGGATGATCACCTGTGCAAGACCATAGAACAGGCTGCGTTTATTTCCTTTCTCCGGTTCGTGACAGTTCGGATCACCATTTCCTACACCGATGATTTCAGCAGGACCTGTTACGGTGAATTCGATCATATTATTGGCTGTCGGTACATGACGGCCTTTGGAATCGACGACTTCTACGGTTACGGGCATAGCATCCCTTCCATCACCGGCCAGACTGTTACGGTCCGGAATCAGGCGGACCTGGACAGGTTCTTTGGTTGTCTCCACCTTGGTTCGTGAAACGATCTTTCCGTTTTTATAACCGATAGCTTCCAGTTTGCCCGGTTTATAAGGGACGGACCAGGTATTCATTTCGTACGGGTCTACCTGTTGTTCGGATATTTCTTTGCCGTTCAGTAACAGTTTGACTTTGTCTGCATTGCTTAAAGCCATAACTTTGATCGGTTTCCCGATAGAATCGGCAGGCCAGTTCCAATGCGGTACCAGTTCCAGGACCGGTTTGTCTTTTACCCATTGTGCCTGATGCAGGTAATAAGCCATTTTGGGGAAGCCGCATAAGTCCATGATACCGAAGAAGGAACTGACTGTAGGCCAGCGATGCGGAGTCGGTTCACCATGATAATCGAATCCGGTCCAGTAGAAGCAACCGGCCATCCAGGGGCGTTCTGCCACGGCTTTCCACGCTCTGCGGTGAGTGGCACCCCAGTCGGCACATTGTGTATCATATGAATCCATCAGGTTCCTTGACCGGTCTGTTACGTATTCACCTCTTGTCATAAATGCCGAGCCATCTTCCGAGCTGGTTAAAGGCAGTTCCGGATTTTCTTCATGGAAACGGTCGTAACTTTCGATCTGGTAATTGAATCCGCCGACATCCACGGCTTGCGATACGTTGTGTTTAGAGAAGAATCCTCCGTTCATAGCTGCTGTTATGGGGCGCGTCGGATCCATCTTTTTAACGACATCATACATACGACGAACCATTTCAACCCCGTTTTCCGTACCCTGCATCGGTTCTTCGTTGAAAACAGACCAAAGGATTACGCTCGGACAGTTACGGTCGCGGCGTACTTGCCACTCCAGTTGACGAACATATTCGGGTGAAGTGTTGAACAATCTGTTTTCATCTAAAACCATGATACCCATGCTATCGCAAGCAGCCATAAACTCTTTGGCAACCGGATTATGAGCTACACGATAGGCATTGACTCCCATTTCTTTCAGTTTGCGGAGGCGAAATTCCCAAAGCGCATCGGGAACGGCAACACCGACTCCGGCATGATCCTGGTGGTTACAAACACCTTTTATCTTGATGTTCTCTCCATTCAGCCAAAAACCAGTATTGTTATCGAAACGGATTGTACGGAAACCACATTTGGTTTCGACCTCGTCGGTTACGGTGCCGTTTTGTTTCACCGTAGTCTTTACCTTATAGAGGGCAGGACTGTCGGGCGACCAAAGTTGTGGGTCTGACACGGTCAGTGGAAGATTGGCAATGCCTTCTCTTAATGCTGTGACGGAGACTGCTTTTGACTGTGTTGTTATTTGCTTGCCATCAGGAGCGAACAGGGTGACTTCGACTTCTCCGTCAGCCGATAACTTTCCCGAGTTATACAAAGAAACTTCCACGGGTATTTCCCATTGGTTGTCGTTCTTCTTTACCGGATGAGCAAATACACCGTCGGTAATGATATGCAGCGGCGAACGTTTAACCAGCCAGGTATGACGGTAGATTCCTGCCCCTTCATACCACCAGCCTTCCTGTGCTTCTGCATCCACGCGTACGGCGATCGTATTGATATTATCACCGTAAGTAGCATAGGGAGTTATATCGATATACATGGAAGTATACCCGCACCAGTTCCGGTGCAGAACGGTTCCGTTTACCCAGATCGTAGCATGGGTTGAAATACCGTCGAACTGTATTTCGAGATGTTTCCCGTTATCTTCGGGATCGAGTTTGAATTTCCGTCGATACCAGCCAAAACCACGGTCACGGTATCCCTGGGATAAGTTGGCGTCCGGATTTACGGTTCCTTCGATAGCCCAGTCATGGGGTAAATCGAGTACGCGCCAGGAAGAATCGTCATAATTGGGAGATGCTGCTCCGCTCACATAGCCGGCTTTGGCGTTCCGGTAAGTTGCGTTATGGCCTTTGATGACCGGATAGGGGATGTCCCCCTTGTGGAAACTCCATCCTTTATCGAGCGACAGGACTTCCCGGGTAGTTACTTTTTCCTGTGCATGTGCCTGTAGCGAAAAGCTTATGCACAAGAGAAGCAAAAGAGTTTTGAGTGTTGTCATAGTGTTTTATTATAGAATTATTTGAATGTCGATTCTATTACCTTTAAATCCTTTTTAATTTTCAAAAATAGTGAAATATATCGTTTGTCCCTGATTTAAAGGAGAAAAAAGCTATGCAAAGGTTTGTGTAATGCTGGATTTAGTTTTTGCAAGAACCCTTACTCTCGCATATAAGACACAGAGAGTAAGGGTTCATTGACAATTTGTTAAATTAATAATTTCCGGTCGTTATTCATCTTTCAAATCGAAACGGTATTCTTGTTTAATCCGAATATCGGAAATTGTCGGAATTACACAATCTGCCGGTACGACATTTTTTTCAAAGTAGATCGGGGCATCAGCCGATTTCAGACCGTCAATGCGGATAACCATCGGGTTGATTTCGATAGATTCTTTGAGACGGTTCAAGCTAAGGATCCAGTCGGTTCCGTCGTAGAAAGAGTCGCCCGTCAGATGTCCGTTCAGGTATGCGTTGGCAACATCTCCTTTGTAGGAAATGTACATGCGTGTTTCTTCTTCACCGCAAACTGCCGTCGGGGCTTTTACCTCATATACCGCCAAGTGTTCTTCCGGAGCAAAAGCCGAAGGAGTGTTCCCACCTGAAACAGTTATAACCGGTTGGTTATTTTCCGAAGATAACCAGGTCACATCGGTATTCCAAACAATACGCTCTCCGTTGTTCAGTAAGATTTCGACCTCTGCGATTACATCTTCGCCGTCAGGTAAAATAAATTCAACCGTATTATTTTCTTTTTGGAGCAGAGCCGTTATATCTGCACGGGAATAATCCTTCATTTTTGTGGATTCCGCATCTTTGCCGTTGAGCCTGCAATGAACCGGGTTGATAGAAGCGTAACGCAGATAAGCGCGTTCTATCGTTGAAAATGTTTTCAGCGAGAATAAACGTTTTACCGCATTCCCTTTCGCCGGACGGATCCACTGGCTTTTTTCCATAGGGGTTACCTGATGAACTGTAGCCTGTAAATTCCGTGGAGTGGCCCGGTTTGTTTGCAACATGAAGTTGCCGTTTTTATATATCCAGGCTTCTGTCGACGGTCGCTCGTCGATTAGCGTGATTTTGTCATTATCATATATCAATGAAGAGTTGCTGATAACTACAAACTCTTTTCCTTTTATCGTACCTTTCCAGATATGATCCGACTCTTCTTCTGTCAAAGTGACGAAACGAACTATTGCACCGTTGTTTTTTGTAACTTCTATGGTACATTCTTTTCCTGGTGTCAGTTGATCAATAAAATAGCCGTTCTTTTCTTTTCTGAATGTACCGTTTTTTACTTTAAGATCCTGAATGTCTTTGTTGTCAATAAAATATTCACCTGGAATGAGGTCGTCTTCAAAGAAGAAATAAGTATTGTTGTTTCCTTCTGCCAGGGAACAGATCGGCTGTGTTGTTGAGTATTTCAACAATACATCGCTTAATGATTGGTTGAATGGCCACAGGAAATAAGTTCCGCCTTTGACGGTTACTTTTTTGCGCGGTATACGAAGGGTTTCATTTTTCAGTTTTACGGTAAACTGAACATTTTTATAATCCTTCCGGGTGTGTTTATATAGATAATTGGAGCAGAACAGGTATCCAGCCGATTCATTCAGACGTACGGCCCATTGCAAATTATTCCTGTCCTGATTGCTGGTAGGAAGATAAGCCACAGCCGGAGCGAGTGCCGTACCGAAATCGTTCATGAAATAATTATATTTCTTTGTTTCCTGCATGACCGTCCCCAAAGTGCCAAATTCGCGGATGGGTGCCTGATAGTCATAGCTGACACGAGGACCGGATGATTGGTATGTACTTGATTTTCCGACCGGGTTAGTGCCTCCGGTATACATATAATATCCCATCATATTGGCTCCGCATCCCAAACGCAGGTTTATATTTTCACCAGCCATTTCTTCGGGAACGACAGCACGGCGATGATAGAATGCAGTCGTTCCCACACCTATTTCACATGTGAAGAAAGGGGAGTCGTTATTTTCTCCGCTTAGAGACTCTACTTCTCCTTCTATTTTTATGATATCGGTACCTATATTATCCGACAGACGGTTGTAGGTGAAAAATTCGAAATTGGAAGTTGGTATTTCATTCTTTCCCGAAGCTGTCCACGGAGCTTCAATATAGAAACCGGCGTAAGGAACGATTTCTCCTT
The DNA here is from genome assembly GCF_003479145.1 of Parabacteroides sp. AF18-52. Classification (NCBI taxonomy): domain Bacteria; kingdom Pseudomonadati; phylum Bacteroidota; class Bacteroidia; order Bacteroidales; family Tannerellaceae; genus Parabacteroides; species Parabacteroides sp. AF18-52. The sequence continues at coordinate 23,287 of NZ_QUGR01000025.1, forward strand.
TCGGATATTCGCTGTCCATCCAGTGGGTCATGGAATAAATAGGAACGTCAAATCCTATTTGTACAGCCATCTTTTTTAGATTGAGCAAATGTGAAACGATCATTCCTTCTTTTACATATTCGTTCTCTAACTGGAGAGCCACGATAGGACCTCCATCTTTCCATAATAAACCTTTTACCTGATCATATACGGCTTGGTACCACCGGCGTGTATATTCCAGATACAACGGATCGTTCGAGCGGGTTTTAAGATTTTTATTTTCTACAATCCAATCAGGTAATCCTCCGTTTTTTATTTCGGCATTGCAGTAAGGTCCGAAACGTAGATGCACTTTCAGATCCAATTCTTTGCATAATTCAACAAAACGCCGGAGGTTGAGGTGTCCTTCCCAGGAAAGTTCACCTTCGAATTCTTCGTGTAAAGACCAGATGCAGTAAGTAGCTACAATGTCGATGCCTGATGCTTTCATTTTTAATAAAGCATCGCGCCAATACCGTTGATCCATCCGGTTGTAATGAATTTCCCCCATGACGGGAAGTTGCGGGATACCGCTTTCTTCCATGTATAGATTGTTTATACGAATCTCTTTTCCGACAGGACCGGAGTGGCCCATTTGCAGGTAGTTGACGGCTGGAGAGGAGACTTTACTCAAGTCTATTGTATGTTGGGCGGAGATTGCTCCCGCGATAAGAGAAAATGAGGATAATAAGCGTATTTTATTCATTCCCGATAATATTGAATTTAGTTAAGAGGTTGGGTTAAGGAAGTGTTTTTCTCCTCCTTAACCCAACTTTCAGAAAAAAGTTAAAAGAGTATGTTTTACGAAATTTCCTTATTTTACGAAATTCGTAATCCTGATTGTCCAGTTTGCATCATCCCCGTTTCCGGCTGTAACTTTATATACAAATTCTTTTGCTGAAAAGTCGGAGGGGAATGTTCCCATGGCCGGGGCACCACCAACCGGGCTGATACGGGCAGAGGAGGATGCATCTACATTGATTGCCAAGGTGCTTAATGAAACCTGATTTCTGATTTCGGTTGTAAAAGTTTGTGTGGCATCAGGTACTTTGATCGAACAGACTATTTCTTTTGCATTATTGTCGATTGTCTTCTCCGTACCCATTTCTATTACCCGGAGTCTTTTACCACTCTCATCCCACCATCTGTATTCAAAACGAATATTTGTAATATCATTCTGATTGTACGTTTCCAGGTCGTCCAAACCGGCCTTCAGACAAGATGTGTTTATGACGATCAATAAAAGTAGAACTAAATAATTATACAGTGCTTTCATTTTTCTTGTTGTTTTATAAGATGTTTATAATTGGTTACCATCCTTCGTTTTGATCGAGAGACGGGTTGTTTACTCTTTCACCTTCAGGAACCGGGAACAAATATCTTTTCTTTGTAAAGACACGTTCGTTGAAAGAGGTTTGATAGGGTAAAGGGATAATTTCAAAATTCTTTCCATCTTCGGAAATACTGATAGCGTGATGAACTTTTGTCAATTCTTCCACTTTATCTTTTTTATCGGCTTTTCCCCATCGCAATAGACTCCAATATCTGTCACCTTCATGTACCAACTCGATGCGTCGTTCACGTTTATAGGCTTTCCAGGCAAGTTCTGAAGACAAGTTCAGAGGTAGTTCCGGCATCGCGCCATGTACTGTACGGGTTTTGTTAATATATTCAATTGCCGTAGAGATGTTGCCCTGGCGTAACATTACCTCCGCATAGTTCAGATAAGAGCGTCCCAATCGCAGAACTACATAATGGTAGTAAGTCGGGTCCGAATTCAATAACGGTTTTGCCGTATATATGCCTTTGCGATAAACATATCCGTTCAGAGCCATTCCCCAATCACCTCCGGCTTTACTGTCCCAATGCATGTTACCTTTTGTGCGCATCGTTACGAGGCTGTTGAAAAACCGGCTTGAGTCTTGTACGACAGTTGCATAGAAGCGATTGTCCCGGTTCTTATAAATAGCGTCCGAAACATATCCGCCATTTTGTTGCCAGCTTTTGTAGAAACTGCTTTGATTCCAGTCCTTGGCTGTTCCGTCCGTGTCTCTGACTTCGTATTCGTTTACCAGGTCGACTGAAGGGAACATTCCGATCCAGCCTTCAAAGCTGTCGCTCAGTTTGGGGTTGGCGAATTCTTTTAGTTTGTCGTTGTTAACATTCGGAACCAATGTCTGCATCCAGGTATCTGCAAACTTTGTGTTATTCTCATGTCTGAATTGGGCCAGAATAATTTCTTTCGAACCTAGTGCATAATCGAATTCGTTGAACATTTTTTCGTAATCGGTATCCAGATCATACTGTCCGAGGGCGAAAAGATCTTCGCTGGCTTTCTTTGCAATGTTGTAGTATTCATCCTGACCGGATTCGATATAGGCTGCGCCGTGAAGTGCTACTTCCGCCATTAATGCATAGGCTGCACCTCGGGTAAGTATGCCTGTCTCGGAGCTTTTAATGGAGGCGGGCAGTTCGGCAGCTGCATCCTGCAAATCTTTCAGTATGAAGTCATACGTATCCTTGATCGTTTCCGTTCTGGGCAGTTCCATCTTTTCTTCCGGGTCGAGTACGCGGTCTACGATCATCAGTTTTCCGAACAAACGGGCACGGCTGAAGTAGATCATGGCACGTTGCATCTTAGCCTGTGCAATCAGGTAATTTTTATCCTGCTCCAGGAAGGTCGTGTTTTCTTCCATTTTCTGGAGCATAAGGTTGCATTTCCGGATATTCCCGTATATATTCCCATCCGGATTCCATCCGGCATTATGATACCGGTCGATCTGTTCTTTATTTACGTTCGAAGCGTCTCCGTCATCCTGGATGACATCATTGTCCGTCCATTTATCATTCCATACCAACTGTCCGGTGGCATAATTTAGTGAGGGATACAAGAAAGCTTGTGCCAATTCCGCACTTTCCCATACATCGTTTTCCGAGAATTTATCTAACGGGCCTTTATCCAGAATGTCACTACAAGCCGTACACCCTATTAGTAAGGCCACTGATATTGTTTTAATATTCATATTTTTCATATTATTAAAATTCAATTGTTATACCTTTATTAAAATCCGACTGTTACACCGACAGAATAAACACGCTGTACCGGATAACCTCCGTTTGTGGAAGTCGTTTCCGGATCGAAATAGTCTGAAACTCCGGAAATAGTAAAGAGGTTACTTCCTGTCAGGTTTACCCTGCACATGCTGAGCCAGTTTGCATTCTTCAGCAGCTTGTATTTGAAATCATAAGATAGTGACAAGTTTTTCAAACGGAGGAATGAAGCATTTTTCACCCAGAAGCTCGATTCTACCTGATTGTTTCCTCCGTTGACACCTGAAGATAACGACTTTCTCGGGAAAAGTGCGTCTCTGTTATCTTCTCTCCAATAATCCAGTTGATATTCGTTTTTCACATGGACGGATTCGTCTTTTTTGGTATTGACTCCGAATTCCATATTACGTTTACCTGTTCCGTAGAGCAGGCCGGATAGAGAAAATCCTTTGTAAGAGAATACAAAATCTACACCATAGGTAAAATGAGGAGCAGTGGGCATACCGTAACGGATCTGGTCTTCAGCATCTATCTTTCCGTCACCGTTGAGATCCTGATAAACGATATCTCCTAATTTTGTTTCGGAAGATGCTAACCTGCGCGGTACACCTAATATCTGTTCCGGCGACTGATACAAACCGTTGTCAATAAGTATGACTTTGTAATAATCTGTCTGATGTGTACTGCGTTTATACGGATTCATCAGTGTGGACAACGCCTCTTCCTGTTTTACCACATACAAATTGTTATAATAGGTCATGTTTGTTCCGATCTCATAATGGAAATCCGAACCGATATTATCATTCCATCTCATAGATAACTCAAAGCCTTCACGACGGTGTTCATTGTTCGACTTGATCTGTGGCAATTTGGTTCCCAGCGGAGTCGTGTAACGGTCTTCCGGACTAACCAATCCCCCCTTGGTTACATAAAAGAAATAATCGGCGGAACCTTTTAACCGATAGTTGAAGAAGGCTACATCGATACCATAGTTTAAAGAATTACGTGTATACCAGCTTAATAGTTCTGGAGATGTCAGTCCTCCCTCGTTAAATCCGGATACTAATTGTCCACCGATACAGATTGCGTTTTCAACCATATTGTAAGTCGACAGATAACCGAACCGGTTCACACCTGTTTCGGTACCCATTTGTCCATAAGAACCACGTAGTTTTAAGAGGTCGATATTTCTTGGGGTAAGATTTTTGAAGAAAGGTTCTTCCGTAATATCCCATCCCAAAGCAACTGACGGAAAGAATCCCCAACGGTGTCCCGGGGCGAAATTATCCGAACCGTCGTAGCGGAAACTTCCTTCGATATAATAACGGTTCGCGAAGTCATATTTCAAACGTCCGACCAATCCCATTCGTCCGCCCTCTTCCGAGTTCCCTGCATTTTGCATGGTTGTGCTGGAGCCGGCAAATAGTTGATCGACGGTGGTTGACAGATAGTCTCTGCGGGAAGCCCAGAAATTGTGTCCGGTATTTTCTGCTACTGTAAATACGGCTTTGGCATCGATTGAATGTACGCTGGCGAAGGTACGCTGGAAAGCTGCGCTTAGCTCGAATTGGTAAGATTCACCGAAATAAGCTTCTTCCTTTAATGATGGTTTTGTCACTTCCAACTGCGTTCCATCTTTACCGTATTGGGGAGCACGGGCCGAAAGTTTTTTTAAGTGGCTTGAATTTACACGGTAATAAAACATAGAACCGAGTGATAATCCTTTCACCCAGGGTACTGCCCAGTCTGCAACAAATTGTGTGTTCAGGTACATCCCGTTGTTCTTATCATATCCGGAACGTTCATCCATTTCCATCAATGGGTTGTCAGATACTGTACTTAAAGTTCCATCTTCATTGTAGGCGAGGTCTAACGGGGATTTGGCATTCAGGTGATCCCAGATGCCATCGGCGGCAAATGAAGGATATTTTTTCTTCTCCATAGCTGCATTAATGTTGAAAGCAACTTTCAGTCCGATTTCTTCAAAGGTTGTATTCACATTACTGCGGAGATTGTATCTCGAATAATTCAGGGCATCAGAGGTATACAAACTACCTTGGTCGAAGAGACCTAATGAGAGGTAGTAATTAACATCCTTTTGATTTCCTGTCATAGATAAAGAATGTCTGTATTCCGGAGCAAAGTTTTTCAATCCTAACGAGTACCAGTCTGTATTCGGATACAGGTAAGGATCGGACTGGTTTCTGATAACATCCATTTCATCTTTACTGAATTGATGGTATTCTCCGTATCCGTCTGCTATTGCTGCCTGGTTCTGAACATCTGCATATGTGTAAGCATCCAGTTTCTTTGGTAAAACAGTTGGCTGGCTGTACTGTGCATTGAAAGAGTAGACTATTGACCGTTTGCCTTTTCTACCTTCTTTGGTTTTAACCAGAACAATACCGTCTGCTGCGCGTGAACCGTAAACAGCCAGTGATGCAGCATCTTTTAAGATGGAGATGCTTTCAATGTCTTCAGAGTTCAATGTTTTGAACTCCCAATCTGTGGTAATGATACCATCGATAACATATAATGGATCACCACCGCCACGAATGGATATTTTAGGTTCACTACCCGGTTCTCCGCCTTGGTTCTGGATGATTACACCGGAAGCCCGTCCCTGCAGGGTGGATGCGACGTTCGGAAAAGGTAAGTCCTGTAATGTTTCTCCTTTTACGGATGTGACGGCAGAAACTATTTTTTTAGCAGAAGTGGTACCATAACCGATAATGATAATTTCATCCAATGTTTCGCTATCCTCTTTTAACAGGATAGAGAAATCCGATTTGTTTCCGACCGTGATTTCCTGTGCCAGATAGCCTATATAAGAAATAGTAAGCGTTGCGTTTGCCGGAACATCCAGTGTGAAACGACCGTTTATATCTGTGACACTACCAATAGTAGTCCCTTTCACTACGACATTCGCTCCGATAATAGGAGTACCGGTTGTTTCTTTAACAATACCGGATATTTTTCGTTTTTCCTGATTGATTGATCTTTTTTCTGCTTTTCGCAGGGAAATATATCCTTCATTGAAGTTATATTTGATTTGGCTGTCGGCAAATGCCTCTTCCAGTACTTCTGAAACAGGTTTGTTTTTTGCTTTGACTTGTACCTGTTCCTGCAGATCGATCTCTTTTTCGCTGTACATGAAAAGATAATCGGTCTGTTTCTCTATCTCATGGATAAATTCCTTGAGTGGCAGATTATTCTTGCTGATGCTCACTTTGGCATTTTGGGAATGCAAAGCAGTGGCGCTTAGCTGGAAAATTGCAATTAATGTGAGAACTGTCGTTATTTTCATAATACGAATTGTATGCTTTAATTCAATATAATTGACACGATTGAACAATAGCAATAAGTTTTTTTTCATAACTTTGCTCATAGCTTTAAAAGTTAATACTGTTTTTAAATGTTTGTGGAATACATGAAAAAAGGAAGGTATTGACTTAGGGGTAGGTGCTGGTAACACTTGCCCCTTTTTATACCATTCCTGTAGAATGATTTGATTTTTTATTTCATAGGCATTATATTTAGAAGTGAATACTTATGTATTAGAATATATCTATCTCTTCATTGTTGACTATTTTGTATTGGAAATGATGCACTCCTTGCAGGGCTTTCAATATCCTTTCTATTTCATCGCTCTGACGGAATTTTCCGGATATGTACTGGTCGATCCGGGCTGATTCTTTGATAGTGAATTTTACGTTGTACCACAAAGTAAGATAATCCAGTATTTCAGAGAATTTCTTATTACTGAAGTAGAATATTCCGCTTTTCAGGTATTCTTCATTGTCGAATGAAGCGATGGATTTTATCAGGTTGCCATTGGAAAGAGAAGCCATTTCATTGGGTTTCAGGATGATGCTTTCCTGTGGCCTGTCATTGTTGATGACCTGCACACGACCTTCTACCAGGTTGGTTTCAAACCGATTGCTTTCCGAATAGGCAAATACATTGAATTTGGTACCAAGTACTTTTATATCATATTGTCTGGTTTTGACAATAAAAGGACGTTCAGCGTCTTTTGTAACTGAGAAAAAGCCTTCGCCGTCCAGTTCCACAGTGCGTTCTTCGTTGCTGAACTCATTCGGGATTTTGATAACCGACCGGGGACTTAGCCATGCTTCCGTCCCATCCTGGAAAGTCATATAGATGCGTTGCCCTTTAGGAACTTCTATTTTAGTATAAAGGACGGCTTTTTCTTCCGGCATGAATTTATCGGCGAGCAGCCAGATATTGATGAAAAGAATAGCCACGACTGCTGCATATTTTGCCAGATTAAGATAAAGTTTGCGAATTTGCCGGCGGTTGATCCGGTTCCCCAGTTCTTCCATTTTCTGTGAGGCCCATTCATTGTCTCCCTTTTGTTCTCCCAGCTTTGAGATAGTGATTGTATTTTGCATACGGATGAATTCAGCTTTATGACCAGAGTCGGATTCTATCTGATCAAGAAGTTCTTTCTTTTCTGTGTCAGAAAGTTCTCCGAGGAAATATTTATCTAGTTGTTCATTCATGCTATTTAGTGCTTGTTCTATTAATATGACGGATAAGTTCCGACCATCTACTAGTCGAAAACAGAAAAAAATAAATTTTTTTTGAGAAAGATTTTAGATGATGAAAATGAACAGGGGGAGGTAGTCTTTCAATTCTACTTTCAATTTACGGATAGCGGTTACAATATGGTTTTGCACGGTATGTACGGATATATCCAGTTGTGTGGCTATCTCCTCATACTTTAGTCCATTCATTCTGCTCAGAATGAACACCTGCCGGCATTTTTCCGGCAGGTGTTCGATGGCTTTAGCCAATAGATCTTCTATTTCTTTTTCTGTAAAAATGTTTTCATCGAATTGCATCAACGCTTCCATTTTTAATTTTAATTCTCTTTCCTGCAGATTATCCAGTGATTCTTTTTTACTATCTATGAATGTTTTGTGGCGGTAAAAGTCGATACATCTGTTTTTAGCCAGTGTAAACAGGAAGGCGTTGAGGTTTGTCAGGGAATCCAGCATGTCCCGGTGTTCCCACAAATACATGAAAGTATCTTGTACGATGTTTTCGGCATCTTCGGTCGAAATGACATATTCCCGTGCAAAACGTACGAGTTTTGGGAAATACACTAAGTATATTTTCGAGAATGTATTTTTCTCTGTTCCTGAAAAGTTACTCATATTTCTTCCTTTCTGTTACGGGTACATATAATAGAGTATTCCCATTCCTTATGGGCATTAGGGTTTCGTATAACGTGTATTTAGCTCCCATAATAATTTCAAATTAAAGGTTATTTTCTCGATCCCGTATTGAATATCATTACTGTAATCTTTTCATTCCCCAGTTGTGAGACGGAAAAAAGATTTGTACAAATATACAGCATATCCATTGTAAAGCACCATATCAGACAGGTAATTTTTTGTTTCAGGAAGGTCATTGAGATAAATATCCATATCTTTGGGGAGATTAAGTGCTTTGTTGTAATCCGAAGTCATTATGAAAAACTTAATAACTGGTATTTTAATATTATTCTTTTTTATTGGTTGTGCCGACAGAAGTGATAAAGATTGGTTAAGTCCGGGAGATATGAAAGAAGATATCCGGTACTTTTTTCATATGATCAGGGATATACATCCGGACCCGTATCAACGTTATGATTCGATGACTTTTGTTACGTTAGAGAAAAAGATGATCGAATCGTGTTCTGTGCCTATGGCACGGGAAGATTTTGGGTGGCGGTTGATGAAGGTCAGGAAATTTCTGGATGGACATGTCGCTGTGTTCGGGTTTTTCTCCGATTTGGGGCGTTATCGCTTCCCGGCTGTTGAGTTTCGGGGGGATCAGATGTTGTTGGAAAATGATACTTTGTTGGCTGTAAGAGACTCTTTTGCATCTTATACGGCTTTGGATATAGATTCTATGATCCCGTGGGATCAGCCTTCGAGGTTTCGGAATGAAAATATGAATTTGTTATTGAATTTATTACTATCTCCTGCCAACAAAAGTACAATGACATATACAGGTGTCGTAAAAACATCAAACGGATCTCGTGATACGACTATTTGCGTTGATACTCATAGGATAATAAATGATTCTGTGTATTCCAAGCCGTATGCTGCTGTTTTTCATCCGGAGGATTCTATTGCAGTTCTTTATTATAATACTTGTGAGATCTATGGGGAGGATAATGTGAAGCAATACCGGGGATTTGTGGATACCTTTTTTAGTGAATTGAAAAGCAAGCATATAAAATATTTGTTTATCGATGTAACACATAATGGCGGAGGATCGGATGGTAATAATTCTGTCATCATAGGTCATTTGAAAACGGATTCGTATACTTCTAAAGTACGGATGACAGGTAAGCGATCAGGGATAGAAGAGTATCTTGAATCTGATTTGATAAAGAAAGTTTTTGGTGAAGATAAAGCAGGAAAGAACTACTGGATGGAGAGATTTGGGAATCCTATAATGGAAAAGGGTGTCGCATTTATGGAAGAGTCTGTACCGGCTAACAAATCCGGTTATGAGGGAAAAGTCTTTGTAATTATGGGGAATAATACCTATTCAGCCGGAGCTCACTTTTGTCTGGCAATAAAACAGTCGCATGCTGCGGTATTGGTAGGAGAAGAGGCAGGACAGTATTATCCTATTTGCGGAAATGTCATTCGAAGTGCTTTGCCTAATTCAAAGATACAGTACCAGATACCGGCAACGGAGACTTTTTATGAGCCTTCGGCATTGTTTGAGGAAGGGTATATACAACCAGATATCTATTATTCTATAGAAGAATTCTTAAATGTGAATAACTATAAAAAATTGTGAAACGCTACTGTAAAACAGTGTGTTATGTTCGCTGAAAATCCGGTTAAATTACTTAGTTCATACAGAACTAAGTTCAAAATGATCACAAAAATAGAAATAAAACCTATTATTCTCTTTAATAAGTGAGAATTATTCCTACAGAAGGTGAATTTATACAGTAGGAACATGGTGTTGTCCTGGTTTTTAATGATTTTAGCTCTACTTTTTTACTTATCATACTTGTTTTTTTTACACATAGATAATAGTTCTGTATGAACTAAGTATCCACTATCTATCGTATAAAAACAAGGAAGTGATGTTGAAAAACAAACAGAGCAATTACAAAGTGCTATATGAGAAATACATTGACCAAATGTATTCATACGGTAGGGCACTAGGTGTGGATGAGGATACATTGTATGATCTTATTCATGATGTCTTTTTGCATTTTTTTGAACATCAGAATGAAATATCCGAAGGAGAACATGAAAAATATTATCTTTTATGTTGTTTGAAGAATCGGTATATCTCTCAAAAAAGAAAAGATGTAGATTATGAAGAACTACTAATCTCAGATGATTATAATTTCCGGATATCCATTTCCGGTTTGGAGCTTATTGAAGAAGAGGAAGAGCGGAAAGAGATAACCGAACAAATAGAAAATATGATGCAATGCCTTACCGGACGTCAGCGGGAGGCAATCTATCTACACTTTATGCAAGAACTGGAATATGATGAAATTGCTGTTTTGCTTGGACTTACGACTAAAGGAACCCGTAAACTGATCTATCGCGCGATTGACCGTATCCGTGAAAAATATCTCCCCGTATTATTTTATTTATTTTTATCGAAGCATTTTTTTTCTTTTTAATGGGGTCATTTATCCTTTTTGTGCGTATGTATAGAAAATAACGTATAAAAAGAATTCGTAAATGAGCGATAAGAAGATATCAGAAACAACATATAAATTACTACATGATCCTGATTTTATCATGTGGTGTATGGCTCCTACTGAAGAGTTGGACGCGGTCTGGCGTTCCTGGTTAGAAAAGTATCCGGAAAAACAATCAGCTGTTGATCAGGCACGCCTTGCTTTGAAGTCGACCCACATGAATGATTTTACTGTTCCGGCGGATAAAACAGAACAACTCTGGAAACGGTTGGAGGTAAGCATGCAAAAAAGACGTGCCAGAAAACGCCTGATATTTATGCGCTACGTTGCTGCTTGTGTTGTCGTACTATTAGGTAGTGTTGTCGGTTTTCAATTTTTAAACAACAGTTGGTTGTCTGATACGGATATGGTCGTTGACTGTGTCCAAACCGAAGTAACTTTGATTCTGGATACCCAGGAAAAAGTGCAGGTGGAAGATAATGCTTTGATTGCTTATAATTCCGGAATTACAGTAAAAGCTAAAGAAAAAGAGCGGATTATCACAAAAAAAATCACTGAAGATGATCTAGAAAATATTACAATGAACACATTGGTCGTTCCTAATGGACGTCGTTCATCGCTTTTATTGCCAGACGGATCGAAAGTTTGGGTGAATTCGGGTAGTATCTTACGTTTCCCTTCTCAATTTGAAGCGTCGCTTCGTTCAATTGAAATGGAAGGAGAGATTTATATTGAAGTGGCAAAAAGCAATATCCCTTTTCATGTAAAGACGAACCGTTTTGTCGTTAATGTGCTGGGAACCAAGTTTAATATTTCGGCTTATAAAGAGGAACAGGAAAGTTCGGTTGTATTGGCCGAAGGTAGCGTAATGGTAGAAACGGTGGAACATGAAAAAATACAACTGACGCCTGACCGGAAACTGACTTTCGTGGCGGGTAGAAATAGGATAGATGAGGTTGACGTATATGATTATATTTCCTGGAAAGATGGGTTACTTCAGTTTAAAGGAGAAACAATGGAAAATATCCTGATGCGTTTAAGCCGTTACTATAATGTACAAATTCAATGTGCTCCTGCTATTGCAGGGCGGTCTAGTTCCGGCAAACTTGTCTTGTTTGATAATATAGAACAGGTTATGGAAACTTTTTCAATGCTTTATGGTGTTCGTTATCGCTTTGAATCAAATACATTAATAATAGAATAATAACTTAAAAGAGTCGCCTATGGAATATAAAATATGAAAAACACAAGAAATTAAAAGCCCGAACGATGGGCAAGATCGTCCGGACTTATCAGAGATTTAAATTTTCCAATTAAAAATGAAAAACCTAAAGACATACAAATGTATGAAAAAAGTCAGACATATAATTGTATTACTGTTGAGTATGGGTATAACCTGTGCTTACGCAAATAATGATTCGTCTATTTCGATAGAACAAATACTGGAGCAAAAACAGTCTACTATGCTGGACATTCTTAAATACATAGAAACCGAGACCGGTTATGTGTTTTTCTATTCCGATGAGATTAAAAGCGAGTTGAATAGAAAAATACAAACTGGAGTTGTAAAAGGTTCTATACAAGAAATACTTAATCCGCTGTTTGAGAAGACTGAATTAACTTATCAGATAAATGGTAATCAGGTAGTGGTAAAAAGAAAAGCGATCTCCGGCCCTGTTTCTTTACCTGCTGTTTCTCAAAAGAAAAGTATAACGGTAACCGGTGTTATTACCGATGAAACCGGTGAACCTTTGATTGGTGCCAATATTTGGCTGAAGAACAGTTCAACCGGGGCTGTGACCGATATCGATGGCAAATATGAGATTAAAGTAGATGGAGTCGGTGGAGTTCTTACCTTCTCTTATATGGGGATGAAGAGTGTGGATATTGCCATAAGCAATCAGACAACTATCAATGTAACCTTGGTTGCCGACGACGAAGTGCTGGAAGAAGTGGTTGTTGTCGGTTACGGCCGTCAGAAGAAAGAAAGTGTTGTCGGAGCTATTTCTACAGTGGATGTGGCGAACCTGAAAGTTCCGGGGGCATCTATTTCGAATGTGTTGGCCGGACAGCTGGCTGGTGTTGTTGCAATGAGCCGTTCGGGAGAACCGGGGAAGAGCAGTGCTGCCGATTTTTATATTCGTGGTGTATCCTCTTTTAAAGGTACTTCTACTCCTTTGGTATTGGTGGATGGTATCGAACGTGAACTGGATTTGGTGGATACCGACGATATTGCCTCTTTCTCCATTCTGAAAGATGCATCTGCTTCTGCCGTTTATGGTGTACGCGGAGCAAATGGTGTTATTCTTATTACTACAAAAAAGGGAAATGTAGGGAAGCCGGTTATCAACGTACGTGCCGAAGCCGGTATCACCAGCCCGACGAAAATGCCCAAGATGATCAACTCCGCACAATGGGCTGATTTGTACAATGACATTCAACCTGGTTATTACTCGCCGGAGGTAATCGAGAAATATCGTACCAATGCCGATCCTGATCTTTATCCGAATGTCGACTGGCTCGATGCTTTATATAATGATCTGGCATCCAATCAGCGGGTTAACCTGAGTATCACGGGAGGAACCGATATTGTGAAATATTATATTTCAGGCTCTTTTTATAATGAAAGTTCTATTTTCAAAAGTGCCGGCAATTTGTACGATTATAATTCGTCCGTCCATTATGACAAGTTTAACTTCCGTGCCAATGTGGATCTGGCATTAACCAAAAGTACGACGCTGAATCTTAATCTGGCAAATATATATGAGAAATCGTTCGCCCCGGGTGATGATGAGAAAAACAACGATCGAATCTGGTCGTATACTTATATGACATCGCCTAACGCATTTCCTGTTGAATATTCGGATGGGACGATTGCCGGTCCGTCTACTGATTCGGGATTTAACCCGTGGAACATGCTTGTACACTCAGGGTATCGCGAACAATTCTGGAATTCTTCGCAATCTCTGATCGGACTGACCCAGGATATCGGTGCTTTGTGGGAACCATTGGAAGGATTGACCGGTAATTTTAAATTCTCATGGGATGCGTGGAATACGACGACACAGCGTAGAAGCAAAGAGCCGACCCAGTATCATGCAACCGGAAGAGATGCCGATGGAAATCTTATTTTCGGTTCGCCTATCCGTACCGGTAGCGGGGAGTTGGCTTATAGCATTGCACGTGACGGAACGATGACTACTTACATGGAGGCTTCATTGAATTATGACCATCTGTTTGCTGAGAAACATCGTGTAGGAGCTTTGTTCCTTTATAACCATAAAATACATACACGTACGCAGGAGGCAGACAAATTCAAGTCATTACCTTATAAGAACCAGGGTATTGCCGGACGTGTGACCTACGCTTTCAATGACACTTATTTTGGCGAAGTGAATATCGGTTACAATGGTTCGGAGAATTTTGCCCGAGGACACCGGTTTGGCTTCTTCCCTGCCGGTGCTATCGGGTGGATGGTGTCGAACGAGAAATGGTTCCAGCCATTGACCAAAGTGGTCGATATGCTGAAGTTGAAAGGATCGTATGGTATAGTCGGAAACGATGATATTGGCGGAGAACGCCGCTGGGTATACGAATCGACTATTCTTGTCGGGAAAGATGCCGGAGGAGGCCAGTGGAATTATGGCTCTGCCGGAGCTAACGGAGGCGATGGGATCCGTGTAGGGGATGTGGAAAACTTATCTGCTTCCTGGGAAGAAGCGGCAAAGATGAACGTCGGTGTTGAATTTTCATTGTTCAACAAACTGAGAGTGCAGGTTGATTATTTCCATGAGAAACGTACCGGTATCTTCCTTCAGCGAGCTGGTTTGCCTGCCATTGTCGGCTTGTCGGTCATTCCTTATACCAACATCGGCGAAACGATGAATCAGGGATTCGACGGTACGGCCGAGTATTCGCAGAAGGTCGGGGATGTCTATTTGACCGGGCGCACCAACTTTACTTACAACCGGAATAAGTTGCTGAATAACGACGAACCGGATTGGGAATATAAGTATCAGAATCGTGTTGGAAAACCATTCGGTTCGGGTGGAAATTTACAACCTTTCGGATTGGTTTCCTTGGGTCTTTTCGAAAGTCAGGAAGAGATAGACAATAGTCCGAAACAATCCTTCGGTGAGTATCGGGTAGGTGATATCAAATATCAGGATATCAACGGGGATGGCCAGATCGATTCGCAAGACAAAATAGCTATGGGCTACACGAACTTGCCGGAGATAATATATGGTTTCGGTGCTACTGCACAATGGAAGAATTGGGATGTGAATGTATTTTTTCAAGGAGTGAGCCATGTGAACTTCTTTTTAGACGGTTCTACCATTAAATCACCTTTCAGTCAGGGGAATATGGAACGTTCCGCTATCAATGAAGATGTTTACGACAATGTGTGGCGCCTGGAAAATACGGCTGAACAAAATGCTGGTTCGATTTATCCCCGGTTGAGTTGGAGTGGTGCTGCCGGATCATCCAATAATTCCCAGACTTCTGACTGGTGGATGCGTAACGGTAGTTTTCTGCGTCTGAAGAATTTCGAAGTAGGATATACAATGCCGAAAGAATTGATGAATAAAACGTTTATAAAGTCGTTGCGTTTTTATCTTTCGGGTAATAACTTGCTGACATTTAGTAAATTCAAACTGTGGGATCCCGAAAAAGGGAATGGCGACGGCTCTGGTTACCCTCCTAACCGGGTTGTTACCATAGGTTTAAATGCTAATTTCTAATCCATTTTAAAAAGATATATATATGAAAGTCTCGATAAAAACTTCTTTTCAATTCATTTGTTTGGCGGCAGGAGCAATGCTCCTTACCTCTTGTGAAGATTTTCTGGACAGGCAGGAAGATGAAAAATTAACATTCGATAAGATATGGGAGACCCGCAACGATACTCAAAAGTATTGGCTGAATTCCATGAGTTTTCTGCCTGATGATACCGGTGATTTTACCAATTCTCCTTGGCTTGCAGCTTCTGACGAAGGTACGGTTACTTACGATCGTGAGTCGCGTTGGATCAATTTCGGTTCATGGAATGCCAGCAGTGTTCCTTATTATAAAATGGATTTCTATTATAAAGGGATTCGTGAGTGTAATATTTTTATGCAGAATGTGGATCGGTGTTCCGATCCGATCATAACGAAAGAAGAGCTGGCCCAGTGGAAAGTGCAAAGCCGGTTTGCCCGTTCGTACTATTATTTTCTGATGATGCGTATCTACGGACCGGTCTTTCTGTTAGGCGACGAATTGCTAGACTTCACGGCATCGACCGAAGCGCTTTATCGTCCCCGTAATACATGGGAAGAATGCGTGAATTATGTGGTTAGTGAAATGGAAGCATGTATCGCCGATCCGGCTATGCAAGCTGATTATTCGGATGCGGAAAAAGGATTGGCTACGGCAGGTGCTTGTCAGGCAGTCATTGCCCGGTTGAAGCTTTATTCGGCACGTGATCTGTTTAATGGAAATAAACTTTACGCATCGGTGAAGAATCCGGTAAGCGAACAATTTCCGGAGTTGTCGGGTGTTGCCCTGTTCCCCCAGAATTATGATGCAAACAAATGGCTGGAAGCTGCTAAAGCTGCTAAGGTACTGATCGATAATCCGATGTATAAGCTGTATCGTGCAGGCGACGGTTCTGATCCATATGCCAATTATAATGGTATTATACAGGAATATTGGAATTCCGAACTTATCTGGTCTACCGGATATAAAGGACGTTATCAGGTAGGAGTACATACGGTTCCGACCGGCATTTCCGGAACTGCTTACGGTGGCGTTGGACCGACACAGCAACAAGTGGATGCCTATGCAATGGCGAATGGTCGTTATCCGATTACGGGATATAACGGAGACGCTCCGGTGATCGATAAACAATCCGGTTATCAGGAAGATGAATTTGAAAAGACTACCTGGAAATATCCGGCTTGGGCAGGCGCCAGCGAATATGATCTGACTGCACCGAATATGTATAAAGACCGTGAACCTCGTTTTTATGTATCCGTCTTTTTCGGAGGCAACTGGTGGCACCACGGTTCCAGCCGGACATTGATTTCATTTGCCAAGGGAGCCAACAGTAATAAGTCGCACGACTATCCTAAATCGGGTTATCTGGTCAACCGTTTTTATGATCATACGCTCAACTCTGCCAGCGGTCAATGGGGAAATATCGTATTTCCTACTTTCCGTCTTGCCGAAATGTATCTTAATTTTATTGAAGCGGTGCTTGAATGCAAAAAACGGAATGTGGTTATGCCTGCCGGATATGAAGTGCAAGCGATGGAATTGTGGGCAGACTTGCGCGATCGTGTCGGATTGCCTTCCATTACGGATGTTTATCCTACTGCATCGACGGATGAGTTGATCAAATACTGTCGCATCGAACGCCGGTTGGAACTTGCTTTTGAAAACCATCGCTATTTCGATACCCGTACATGGATGATTGCCAAAGAGGTAGACGGGGGTCCGATGTATGGTATGAATGCACAAATCCTCGGTAGCGGGGATGATACGCCCGACGGATTCTGGAAAAGAACAGTTTTCGAAACACGTGTGTTTGAAGACAATCATTATTTGTATCCTTTCAAACAGAGCGAGTTGGATAGGAATAAATTGTTAACCCAGAATTATGGTTGGTAATAGAACCAATTCTTACGAATCTAAAAAGAATTATTTATGAAAAAGATTTTAATGATATCGCTTCTATTCTCTTTGACTGCTGGTTTCATGGCATGTGAAGATCAAAAAGATGAATTTCTGAGCGACTATAGTACGATCCTCTATTTTAGAAACAGCGGGGAAATGCCGTTAACATTATATAAAACCGGCGAAGATACAGCGTATCAACTGACGGTTAATAAATCAGGCTCAGACCGTTCGAGTACGACGGAAGTAGAGGTGGCAGTGCTGGATGATGCGGCTTTGGAGGCATATAACGTACAGAACGGAACTTCTTTCGTTAAACTGCCGGAGAATTGTTACCAACTTGCAGACAACCAATTGGTATTCGATTCGGACAATTTGTATAAAATGGCAAACATTGTTTTCAAGACAGATCTTATTTATGACTTGCCTGCCGGTAAGGAATATGTATTGCCTGTTTCTTTGGTGAATGTAGCCGATTCGATCAATTCGGAAAAAGATAAGATTATTTTGGTACCTTCCGTAATGATACCTTCCGTTTATTTCGGTCAGACTGGTTTTGTTTCGAATACGTTTACCGACGAAGGAGATGCACAGGCTAAGTTTACATTACCGGTCTCTATACCGATGGCAAGTAAATGGACATTCGATTGTACGGTTGCGGTTGACGAATCTTTGCTGGAGGAATATAACAAGAAGAATGATACCAATTATTCGATTTTACCCGGAAGTGTATATTCATTAAGCGGTGATGGAGCCGTATCGTTTGTTCCCGACGATAATTCGAAGGATCTGGAAATAACGGTAGACCGTACAAAGCTGGAATATGGAAATTTTGTTCTGCCGTTACGGTTGGCTGGTTGTTCGAAGGAGGGATTTGTTATTGACGATACTAAGAATACCTGTTTATATGGTATTTCATATGTACCGGACGAAAGCAAATTGAAGAAAGTGGAATTGACTGCCGGTATGCTTTCTTCGAATGCTGTTGAGCCGTCGGAAGGTGCATTGGCAAATTTGTTAGACGGAGATGTGGAGACTTACTTCCATTCTGCCTGGAGCGTTGCTGTTGAAGGTACGCATTATCTTCAGGTTGCCTTGCCGACTGAGACCACGGCGTTTAACTTCTATTATACGACACGTTCGGCAAATGGTAGTGCAGCACCTGTAAAAATCATTATTGAAGGAAGTTTGGATGGCGTATCTTTTAATCAGATAAGCACATTGACTGACGGACTGCCGACCGGTGGTAAAGAAACTTATAATTCGAAGATTATGGTAGGAAAACCATTTAAGATTATTCGTTTCTCAGTTCCGGAAAATGCATCAGGTGGTAATTACTTTGTATGGAGTGAATTTGGAATGAAGGTCTTTTAGACTTTACTTTCCTGGTATAAATATTTAATAACAAAAGGCGGAAGTATGAATGATTAGTTTTCATACTTCCGCTTTTTCATCAATAGGATATATGATAAAGATCATCGTGTCATAAATGTAATTGATATTTGGCACTTTAATATTGTTTTATCATCAGGAATATCTTACCCTTTCTTCTGCTTCTTGTAATCCCTCGGCGACATCCCCATTATCTTGCTGAACAGCCGGGAGAAATAATAGGTGTCTTCTATTCCTATCTTATAGCATATCTGATTGACCTTCATATCTGTAAAGTCCAGGAGCTGGCAGGCTTGCTGTATCTTTAGTTGGTTGAAGTAAGTCAACGGGGCATAACCGGTACGTTTACTGAACAGAACGGAGAAATGAGAGGGGGAGTAGCCGATATGGGTTGCCAGATCTGCTAATGTCAGTTTCTTTTCCAGATTCTCTTTCATATAATGGATAGCGGCTGTTACGATATCGTTTGTGTCGGATTCGGTACGGACGGCTTCGCGATATTGTTGCAGGTAACGTAAAGAACCCAGATAATAGTGAAATGCGGAACAAGCATAAAGAAGGTTCTCATGGCTATATCCCATTTCCAGCGTGCGGAATATCTCCTCGAAAAGATCGTTCCGGTTACTGATACGCGACTGGACACTCGGTTTAATTTCTATCGGGCGGGCAGCCTGTCCGGCGAAGTAAGAGGCCAGCTTCCCTTTGAAATGTATCCAGTAAATTGTCCAGGGATTGTTTTCGTCCGAACCGTAAGCGTGCGGAGCTCCGGCAGGCAGTATGAAATATTGATTGGCTTTTACCGCATATTCCTGCTCCCCGACACGGAACCATCCTGCTCCCTCTATACAATAGATAAAGACAAACTGACTGATAGGTTCCGTACGTTCCCGGAAATGGTGCAGAGCTTTCGGATAATAACCGATATCCGTAATATGCAGGATCGAGGAAAGTGCATCCTTTTCCATCTCCTGTACGACTGACAAAGGGAGCACAAGTGCCCGTTCACCGCTAAAACCGTCTTTTCGTTTGATCATGGTATCAGATAGATTAATGTTGCAAAGATATAATTAAATCGTAAAATTGTCCATCTTTAAGTCTGTTTTATCTATTTCACTATTTACGGAAAGACTGTTTCTTTGCACCATAACTTTAATTCTATTGTCATGAAGCGAACAACTGCTTATTTATTACTTATCTGTCTTGTCTCAGCCATGGGAGGATTGCTGTTCGGTTACGACTGGGTGGTGATCGGTGGCGCAAAGATATTCTATGAACCGTTCTTTGGATTGGAAGGCTCTGCTGCTCTTCGTGGGTGGGCTATGAGCAGTGCTTTGATCGGTTGCCTGGTCGGTGCATTACTGTCCGGTGAATGGAGTGATAAGTATGGACGGAAAAAGATGTTGATCATCGCTTCTTTTCTTTTTGTATGGTCTGCTTATGGGACAGGAGCGGTCGATAGTTTTACCTGGTTTATCATTTAC
This sequence comes from Parabacteroides sp. AF18-52, assembly GCF_003479145.1. Taxonomy (NCBI): domain Bacteria; kingdom Pseudomonadati; phylum Bacteroidota; class Bacteroidia; order Bacteroidales; family Tannerellaceae; genus Parabacteroides; species Parabacteroides sp. AF18-52. The sequence continues at coordinate 43,582 of NZ_QUGR01000025.1, forward strand.
CGTATAATAGGCGGGTTCGGTATCGGGATTGCTTCGAATGTTTCGCCGGTATATATTGCAGAGGTCGCTCCGGCTTCTGTTCGGGGAAAATTCGTTTCCCTGAATCAGCTGACAATCGTTTTAGGTATCCTGATGGCGCAGTTGGCAAACTGGCAGATTGGTGAATATTTTACACAGGGCGGTGAAACGTTGACAGATAATAGTATCGAATGGGCATGGCGGTGGATGTTCTGGGCGGAACTGATTCCGGCAGGATTATTCTTTGTCCTTTCGTTTATTATTCCGGAGAGCCCGCGCTGGCTGGCTACCGTACAGAAGACGGCGCAGGCACGAACCATCCTGTCGCGTATCGGTGGTGAGCAATATGCTGATCAGACGCTGAATGAACTGGCTCAACTGACCGGTAAAAAAGAAGAAAAAGCGAACTGGGGTGCCCTGTTGCAACCGGGTGTCCGTAATGTGCTGGTGATCGGGATCGTTCTGGCGATCTTCCAGCAATGGTGTGGTATTAATGTGATCTTTAACTATGCACATGAGATCTTCTCGGAAGCCGGTTATGCCGTTTCCGATGTGCTGATGAATATTGTAGTGACAGGAGTGACCAATGTGATCTTTACTTTCGTAGCCATTTACACTGTGGATAAATGGGGTAGACGTACCCTGATGTTTGTCGGTTCGGCGGGGCTGGCTATCATCTATGCCATATTGGGAACCTGCTACTTCCTGGAAATGAGCGGTTGGCCGATGCTTCTGCTGGTAGTGATGGCGATAGCCTGCTATGCGATGTCGCTGGCGCCGGTTGTTTGGGTGGTTCTTTCCGAAATATTCCCGGTGAGGATACGCGGAATGGCCATGGCGATCTCTACTTTCTTCCTTTGGGTGGCCTGTTTCCTGCTGACATATACCTTCCCGATACTGAATGAGGTGGTGGGTGCTTCGGGTACTTTCTGGCTGTATGGCCTTATCTGTCTGGGCGGATTTCTGTTTATCCGTGCAAAACTTCCTGAAACGAAAGGAAAAACTCTGGAAGAACTGGAAAAAGAATTAACAAAATAAATATACTGAAATGACTGAAAATGTGAAAGTTTGGGAACAAGATATCCTTCTTCCTACCTACGGTATTGGCAAAGCCGAAAAGAATCCGATGTTCCTGGAGAAGCGTGTCTACCAGGGAAGCAGCGGAGTGGTTTATCCTTATCCGGTAGTGGAAAAGATAGAAGATACCTGTGAGGAGAAAAGTTATCATGCGGTTTATCTGGAGAATGAATATATAAAGGTGATGATCCTGCCTGAGTTGGGAGGACGGGTACAAATGGCATACGACAAGATCAAAAACCGCCATTTCATCTATTATAACCATGTCATCAAACCGGCTTTGGTCGGACTGACTGGACCGTGGATCTCAGGCGGTATCGAGTTCAACTGGCCGCAGCATCACCGGCCGAGTACGTTCCTGCCGATCGACTATACAATTGAACGGTGTGCCGACGGCAGTGCTATTGTTTGGGTGAGCGAGCGTGAACGGATGTTCCATCAGAAAGGAATGGCAGGTTTTACCTTGCGTCCAGGACGTGCAGTGTTGGAAATTCAGGGAAAATTGTACAATCCGACACCCATCCCACAGACTTTTCTCTGGTGGGCGAATCCGGCTGTTGCTGTGAATGATGCCTATCAATCGGTGTTTCCTGCCGATGTGAATGCTGTATTCGATCATGGCAAACGGGATGTTTCCCGTTATCCGATTGCAACGGGCACTTATTATAAGATGGATTATTCCGCAGGTGTGGATATTTCCCGTTATAAGAATATACCTGTCCCGACTTCCTATATGGCGATCCGTTCCAAATATAACTTTGTTGGCGGTTATGAAAATGATACCCGTGCCGGTGTCCTGCATGTGGCAAACCATCACATTTCACCGGGAAAAAAGCAGTGGACCTGGGGTAACGGTGATTTCGGACAGGCGTGGGACCGTAACCTGACGGATGCTGACGGACCTTATATCGAATTGATGACAGGTGTTTATACCGACAACCAGCCTGATTTCACCTGGTTGCAACCTTATGAAGAGAAGACCTTTACCCAGTATTTCATGCCTTATCGCGAACTGGGTGTCGTAAAGAATGCTTCTTCCGATCTTTTGATGAACATAGAACCCGATGGAAAGGGTGCTTTATTAAAAGTTTTTGCCACATCAATACAGAAAAGTCTGCATATTACCGTCGAAAAAGCCGGGGAGATTTGTCTCGATATAACCCGCGATATAACCCCGGAAAACGTACTGGAGGAGTTTGTCCCTGTCGATAGCTTATGCGATGTAAAGGTTTCTATCTGTAATGCGAAAGGAAAACAGGTACTGACGTGGGAACCGGAGCCGGACGTTATCAAAGAAGTCCCCGAACCTGCAAAAGCAGCGCTCGACCCGGAAGATATACGGACAACCGAACAACTCTATCTGACCGGTTTGCATCTGGAGCAGTATCGTCATGCCACTTATTCGGCTACGGATTATTATCAGGAAGCCATCCGCCGCGATCCGACCGATGTGCGTAATAATAATGCGATGGGTCTGTGGCTGATCCGCAAAGGGCAGTTTGCCAAAGCAGAACCTTATCTGCGTCAGGCGGTAAAGACATTGACAGAACGGAATCCGAACCCGTACGACGGCGAACCGCTGTATAATCTGGGACTCTCTCTGAAATATCAGGGAAAGAATGAAGAGGCTTATGATCATTTCTATAAAGCCTGTTGGAATGCAGCCTGGCAGGATGCCGGTTATTATTCACTGGCTCAATTGTCGGCTGCCCGTGAAGATTGGGAAGAGGCGCTTTCTGAAGTAGATAAATCCCTGCTCCGTAACTGGCATAACTTGCGGGGACGCCATCTGAAGGCGGCTATCCTTCGTCATCTGGGACGGAACGATGAGGCAATCGCTCTGATTGAAGATTCGTTACGTATCGATCGTTTCAACTTCGGCTGTGGTTTCGAAAAGTATCTGATAACCGGAGAGGACTCCGATCTGAAAGCATTGATCTCTTTGATGCGTCCGGAAGGACATAATTATGAAGAATTGGCGCTCGATTATGCATCGGCGGGTTGTTGGGAAGAGGCGTTGAAGGTGGCTGATACGGCTATCGGACAACCTGTTTCCGATCAGACGATGTTACATTATTATAAGAGTTGGTTCCTGATCCGTCTGGACAGGAAAGAAGAGGCTTTGGCGGCAATACGTGAGGCGGAAAAACAACAGCCTGATTGTTGTTTCCCGAATACGCTGGAAGCTATTCAAGCTCTTCAGGCTGTTATCGATTTTGCAGCCGAGACTCCGAAGACTCTTTATTACCTGGGTAATCTGTGGTATGACAAACGCCAGTATCCGGAAGCGATTGCTTGTTGGGAAGCTTCTAAAAAACAGGATGAAACTTTCCCGACCGTGTTGCGTAACCTTTCATTGGCTTATTTCAATAAACTGGGTAAACAAGAAGAGGCGGTTGTCTTGTTGGAGAAGGCTTTTGCTCTCGATACGACAGATGCGCGTGTCCTGATGGAGCTCGATCAATTGTATAAGCGTCTTAACCGTTCGCATGCCGACCGGCTTGCATTCCTCGACAAACATAAAGAGGTCGCTTTCCTGCGTGACGATCTATATCTGGAATATATAACCTTGCTCAACCAGTTGGGACGATATGAAGAAGCGATCCGTATGATCGATGCCCGCCAGTTCCATCCCTGGGAAGGGGGGGAAGGAAAGGTTCCTGCACAGTATCAGCTTGCCCGTGTAGAGTTGGTAAAGATGTTGCTGTCTGAAGGGAAATATCCGGAAGCCTTGAACCTGATCGAAGAATGTTTCACTTATCCGCATAATATGGGTGAAGGAAAGTTGTACGGTGCACAGGAGAACGATTTCAATTATTATAAGGCATGTGCTTTGCAAGGTTTAGGTAAAGATCAGGAAGCGGAAACTTTGTTCCTTCAGGCAAGTGTCGGGAATAGCCAGCCTGCAGCTGCTATGTATTACAACGACCAGAAGCCTGATAAAATCTTTTATCAGGGATTGGCTTTGCGTAAGTTGGGACGCGAAGATGAAGCACGGGGGCGTTTCAATAACCTGATCTCTTATGGTGAAAAGCATGTTTACGATGTTTTCAAGATGGATTATTTCGCTGTTTCCCTGCCTGATTTGCAGATTTGGGAAGACGATATGAATAAAAAGAACCGTATTCATTGCAATTACCTGATGGCATTAGGCCACCTGGGATTAGGAAATAACGAAAAGGCAATGAAGTATTTCGATATTGCCGCTGAAATGGATAATAACCATCAGGGAGTACAGATACATCGGGAGATGATTTGATTTTTCCGATGATCTGAACAGCTAATTTGCACATCAATAATTAATAGATATGTTGAAGAATTTTTTATCTATATGTTTTGTATTGATGATGTTTACCTCTTGCAAGGAGGCATCGTCGGTGATCTCTTTGGCCGGAGAATGGCAATTTGCGATGGATAGTACCGATGTCGGTGTATCGGAAAAATGGTTCGACCGTTCGTTTGCCGATAAAATCCGATTGCCGGGAACGACCGACGAGGCAGGATATGGTATTCCGAACACTTTGCCGCCTTCTATCAGTAAACCGCAGATATTTCATCTTACCCGTAAAAACAGTTATGTCGGTCCGGCCTGGTATTCTCGTGAAGTAACGATTCCATCGGACTGGAAAGAGAAATCTATCGAACTAAAGCTGGAGCGTGTTATCTGGCAGACAAGGGTATGGGTAGACGGGAAGCCGGTATCAGGTTGTTGTGAGAGTCTGATCAGTCCGCATATTTTTGATCTGACGGAATACCTGACACCGGGGAAACATAAGTTGACTGTCCGTGTCGATAACCGGAAACAACATGATATTTCTATCGATGATAAGGCGCATGCCTATACGAATGAAACACAGATCATGTGGAACGGTATTATCGGTGAAATATCTCTTACGGCTAAAGAAGCCCTTTCCATCGAAGATTTGCAAGTGTATCCGGACGTTTCCGGCCGACAAGTGCATGTGAAAGGTAGGATCAATAATCGTGGTGAGGCCACAAAAGGATCTTTGCAGGCTGTAGTACAAAAACAGAAGAATACCCCGATTACGACCGTGACGCGTGATATGGAATTTCCATCGGGAGAATCATTGTTGGACATCACTTGCCCGATGGGTGACTCGATGCAGGTATGGAATGAATTTACTCCGACATTGTATCAATTGGATCTGAAGGTCGAAGCCGGTTCGGTGAGAGCCGGGCGGAGTACGAAGTTCGGTATGCGCGAATTCCGGCATAATCAATCGGACTTGCTGTTGAATGGAAATAAAGCTTTCTTGCGGGGAACGCTCGAATGTTGTGTTTTCCCGCTCACCGGGCGTCCTCCAATGGAGCCCGAGGGATGGAAGAAAGTCTTTCTGACTGCCCGTGAATGGGGATTGAACCATTTGCGTTTCCACTCCTGGTGTCCGCCGGAAGCAGCTTTTCAGGTTGCTGACTCTTTAGGTTTTTATCTACAGGTAGAGCTTCCTCTCTGGTCGTTAAGCGTGGGACAAGATCAGAAAACAAACGAATATTTGTATGCTGAAGCTGACCGTATCCTGTCTGAATATGGTAATCATCCCTCTTTTTGTTTCCTGAGTCTGGGGAATGAGTTGCAACCGGACTTTAATTTCCTTTCCCGGTTACTGAGTTATGTAAAGGCTAAAGATCCGCGTCATCTATATACAACCACTTCTTTCACCTTCGAAGGTGGACATGGTGACTGGCCTGAACCGGACGATGATTTCTTTATTACGCAATGGACTAAAAAAGGTTGGGTACGCGGTCAGGGAGTCTTCGATACCCAGTCTCCTTCGTTCGATAAAGATTATACAGCTTCTGTGGAAGGAATGACAGTTCCGTTGATTACGCATGAGGTCGGACAATATTCGGTATACCCGAACCTGAAAGAGATCGAAAAATATACCGGTGTACTCGACCCTCTGAACTTTAAAGGAGTAAAACAGGAACTGGAAAAGAAAGGATTGTTGGATAAAGCCGATGATTACCTGAAAGCTTCCGGTTATCTGGCTGCCCTTTTATATAAAGAAGAGATTGAACGTGCGATGAAAACGGCCGGATGTAGCGGTTTCCAGCTTCTCGACTTGCATGATTTTCCGGGGCAAAGCACTGCTTTGGTAGGTCTGTTGGACGCATTTTGGGACAGTAAAGGCGTAACCGATGCTGCGATTTTCCGGCAGGCTAGTTCTCCGGTATCTCCTTTGGTACGTTTTCCGAAAGCCGTTTATACCAATGACGAGCCTTTTGCTGCTACGGTTGAGATTGCCAATTTCACAGATAAAGAATTGAAAAATCAATCTGTCTCCTGGTCTTTGAAAGATGACAAGGGTAAAGTGGTGAATGAAGGGACAATGACTTGTCCGTCACTTGCCATCGGATTGAATAAGTTGCCTGAAACGATTACCAGCCCGTTAAATCAACCAGAGGCTGCCCGGTTAACCCTGTCCGTTGTATTGGATAACACTCCTTATAAAAATGAATGGAGTATTTGGGTATATCCGGCTCAACCGGATTTAGATAAAGGAGAGATCATCGTTACGCGTGATCTGAATGAAGCCGTAAGAGCTTTGGCAGGAGGGAAGAAAGTCTTGTATAATCCGGATTATAGGCAAACGGTAGGACTGGAAGGCAAATTTGTTCCGGTTTTCTGGAGTCCGGTTCATTTTCCGAAACAGGCGGGTTCAATGGGTATCTTATGTGATGCGTCACATCCGGCATTCAGCCATTTCCCGACAGGTAATTATACTGACTGGCAATGGTGGTCGTTGTTGAAACAGTCTAAAACAATCGTGACAGATAATCTGCCAGCCGTGACCCCCTTGGTAGAAGTGATCGATAATTTTGCGAATAACCGCCGTTTATCGAATCTGTTCGAGGTGAAAGTCGGACCGGGTAAATTGCTTTTCTGCTCTATGGACCTGCTGTCTGACTGGAAACAGCGTCCGGAAGCACGGCAATTATATTTCAGCCTGCTTGAATATATGAAAAGCGACTCTTTTAGTCCGTCGAACACGATGGAATCGGATGTTTTGGCTCGGTTACTTATAGCGGAAGCCTCTTCAGGAGCGAGTAAACCGGAGGATATTTATTGATTAATGTAAAGAAGGTTACTTATGAAAAAGCTGTTTATTGTATTGTTTGCATTGGTGGCGGGAATGAGTTGGGCACAACAATCCGCTATTACAGTGGGTAGTGATGGGAAGTCGTGGACACTGGCTACACACTCTTCTGTCTATCAGATACGTGTGTCTGAACAGGGGACTGTGAATATGTTTTATTTCGGAGATAAAAGTCAGGATCCGGGAATGCTTCGTTATCCGTTAGGAGAAGAAGTGACGGTGCGAGGTGGTTATTCGGCAACCACTCCGATGCTGGAAGCAGTATTCAAAGACCGGGTGAGGGATATTGAACTGACTTATACCGGAGTGGAACTCCTGACACAGGATGGATATACCACTTTGGTTATTCATCAGAAAGATAAATATTATCCGCTGGCAGTAACGGAATATATCCGTGTTCTCCCGGAGTATGATCTGCTGGAAAAATGGATAGAGGTAAAGAATACGGGAAAGAAAGGGAGTATCGACATTGAAAATGTTCAGTCCGGCACCTTTTTCCTACCGAAAAATGCATATGAACTAACACACTTGTCCGGCAGATGGGGATATGAGTACCAGATGAATGTAACGAAACTGACTCAGGGACTGAAGACGATTCAGACGAAAGACCTGCGTTCATACGGTTCTTCTTTCTTTGCGATAAGGCCGGAAGGCGAGCAGGAGGAGACTTGTGGAGAAGTTTGGTTTGGCTCCTTACAGTATAGTGGGAACTGGCGGATGGATTTCGAGAAATATGCTCCCGGCGAGGTTCAAGTGACCGGAGGTCTTAATTTCTGGGATCAACTCCTGGTCCTTCAGCCGGGAAAAAGTTATACAACCCCTAAGCTGATGGTCGGATATACCAACCGTGGAATGGAGGGTGTTTCACAAAACCTGGCTTCTTTTACCCGCGAAAAGGTCTTATATCCTTCCCATCGCGATCAGGTTCGTCCTGTTTTGTATAATAGCTGGTATGCGACGACTTTTGATGTAAATGAAGAACATCAGTTGGCTTTGGCTAAAATTGCAAAAGAACTGGGTGTAGAGGTCTTTGTAATCGACGATGGCTGGTTTAAAGGTCGTGTGAACGATAAAGGCGGTTTAGGTGACTGGACTGTCGATAAGAAAAAATTCCCTAACGGTCTGCAACCGATGATCGACAAGATCAATGCTATGGGATTGGATTTTGGTATTTGGATAGAGCCGGAGATGGTAAACCCGAACAGCGACCTCTACCGCCAACATCCTGACTGGGTATTCCATTACCCGAACCGGACCCGGCATGAAACACGTAACCAGTTGATGCTTAATCTGGCACGCGAAGATGTCTATCAATATTTATATACCTGTTTCTCTACCTTGCTGCGTGAAAACAATATCAAATTCATAAAATGGGATATGAACCGCGGACTGACTGAGCCGGGTTTCCTGTCTGCACCGACCGACGAGCAGCGGGCGGTCCGTATTAAATATATCGAGAACCTGTACCGTCTGTTTGAAACGCTGCGTGCCGAATTTCCGGAAGTATGGTTTGAGAACTGTGCCGGTGGTGGCGGAAGAGTGGACCTGGGTATGATGGCACGTACCGATTTCTGCTGGGCAAGTGATAATACCGATCCGGTGGAACGTACATTCATACAGTATTCTTTCCTGAATGCGTTCCCTTCCAATTCAATGATCAGTTGGGTGACACAAGAGGACTGGCACGGTCAGAAGCATCCGCTGGAATTTAAGTTTGACGTATCTATGTGCGGGGTGTTGGGAGTCGGCTACGATATAACGAAATGGACCGATAAAGAGAAGGAAACAGCCCGTGAAAAGATAGCTCTTTATAAAGAGATACGGGAAACGGTGCATAAAGGAGATCATTATCGTTTGGTTTCCCCTTATGAAAATAACCGGAGTGTTCTACAGTTTGTCGATAAGCCGAAGACAGAATCTGTCCTGTTCGTTTATAATCTGGCTGAGTATCCTGATAATGTAATCCCGGAGACGAAACGTCCTAAAAAGGTAAAATTGCGCGGTTTGGAACCGGAGGCATCCTATCGGATTGACGGGATGGAAGGACTTTATAAAGGTCGCCACTTGATGAATATAGGAGTCGAGTTCCCATTGTACGGAGCTTTCAAAAGCCGTATCTTCAAAATTGTGAAACAATAATAAAGTAATTATGAGAATGAAAGGAGTATTAGTAACGGTTTTCAGTTTATTGATTTCTTACATGGGGATGGCAAAAGATATAGAAACGCTTTCCCCTGATAAGAATCTAAAATTGAACGTAAGTGTAGATGACGATGTGTCTATGCAAGTTTACATGGGAACAGATCTTCTCTTTGAGGTGAAAGACATTCATCTGGATACCGATCACGGATTGGTTCCGACACGGCGTGCCAAAGTACGTTCCGTAAATCGATCGAGTGTTGACAGGATCGTGGTTCCTGAAATAAAAGAGAAGTTCTCGGAAATACCGGAGAAATATAATGAGACGCTTATCACTTTTAAAGATAAGAGTAAATTGCAGTTTCGTGTTTATAATGAAGGTGTAGTATATCGTTTTATCACAGATTTGGAAGGCGATGTGGTTATAAACGATGAACATGCAGAGTTTATTTTCGACCAATCATCTATATTGACTTTTCAACAAGACTCAAGTATGAATAGTGATTATGAAGCTCCTTATATTGTAAAGAATATAAGTGAGATAGAACAGGGAAAAACAGGTAATCTTCCTGCTTTGCTTCAGACTCCTTCTTCGGTGAATGTCCTGTTTCTTGAATCGGCAACAGAAGATTATCCTTGTATGTGGCTAGGTAAAGGGGAAGAAAATCTGCAGGCTCATTTCTGGAATTATCCGAAAGGCTACAATAGTATTAAAGGAAATTCCAAGAATAGAAGGGCTATTTTAGTATGTGAGGATTATATCGCAAGAATAAAAGGCAGTCGTAGCTTCCCTTGGCGTATTTTTGCTATCGGTAAACAGGAAACGGATCTGTTAACCAATCAGCTGGTCTATCTACTGGCTCCTGAGTGTAAATTAGAGGATACTTCCTGGATTAAACCGGGTTGGGTAACGTTTGATTGGTGGGCAAGACGAGGGCTTTATAATGTAGATTTCAAAGCAGGTATCAATACTGAGACTGCTAAATATATGATAGACTTTGCTGCTAATTTTGGTATTCGTTATTTCCTTTTTGATGATGGCTGGACTTATAAAGAAGATCTTACAAAGACTATTGACGGATTGGATATGCCTGAAGTTGTACAATATGCAACATCGAAAAATGTAGATGTAATGCTTTGGGTTACCTATGATCTTTTTGATTCACAAATGGATGAAGCATTGCATCAATTTGAAAAGTGGGGTATTAAAGGGTTAAAAATTGATTTTATAAATCGTTCAGACCAGGAAGTTGTTAATTTCTACTGGCGCGCTGCTGAGCAGGCGGCTAAACATAAGATGGTTCTTGATTTCCATGGGGCTTATCGACCGGATGGTTTGCGACGTGCTTATCCCAATGTTTTGACGCGTGAAGCTTTGGTTGAGTTTGAACAAAATGGAGGTACCTATAAAGATAATCCTGACCACCATTGTACACTTCCTTTTATTCGTAATGTGGCTGGTCCGATGGATTATATTCCTGGTACATTGAATAATGCAACTAAACAAAGTTTCCGTTTTAATCATGATACACCGATGGGACAAGGTACACGTGCTCACTCAATAGCATTGGCTGTTATTACAGAAAGTCCGATGCAAATGCTGCCTGATCCTCAATCTGATTATTATCGTGAAGAAGAATGTACTCGTTTCTTAACAAAAATTCCCGTCGAATGGGATGAAACGGTTCCTTTGAAAGGAAAAGTGGGCGATTATGTTGCTTTAGCCAGAAGGAGTGGAAATGTTTGGTATGCAGCGGCTATTACTGATTGGACTCCAAGGAATATGGATTTGGATTTTGATTTTTTGGACGAAGGCAGAGAATATACAATGGAGATACTAAAAGACGGTGTAAATGCAGATATCCGTGCAATTGACTATAAGAGAGAAATAGTGAAAATCAAAAAAGGTGATCAAATTCATTTATCCATGGTTTCTGGTGGGGGATGGATCGCTAGGATTTATTAATTAAAAAATCGTAATAGTTAAATATGGATTTTTCTTGGATAGAAAATATATAAATCGTAATATTGTCCATTTATTGATCGGTTTTGTCTATTTATTATTTTCAGAATTAACTGTTATTTTGCAAGCAATAGATTCGGAGTTAGAAAAAGATAATTTTAAGTATAATGCTATTAATCAGCATGTATAGTTTGTTTTAGCGAACGTAGTTCTTGTAGAACTACAGTCTTTATTTTTTTATTAAAGTCTTACCAACCAATAGGTTTATTTTTATTTACATTTTTTGTTATCCCGCCGGAATTACATAACTTCCTATAAATAAGCATGAATAGATAGGCTATTAATTTAGTTCTACAAGAACTACATTCAATATTATGATACGAAATAAATGTAATCATAATTCCAGAAGACTGGAAATGAATTGAGTTCAAAAATAATTAAATCTATTTATTTATGGAATGTGAAATGAAAAGACTAAAAATTTGGAGAAAACTAATTTCTCTTTTTTGTATCTTTTTACTTTTGTCGGTACTTCCTGCCACCGCACAAAATGCAAGTATAAAAGGTCATGTTTTTGATAAGTCGACAGGGGATCCTTTGATTGGAGCAACGATTATGCAAAAAGGGACTCAAAATGCTGTAGTTACGGATCTTGACGGTAACTTTATATTGAATGCCCCCGTTAATAGTGTTCTGGAAATACATTATATCGGTTATAATGTACAGGAAGTAAAAGCTATCGGTTCGAAGACTTTGCGGATAGCTATGGAAGAAAATGTGGTAGCTCTGGGTGAAGTTGTTGCGATCGGTTATGGTACTGCAAAGAAAAAAGACCTTACGGGTTCCATTGCTTCGATTCGTTTGGAAGATTCTCCTCGTATGGCATTGCCGAATATGAACGTACTGGATGCTTTGAAAGGACAATTGCCTGGTTTTGATATTGGTACGACAACCAGTGCAGGTGGTAACCCTAGTGTGAATATCCGGGGGCAGAACTCAATTAAAGCGTCAAATAATCCTTTGTTAGTTGTTGACGGTGTTGTGTTTTTAGGTAGTTATAATGAACTGAATCCTAGTGATATCGCTTCTGTTGATGTTTTGAAGGATGCTAGTTCGGCGGCTGTTTATGGTTCTAGAGCAGCTAATGGTGTTATTTTGGTCACAACTAAGAAAGGAAAGTCAGAAAAGCCTACTGTTCGTTTTGCTGCAACAGTGGGTATTCAGAACGCAACCTCTAAACCGGATATGTTGGATCCGGAAGGATTTTTACGTTTGAAGAAAGATTTGAACATTATGAATGGTGCTTCTGAGTCTGATTTGGCATTGGAGAATTTACTTACTCCGTATGAATATTCTGCATACCAGGAAGGCAGCATTGTAGATTGGTATGACGAGGCAGTTGGAACAGGTATTTCTCAGGATTACCAGATCAGTGTGTCGGGAGGAAGTGAAAGACTGAATTATTATGTATCCGGACAGTATCTGAATCAGAATGGCGTTTTGTATAATGATCAGTTTAAGAAATTCTCGGTTACATCGAAGGTGGAGTCAAAAATTACGGATTGGTTAAAAGTCGGTCTGAATCTGTCTGTCATTAATAAAAATGCCGATGGTGTTGAAGCTGACTTGAGAAATGCTATTAATGGAACTCCTTATTCCTATAAATATGTCCGTTTTGAAGGTTTTGAAGGAATGATGGAGCGTTCTCCTCAGGGACATCAAACAACGATCAACCCGTTATGGCAAACCCGTCAGTTTGATGAAGATCGCAATCAGAATTATCGGAGTTTGGCTTTCGCACGTATTGATTTACCCTGGATAAAAGGCTTGTCTTATACATTTAATTACTCTCTGAACCGTTGGGAAGGACATCAAGCGAGATTCCAGGATGAGACCTATTTTATGAATACCTTGAGCGAAGCCGATTTGCGTGATCAGAGTAAATATCTTAAAGATGCAAACGGATCGAAAGAGCATGTGACACGTACCGATTGGTTTATGAATCATTTGATTAACTTTAACAGGACTTTTAAAGATCATTCTATCGATGTAACTTTATTGGCAGAACGCCAGAGAGAATCAAAAACGTCTTCTACTTTAAGCGCCAAAGATTTTTCAGATGCAGGTTCTACTGCTTTGGGAGTAGATGCATTAGAATTAGGAAATGTTGCCAACAGAGGGGTTGAAACAGGTAAGACAATTCTTTCTCAGCTGGCTTATATGGGACGTTTTAATTATGTTTATAAACAACGGTATCACCTTTCCGGTTCCGTTCGTCGTGACGGGTATTCGGGGTTTGCCGACGGACATAAATATGGTGATTTCTATTCATTGGCAGGTGCCTGGACATTGAGTCAGGAAGGTTTTTTCAGAGATAATATTAAGTTCATCGATTATTTGAAACTCAGATTATCTTATGGTGAAAATGGTAATCCGTCTGTTGGTTCTTACTCGACTTTCTCAAAGATGGGGTCTGGTTCGTATCTTTTCGGAAGTACTTCTGTAAAAACTTCAGCTGCAAGTAATTTGGCCAATAAGAACCTGTCATGGGAAAGAACGGGAGCCTGGAATGTCGGTCTGGACTTTGCTGTATTGAATGAACGATTGAGTGGTAATGTGGACTACTATAATTCAAATACAACGAATTTGTTGTTGAACCGTGCCATTCCGATCATGAACGGTTTCCAGAATGTTTCTGATAACATCGGTAAGATCAATAACTGGGGTGTAGAATTCTCGTTGAACTCTCAGAATATCGTTTCGAAAGATTTTACCTGGTCTACAGGATTGAATTTTTGGATGAATAGAAATAAGATAGTGTCGCTTTACGGGTTGGATGGTGATGGAGATGGTGTAGAAGACGATGATATCGCTAACAACTTATTTATCGGTAAATCACTGGATGCCGTTTATACCTATGTATTTGACGGGATTATTCAAAAGGATGATGTAGAATATATGGCAATCTATGGCGGTCAGCCTGGTGATGTTAAGTTTAAAGACCTGAATGGTGACGGAGTCATTAATGCTGATCATGACCGTGAAATTGTGGGATACAAGAAGCCTAATTTTACAATGACCATGTCGAATACGTTTACATATAAGAATTTTGAACTGTATTTCTTGTTGAACTGGATTGCGGGTGGAGGAAAAAAGAATTATTATATTGCAGAAAACCTTTACGCTTATAATGTTGCGACATTTGGCGGTGGTGGTACTGCTAACTGGTTGAATAAAGAATATTGGATGCCGGAACATCCGTCAAATGAAGTTCCCCGTCCTAACTATTCAAATCCTTATGGATATAAATTTCCTAAACGCCACGATTTCTTGAGATTGCAGGACTTTTCACTGGCTTACCGGTTCGATAAAAAGCTATTAGGTAAAACGCCAATACAAAGTTTAAAAGTCTATATGGCTGCAAAGAATCTGTTGACATTTAGCTCATGGGAAGGACAGGATCCTGAAACCTCAACAGCTTACGCTCATGGAAATCCTGCAATGAGAAATATAACATTTGGTATAGATGTTTCTTTTTAAACAATATAAAGGAGATTAGTATATGAAAAAAATAGCATATTTAGCCCTCTCATTATGTACGTTATTCGCCTGTAATGATGGTGATTTTTTAAGAGAAAACGCTGATGACTTTTTGACTGTCGATAATTCATACCTGAATGCTGCTCAGTTTAGAACAGGTCTAAATGAGTTTTATCGCGTGGTTCGTCAGAATTATAATTTTCAGGATAATCCGGTTTATTTCTTTCATTTTGGTTCGGGTACAGATGTAATGTTTCGTCCGAATAGTGATATAGAACCGTTTACGGACTGGAGCTATGTCAATTCGACAACAGATATTTTTCGTATTGTCTACGGACGTCATTATGGTATGCTCTATAATGTGAATCAGTTGTTGAAACAGACGGAAAATCCGAATGTCCGTTGGAGTAATGAAGAAGAAAAGTTGTCGATTCAGGCTGAAGCACGTTTCTTTAGAGGATATTGTTACCGTTATTTAGCTTGTATGTTTGGTGATGTACCTCTAATTACGGAACCGGTAGAAGAGCCATCCTTGTCATACACTAGAACTCCGCGTGTGGATGTTTATCGTCAGTGTGTTGAAGATTTTGAATTTGCAGCGCAACATTTGCCGACATCGGTAACTGACCCGGGACGTGTAGTTAAAGCAGCAGCTTATCATTATCTGACAGAAATGTGTATTGCTTTAGGTGATGAATCTGGCGACAAAAGTATGTACCAGAAAGCAGTCGATGCAGCATCGATGGTTTTAGATCAAAAAGTAGGAGAATATCACCTAATGACAGAGCGTTTCGGATGGAGAAAAGATGTGGAAGGTAAAGATGCTTTCTGGGATTTGTTTCAGATGAAAAGTACTGATAACTATTCGAACTTCAGCTATCAGACGGGTAATAAAGAAGCTGTATGGGTTATTCAAGTGGATAAGTTTCTAACAGGTGGATTGAATGACGGTTTGTCGACTCGTACAGATCAGGAACGTGTATTTTGGCCATCTTTTTGGGGATCCACAAAATTTGGTTATGATGGTGTGGCGCGTGACTGGACGGGGCGTGGCATTGCATGGTTGCGTCCGACAAATTATTTTAGTTATGATTTGTGGGGTAAGTCCGGAGCGGAAGATCAAAGAAATTCGGAGACAAACATAAATAGAATTTATAAGGCTCCTAAACCGATCGTCGGTGGTGTAGAAGTTGAAAATTACGATACGACTTATGTGACTGAAGTGACACTTGTTGACGGGACTCAATATACGACAAGGTTACGTCCGGGAGACGAAATTAAAAGAGAATGGTTGACTTCCAGACAGGATACGATGGAGCGCTTCTATCCGCGTGTGATGAAATGCGGATCTGACTGGCATTATGCAGCTGAGCCGGCAAACGGATTTGTAATGGAATTCTATGCGATACGTTTGGCTGAGACATATCTGCTTAGGGCGGAGGCCTATATGAAAAATGGGAATAATGATAAAGCAGCCAATGATATTAATACGGTAAGAGCACGTTCGAATGCAAAACCGATTGGTGCAGGACAGGTGGATATTGATTATATATTGGATGAAAGAGCTCGTGAGCTTTATAGCGAAGAATTCCGAACGTTGACGCTTTGTCGTCTGGGGTTGTTGTATGACCGTACAAAGAAGTTCGGTTATGAAGCATCCCGAAAGACAGTTATGGAGAAAAATAATCTCTGTCCGATACCACAATCTGTAATAGATGCAAATTCTCAGGCTGAATTCCCAAATAATCCGGGATTCTGATTATGGTTGTTAACTAACAAATGTAAAGTGAATTATGAAAAATATTAAGATATCAGTTTGGTTTACTGCCTTGTTATTATCCTGTCTGTTTTTTGCCTGTAGCGAAGACGAAGTGGTAGGGTATAAAATAGATTTGAATGGAACTCCTGATTATTATGAATCATTGAATACTAGTGATAAGCTGGAAATTCCAATTAAAATTACGTGTGAAGCAGGACTTAAAAATGCATTTTATAAATTGGCTATTCAGGATGAAGACGGTGATATTAGCATTGGCAGTGCCGTCGATATACCTGTTTCGGGTAATACTTTGGATACAACGATCGTAATACCGGTTTCCAAAGGATTATGTAATGTCGTTTTTGCCGTATATGATAATGAAGGGAAAGTCAATACGCGAACGATCGACATAGAAAGTGTCAAAGATATCCCTTCTCTCTCATTTAAAGATGGAGTGAGTGAGAAGAATACGGCATGTATAGGAATTCCGTTTGTGATTCGGGGGAATGTGAAGAGCGAATATGAATTGACTTCATTATGGGCTGTTACGATAGTAAATGGTTCGGAAAAGGATTCTATACCGATAACATTGACTAATAAACAAGAGGCTGAGTTCGAAGTATCCATACCGGTTGAAGCTAATCTGAGTTCCGTTTTAGTGAAAGCAGCGAATGTATACGGGGGAATTGCTTCGGAGACCTATAAAGTATTGAATATTGTAGATAAAGACTTTGTTGAGGTTCTTTTAGAGAATGGAGCGACAGAACTGGGTCGGATTATAAAAGATGAAAATAATACGGTCAGTGGAAGAGTATCTTCCGGTTCCGATATAGTATCTGTTAAGTATATAATAAAAAAGAATGGAGTTTTAGGTAATGTTCAGGAAGCTGATTTGAGTGATAACCTGGGTAATGAGTCTAAATTTTCATTGAATGTGAAGGGAGAGGCCGGTCTGGAATCTGTCGTTGTTACAGCCGTTAATAAAAGTAATGTCAGCGTTTCGATGGAATATAAGGTTCCGGCGTTGAGAACAAGAATAGTTTATTTGAAAGATGTAGAGATGTCAACAGATCCGGCAGACGGCAAGTGCTTCTTGGCTTTGTATGAAGGTTCTCCTGTATTCGGAACAAATGTAGCTATTCAGAAACAAGATCGTATTGATTTCTATTTGGCGAATAAGGGAAGCGGCGTTCAGCCATTGTCTCCACATGCTTATGGAGCCGGTGATGCTTATTATAATGCTTCTTTACCTTATTTGAAAGGGTTTGCCACTCTGACATATTCATATTTATCTTCAAGGAGAGGTAAGTTATATAAAGAGGAATTTGATAATGTCGTAACCGATAACGAACTGGTAGAATTATTGGAATACCGTATTATGGGAGCTAATCCGGATGGCGAGAATTACAATATCCGGACTGCAAGCCGTAGAGTTGGTGATACGTTCAATGATACGAGTAAGAAGGATGGCGGATTTATTCTGGGATGGGGAAATCATACGCATCCGACAGTTTCTCCTGCTGTTGTTAAAAATGAATCATTCGCAATTTTCTGGGTTAAGAGTGTAACAAAGAAATCTAACGGACATTGGACTATGATTTTTGATGTGAAGTATCCTGTCGAAGACCAGAGAATCAAAAATAATGAAGGTTCTATAACGCCTTATGCACCGTATCCGTTATAAATAGGGGAAGTGTTGTTGTGAAAGTCTTTCCATCCCTTTGGGGATGGAAGCTTTTACATTAGTAAAAAATGATTGACGATGAAATACCTTGTTTTAATAATTTGTTTGTTAGGAATTAATGTAGCAATTTTAGCAGAGGAACCTTTGAAGATAAAGGTTATGACTTATAATCTTCGCTTCGGAGAATTAGCTTCTTTGGAAGAAATAGCTAATTTCATCAATACAGAAAAACCGGACCTGGTAGCTTTGCAGGAACTGGACTGGATGACGGAGCGTGACAGAACCCCTCATCAACATCATAAAGATTTTATTACGGAATTAGGATATCGTACAGGAATGTTTTCCTTGTATGGTAAAACCATCTCATATGCAAACGGATTGTATGGGATTGGGATTCTGACCGGAAAACCTTATGTCAATGTGAAAAAAATAATATTACCGAAGGCTGAAGGTGTGAAAGAGTGGAGAGCCTTGTTGATGGCCGAGATCGAACTCACGGATAAAGATACGATCGTATTTGCTTCTACTCACCTGGATTATACCTCTTCGAATGCACGAAAGGATCAGCTTGATATAATTACAAAAAATCTAGAAGCATCTCATTATCCCGTTATTATTGGCGGAGATTTTAATACGGTTCCGGATTCTCCGGAAATAGTGACTTTCTTTGAAGATTGGTTGAAAGTCTCAGGAGGTGAGCTTACCTCTCCTGCAAAATCTCCTAAAAGAAAAATAGACTATTTATTTGCTTATCCTCAGACTTCCTGGAAGCTTGAGTCTAGCAAAGTTGTCAGGACGCAACTATCGGATCATTTACCTATAATCTCTGAAATCAGTCTGATTTCCGGGGAATGATTATATATAATAATGAATATAAATTGTAACTCTAAATATCATGAAAACGAAATTACTTCTCGTCTTATTATCTATAGCGACCTGGACATATGCACAGCCAGAAGTCCTTATGTCTCCTAACGGGAATATAAAATTCTCTCTTCAGACAGACTCTGACGGTGAATTGGTTTATGCAATATCTTATAAAGATAAACCGGTCATTCTCAATTCTTTTCTGGGTATAAGCGGGTGGGACCGAAATTTGGAGATTGAAGATGTACAACGAACTTCTTTCGATACAGTTTGGAAACCGGTTTATGGTGAAAGGGCGGAAGTGAGAGATCATTATAACCAGCAGGTTTATGTAATAAAGACAGGAGGACGTGGCGACCGCTTGCATGTCATAGTCCGCGCTTACGATGAAGGTATCGGATTCCGGTATAAATATGCTGGGAGTTCGTATTTACGTATAACCTCGGAAAAGACGACATTCTGTGTTCCGCAGAATACCTATGGTTGGTTTGCTCCTTTCGCACAGGCGGAACATAAGAAATTGCCGATCAAAGACTGGCCGGGAGAAGCTGAACGTCCGTTGACTCTCCAGTTGGAGAATGGCTTGTATGCTAGCTTGGCTGAAGCAGAGATGGTGGATTACAGCCGGACAAAGTTTATCGTCAATAAAGGTGAAGAGAACATTATTCGTTGCAAAATGTATGATGCTGTAGAAGAAATTGCACCTTTTGCCACTCCTTGGCGTGTGGTTATGATAGCAGAACAACCAAAGGATCTGCTTGCCAATAACGATTTGATTCTGAATCTTAATAAACCCTGTCAGATAGAGAATACAGATTGGATAAGGCCGGGAAGGATTGTTCGTACCGTTTCACTTACAACAGAGGGAGCTAAGAAAGTTATTGATTTTGCTGTAAAAAGAAAAATCAACTATGTCCACTTTGATGCCGGCTGGTATGGATCTGAAACGTCCAAGAATTCTGATCCGAGGAAATCGGATGTGGATCCTCAACGTTGTAGCGTGAATGATCTGAATATACCGGAAGTAGTACAATATGCTAAAAGCAAAGGTGTAGGTGTGTGGTTGTATGTCAATCAGCGCGCCTTGACGGATTATCTGGATGAAATACTACCTTTATATCAGTCATGGGGCATTGCAGGGATTAAATTCGGTTTTGTTCATGTAGGCACTTTTCGTTGGACTACCTGGCTACATGATGCGGTAAAGAAATGCGCTAAATATAATTTGATGGTAGATATACATGACGAGTATCGTCCGACAGGGTTCAGCCGTACTTATCCGAATCTGTTAACCCAGGAAGGCGTAAGAGGCAACGAAGAATTCCCTGATGGCGTTAATAATACAACTTTGCCGTTCACGCGTTTTCTGGCTGGTGCGGCAGATTGTACGATTTGTTATTTTCACAGAAAAGAGATCAAGGCCGATCTGGCCAAGCGGATGAATACGCGCTCTTTATTGAATACATCTTGTCACCAGATGGCGTTATCCGTAATTAATTACAGTCCTTTACAATTTTTATATTGGTATGATACTCCGGAAGATGTACAGGATGAGCCGGAACTGGCTTTCTTTGATGAATTACCTACTGTATGGGACGATACGAAAGTGCTTAACGGTAGCATCGGCGAATATGTTTCGATAGCCAGAAAAAAAGATAATCGTTGGTTTTTAGGCTGTATCACGAATAATGATGCCCGTAAAATGGAATTACCGCTCGATTTTCTGGAGGGCGGAAAGAAGTATGAACTGACCCTTTACACCGATGGTGGCGAGAAAGTGAAAACCCGGACTCATGTAGCCATTCAAACGAAAAAGGTGACGAGTAAAACAGTCTTGAAGTTGGATATGCTTCCCCGGGGAGGTTGTGCTATGATTATTCGGGAGATGAATTAAGGATCCTATATTAATATCTGTCAGTATGTATAAACTATATAGTCTTTTGCTACTTTTTATCCTATCGGGAGTTTCTTGTTCCGGGGATAAGGTTACGTTGGATACCGGTGCCTCATTGAAATATTGCGAACAACAGGTTAATCGTAGTTTACCTCTGTTGAAAGAGTCATTTAAAATGCCCCGTAATATTTTATCGGATGAGTCTTCCGGCAATTGGAACTGTACTTCCATTTATGACTGGACAAGTGGATTCTGGCCAGGTATATTATGGTATTTGTATGAATACGACCATGATGAAAATATAAAAAAGGAGGCAGAACGTTTTACAGCCGCTTTATATCCTGTGGTAGACAGGAAAACGGATAATCACGATCTGGGGTTTATGATGTATTGTAGTTTGGGCAATGGCTATCGACTGACCGGTAATGAGGAGTATAAGAAAGTATTACTGCGTGCAGCCGATTCTCTGGCAACTTTGTATGATCTGCGTGTAGGAACAATACACTCTTGGCCCGGGATGAGAGAAAAAATGGGCTGGCCTCATAACACGATCATTGATAATATGTTGAATCTGGAACTTTTATTTTGGGCTGCTAAAAACGGAGGAGGTGAGCAGTTGTATAAAATAGCAAACCGTCATGCGGAAGTTACGATGGAAAACCAGTTTAGGAATGATTTCAGTACTTGTCATGTGGTTGTGTATGATACGATTACGGGAAACCGGATCAAGCAAGTTACGCATCAGGGATATGCTGATAGTTCCATGTGGGCAAGAGGGCAAGGATGGGCTATTTATGGTTTTACGATGTGTTATCGGGAAACCCGTAATCCGGCTTTCCTGGAAACGGCCCGAAAAGCTGCTGACCTGTATTTAAGTCGTTTACCGGAAGATATGATCCCTTATTGGGATTTTGATGCTCCAGGATTACCGGAGGAACCTCGGGATGCTTCTGCGGCGGCTGTTGTCGCTTCGGGTTTGTTGGAGATGAGTTTGTATATGCAGGATGAGGTGGATGCTGAGAAATATAAGTCTGCAGCTGTAAAAATACTTGTCTCGTTATCTTCTCCGGCTTATCAGAGCCGTGAGCATAATCAGGCCTTTTTACTCCATTCGACCGGTCATAAACCAAACAATTCGGAGATCGATGCTTCTATCATTTATGCTGATTATTATTATATAGAAGCATTGATTAGATTAGATAAGATAAACAAAACAGGAGCAATTTAACAAGAGACTGGATGAAAGAGAGACGGATATTTCATATGATGATCGGTATTTTGTTATGCGGATGTATCAGTGCACAACAGGATGTCGGTTATTATTTTTATTCACAGGATGATATTAAAAATATAAAACAGTCAGCGCGTACCTCTTGGGGAAAAGAAATTTTGGATAATTTTCGGCAGATTGTTACGGAACGGAAAAGACATCCGATGGAGATTCCTGAATTAGAAGGAGGACACGGGCATGATTATTATTGTCCGGTCCATAATACCCGGTTTGTTTTTAATTGGAACAGTCCAAAAGGCCATTACTGCCGAATGTGTAATAAAGAATGGAAAGGAGTAGATAAGTATGACTGGGCATGGGTAAACTTTGTGCATGCAGAGAATTTGAAGTATCTGATGGCCAATATGTACCTTTTTATTGCAACGGACCAAAAGGAATATGCTCGAAACATTAAAGAACTTCTGTTGGATCTTGCAGGGAAATATCCGGAATATAAGGAACACGACAGGGAACGTCGGTCTAATCCAGGATATGATGGAAAGTTGTTCGGACAAAGTCTGGATGAGGCAGTATGGGCTATTGACGCAGCTCGGGCGTATCTGGTTGCCGCCTCTGAAATGAAGGTTTCGGAACGGAAAAAGATTGCATCCGGCTTCCTTCGTCCTTGTGCAGATCTACTAATGAAAAGTCATGATAAAGGAAACTGGCAAGTATGGCATAATGGAGGTATTATCGCTTTGGGAGTTGCCCTGAAGAATGATAGTATTATTGATGTTGCATTGCATAAACCGGAGTTAGGTTATTATGATATGCTGGAAAAGAATGTATATAACGATGGCTGGTGGAATGAAGGTTCTGTTGTTTATCATTTTTATCCGTTAAGAGGGCTTTTATTGTCGGCTGAAGCATTGCGTTGCCGGAATATAAACCTGTATGACCGGAAATTGATCAATATGTTCTCGTCACCGGTCAATATGTTATATCCTGATCTGACTTTTCCTTCACAAAACGATGGTTGGTATGGGACAACTTTGATATCCCAGTGCGGACTTTATGAGATCATGGCGTTACGTTGCCAGAATCCTGTCTTTGTAAACTTATTGGAATTATGCTACAAGCATGTGAAACGGACTTCGGCAGAGGCACTTATTAATGGTATGGAGTTGAGTGAAGATCCTGAACCATTGCAGCTAAAAAGTTCTTTGTTTCCTGATCTGGGGGTGGGTATGTTACGTTCCGGGAAGCAGACAGTCGCAATTAAGTTTGGCCCGTCGGGAGGTATTCATGGACATCCTGATAAACTGTCCATAAGCATACATGACGGTCATAAGGAACTGTTACCTGATCTGGGGACTACTGCTTATGGTGTTCCGGATTGCCGCTTATGGTATCAGAAGACTTTTTCTCATAACACAGTAACTGTAGATGAAGCCGACCAACTAAAGAGCAGTGGTAATCTACTTCGTTTTGACCCGGCAGAAGATGGTGGAACAATTGTGGCAGAGGCTAACGATGCTTATAAAAAGGTTGGCATGCAACGAGTCATTCATTTAGCAGAGGATAAATTGTCAGATCAGTTCGTTTGCCGATCAGAGAAAGAGCATTTATATGATTATGTACTGATCCTGACTGAACCCGTTGAATTTGGTGGAATAAAAGATGCAAATATACTGAAGAAATATGATCGTATTTCAGAGGTGGTGCGAAAGACAATGTCCGGTCCTGTGACATTTACTTTATCAGGAGGTACACAAATCGTAATTCAGGTAAATTCGCAGGAGAATTATGAATTGATCTCCGGCGTTGCTCCAGGTATTCCTCCGACGGGTATACAAGAAGGAGGTAATGTTTATCCGTTGATTATCCGTGTAAAGGATAAAATATTGGATATAAAGACAAGATGGAAGTTTAGTAATTAATAAATGATGAATATGAAATATTTATATGTGTTATTATTCTTATATTGGTGGTTACCCCCTGTTTTTGCCGGAGAAATAAAAGAAGTGGTAGCTGATGGTATTGTGAAATTATCGATTGGTAAACCCGATAGGTTCACTCCTTATGCTTTTTGTCCGGAGAAGCCTAGGTATGAAGCTATTAAATCTTTACCGGAAGGTGCTGTCCCTTTTTCTTTGGAAGAGATCAGAATGACAATTTCTTCACGAGGATGTCAGATTCGTGTTCCACTGCAGGATGGGGAACAACTTTACGGCTTCGGTCTTCAGATCGGTTCTTTTCAGCAGAGAGGGTTGAAAAAAAAACCGATCGTGAATGATCATCCGTTGAATACATTAGGCTATACGCATGCTCCCCAAACATTCTATATTTCCACTCTTGGATATGGTATTTTGATCAATACTTCTCGTTATACTACTTTTTATTGTGGAACGCATAAGAAGAAAGATTATCAGGAAATTAATACTGTTGCTGATGGGGCTGTATCGACTTCTACTGATGAACTCTATAAAAATGAACGTACGGGTAATAATGTCTATATTGATATTCCGGGAGCCGAGGGTATAGAAATATATGTTATCAGTGGCAGGGATATGCTGAGTGTTGTTCAGCGTTATAATTTATTTTCGGGTGGAGGATGCTTGCCTCCTCTTTGGGGGCTGGGATTCAAATACCGTACTAAGACCGATTTTACTCAAGAGGGAGTACTCAGAACTGTCGATTATTTCCGCAAAGAACAAATTCCCTGTGATGTGATCGGACTTGAACCCGGTTGGCATACGGCTGCTTATTCCTGTTCGTATGTATGGAATAAAGAGCGTTTTCCTGATCATCTGAGTATGCTGTCTGCCTTGAAAGAGAAGAATTTCAAAGTAAATCTGTGGGAACATGCTTATGTACATCCTTCTTCTCCAATTTATGAACCGATGCAGAAATATGCTGGTGATTATTTGGTTTGGAAAGGATTGGTTCCTGACTTTACCTTACAGGAAGCAAGGGATATATATTCAGGGTATCATAAGAAATTAATGGATGAAGGTATAGCAGGTTTTAAACTGGATGAATGTGATAACTCGAATATTTCGACCGGTGATGCTAATTGGGGATTTCCGGAGATGACGATTTTCCCTTCCGGTATTGATGGGGAACAGATGCACCAGCTTTTTGGGGCATTATATCTGAATACGCTGAATGAAATGTATAAGAAAGAGAATAAACGCACATATCAGGATTATCGTGCATCGGGATTGTTTGTTTCTTCTATACCGGCAACACTATATAGTGATATATATGGTCATAGGGATTATGTTCAGATGTTATGTAATTCTGCATTCGGAGGTCTCTTATGGTCGCCAGAAGTACGGCAATCAGGTTCCGAATATGAATTTTTTCATCGGCTCCAAACCGTACTTTTATCTCCTCAGGCAGTGGTGAACAGCTGGTTCCTGCAAAATCCCCCCTGGCTCCAGTATGATAAAGATAAAAATAACCGGAATGAATTTCTTGCAGATCAGGAAAAGATGGAGGACTATACACGCCAGTTGATTAATATCCGTATGCAGTTGATCCCTTATCTGTATGATGCTTTTTCTACTTATTATGAGAAGGGAATTCCTCCATTCCGTCCTTTGGTTATGGATTATCCGTCAGATAAGAAGGCGCAGACTATTTCCGATCAATATATGATGGGAGCTAATTTATTGGTAACCCCCCTGTTTGATAATTCGGATAAACGAATTGTATATTTGCCGGAAGGTAACTGGTATAATTATAATACCAATAAAAAATATGAAGGTGGGCGTGAATATGAAATTACTGTGGGATTCGATGAAATGCCCTTATTTGTAAAGGATGGTACTATTCTGCCGCTGGCTGATCCTGTTCAATATATTACTGAATCTACTGTTTTTAATATTGTTTGTCATGTCTATGGGAATACAAAAAAAAATGTAACTTTGTTTGAAGATGATGGTGTAAGTTATAATTACAGGAAAGGTGAATATAATCTTCTTTCATTGTGGATAGAGAAAGGTAAAGGTAGAGTGAAGCGTTCCGGGAATTATAAAGGAAAAAGATATCATATTAAAGATTGGGTATTTATTGAATAAAAAAGAGGAAAATAGATGGAAATATTGTTGCCATCGGCATTTAAGGAAGCAGGGCAATCCTTACCAGGTTTGATTACTTTGCAAAATCAAAACGGACTGGTTGCCCAGTTCACGAATTACGGTGCCCGTTGGGTAAGTATGTGGGCACCTGACCGTAACGGTTGCATGGGGGATATTGTACTTGGTTTCGATACCCTCGATGGTTACCGGATGGCAGGTGAACAGTATCATGGAGCGATTGTCGGCCGTGTTTGCGGAAGAATCAGCAATGCTTGTTTCCGGTTGGGGGATCAGGAGTATTTGTTGGCTTCCAACGATGCCTATGGCAAGCCTGTCCGTAATCATTTGCACGGTGGAATCGATGCTTTTCACAATCGTTTCTGGAAATCCCGTTCATTTCTTACTCCTGCCGGCGAGGAAGCTGTCGAGTTCTCCATTTATTCACAAAGCGGGGAAGAGGGTTATCCGGGTAACCTGCAAGTAAAGGTTACTTACCTATTGCAAAATAATAACTGTTTGCGTATGGAATGCGAAGCAACGACCGACCGTCTGACTCCTGTTAACCTGACAAATCATACTTTCTTCAATCTGCAATCATCCTCCGGTCCTGCAGTGAAGAAGAATGTCTTATCCCATAATTTAACCCTGAATGCATCTGCTATCATCGCTTGTGACGGGGAATTGATTCCTACGGGAAGCTTGCTGCCTGTAGACGGCACTCTGCTCGATTTCCGTTCGCCTCGAACCATTGCCTCGTCTTTGGCAGAGGAACATTCGCAGATACAAAAGGGGAAAGGTTTCTCTCTGGCATATGCTTTGGATAGGAAGGAAGGGGAGGAATTGAACTTCGCCGCCGGTTTGTCTGATGAAACCTCCGGTCGAATTCTTGAAATATACACTGATCAACCCTCGGTACAGGTGTATAACGGCTATTTTATGGATGGAACGGATATAGGGAAAGATGGAACCCCCTATTATGCAAGTGCTGGGATTGCTATCGAAACACAAGGGTATCCGGATGCTCCGAATCAACCCGCTTTTCCTTCTGTTTTGATAGATAGTTCAAATAAATATAGCCATATAACAGAATATAGGTTTAAAACGATGTAATCCTTTAAAAAGACAGGTGAATGCATATCTGATAAATGCGTCCACCTGTCTTTTTTGATAGATAAGGAATATAAACCCTATGAATGTATCTCCTTATAAACTTAATTTTGCTTTGATCGCTTTCGGGATTGCGTCCTTGTGCAACATGATATAAATGGTTTTGGCACGGACGAAGCTTTCAGACATATTCAGATAGCCGCCGAACTTATTACGGTCTGTACCCCAGGAATTCTTTGTGATGTAATATTTGGTTCCGTTCTGGTCTTTGGTAATACCGGTCAGGTGCATCAGATGGTCATCAGTTGTAACGAATGCTTCGAAACCCTGCTGACGGACTTCGGGAGTTACTTTGACTTCCGGATATGGCTGTTCGAATTTATACACTTCTTCCAGACGTTCCTTTTCATCCATCTTCTCGAAACGGGCACGGTCGGTATTAGAGAAGTCTTCTACCTTCTTCACTTCCGGGTTGATGGCTACGCCATTTTTGAAAGAGAAGCCTTTTTCACTGACATCACCGTCCCAACATACGGTGAAACCGTTGTTTAAAGCATAATCGACTGTCTCGATCATTTCGTCGAGAGGCAGGTTGTACATGAGTTGATGTTCCCAGTTGTCAGGTACTTCCACATCGAATTTTACGTAATACGGATGATGTGTGAAACTGGTTAGTTCGATGTAGTCATCCATATTTAATCCCAGAGATTCGGCGAACGATTTGGGAGTATATTCTTTCCCTTTGTAAGTGAATTTGGCTGGCAGTTCTCCCAGATAGGTGTCGAACAGGTTCCGGATCAGTTTGTCGTATTCCGGGCTGCGTTTCTTATTCTTGACTGCAACATTAGCAATAGCCTCCATGTACTGAACCATTTCACTGTGGTTATGACGTTCGGAGTCGTAGTTGATCCCTTTGTAAACCTCTTCGGGAACGATTCCTACCTGGCGGTATGCATTCTTGAAGGTATGGGACAGGCTGCCTTGCCCGATATTACCCTCTCCGCGGCGCAGATAGTTATCTTGTAACTGGTTCATATATTTCTGACGCACGATAAACATTTCGGAAAGGTCGTATTCGCCTTTTCCCATGCGTAATAGTTCGGATTCCATAAAAGAGGTGGTTGCAAAACACCAGCAAGTACCGGTGGCAGCCTGGTTTTTTACCGGGGTAGCCGGAACGGTTACCACTTCGGTAAACTGATAACCTTGTGCAAACGTGCTGAATGCGGAAAGCAGCAAGGCACAGGAGATAAATAATGCTTTCATATGATATGTTGTTTATGTTATAATAATTCAGTTCTTAAAACCCTCTTGCGAACATTTTCCAGAATTCGTCTGCCATTTCTTGCCAGCGCTGCATGGTTGCCCCGGCGAAATCTGAGGTGTATCCTGTCAGAAAGGCGTTAGCTGCTTCGTTACCTTTCGCCTGCTGTATCTCTTTATACTGGCTTTCGACAAAAGGCAGTTCCCGCTGTCCTTTCTCTTCAAAATGAGTGATGGCAGTTTGTATTTTCTCTTTGGTCAGTCCCCAACGTACGGTAGCTAATTTGTTTGCTTCGCGGAACGACCAGATGGCTGCATCTTTCCGGTGACGGTGCTGCCCGCAGATACCGAAGCTGGGCGGGAGTGCGGTGGAACCGGAGAAAATAGGGATACGCGGGCTTTGTCCCGGATTATCGAAAGATAACCAGGCAACACCGCCGACTGCATCGGGTAACCAGTTGCGTAACTGGATCACATGCGAATAAGAACATTGAGGAACGGCTACCAGGCGGTTGCGGTCCACTGTGCCGCCTTTGACAGCATTCAGCATATTGATCATATCCGTCGTCATCCAGGGATTAGCTGCCGGACTCGTCACGGAATCTTTTTCAGCACTGTCCTTCTTCTTGGCGAGGATTTTCAGATTCTTTGTCGTATCCCAGTCCGTACCTTCGTAAGTTGCACGTAAAAGCGCCATTACATCGGTAGCAGCAACCTGTTTATCCGGTTTGACGCTCAACGGAAGTTCTTCTGAATCGTAAGCCAGTTTCAGGGAAGGAGCAAGACTGTTCAGGATAAAAAACTCGCGCAGGCTGAAAGATTTCAGTTCGCCGAAATAATTTCCGCCGCTGTAAGCCTTCCAGAAGCGGAACGGCTCTTTTCCATCCCATAACTTCATCTTCTTAGCTACATCAAACACATTATCCGAGGCCATATAATTATCTTTATCCTTCAAATCGAGTGTAGAGATGCGGGAGATATTTGCCGAAACACTGACATGGTCATCCGGAATACGTACTGCCGCCCATACACCACCAATCTTATCCGGACCTTCTCCGAATATTTCGAATATCCATACCTCATTCGGATCAGCGATAGTCAGACATTCGCCGGAATCACCGTAACCGAATTCTTTTACCAGTTTTCCGATCAGGCGGATAGCATCACGGGCGGTCGAGCAACGTTGCAGGGCGATCTTTTCCAGTTCTTCGATCATGAACATGCCGTTCTTGTTCTCCAGTTCTTTCCGTCCGGAGATCGTAGTTTCCCCGATCCCCAGTTGTTTTTCGTTCAGGCAAGGGTAGGAGGTGTTCAGGAACTGATACGTGGAACGTGCCTGGGGAATAGTTCCTTTCAGTTCCACATTCGTCTGGTCGTTCGGATATTCGGTGTGCATCCGTCCGTTGTAGATGGCAACTGTCGTGTCGCGGTCGTAGGTGGCAGCCGGAACGATATCCATCCAGGTGCGGTAGTTACCGTCGCATGTGTGGCTGGTCATTACCGAGCCGTCTGTCGAGGCCTTTTTACCGACCATAATACTAGTGCAGCTCTCCGGTGTGTTGACAGGTCGAGCGTATTCTATCTCCTGCGCAGTCGTAATGAAACAGTGGCAGATAAGTGTAAGAGTAAGGATAAACAATCTGTTCATGTGTTTGTCATTTGATTTAGTGGTTAAAGATACAAACTGTATCGGAATAAATCTATATATTTGCCCAAATCTAAAGTGTGTACGATAACATAACAATTATAGTCCCATGAGAAAACTATTTTCTATTGCTGTATTGCTGGTATTTCTGACCTTGCCGGCATTGGCTCAACTCACTTTGTTTCCCACTCCAGCCAAGGTGTCGGGTGGGAAAGGTTCTTTTACGATCGGTACGGCATCCCAGATCACCGGAAATGGCGGATATGCCGATCAACTGGCTAAAAAACTATCGTCCGAACTAAAAGGATCCGAACTGTCGGGCACTCCTTCGCAGGGAACCATCCGGTTGGTTCTGGACGAAAAACTACGTATGGCAGACGAGGCTTATACACTGACTGTCACCCCCGAATCTGTTTTATTGGAAGCCTCTTCCGAATCCGGTTTGTTTTATGCAAAAGAAGCATTGAAACAACTGGCCCGTTTCGGCAAAGGAACGGTGAGATCCTGCAAGATCGTCGATCAGCCGCGTTATGGCTGGAGAGGCTTTATGCTGGATGAAAGCCGTCATTTCTTCGGAAAGGAAAAGGTTAAACAGTATCTGGATATCATGGCTTCCCTCCGTATGAATGTCTTCCACTGGCACCTGACCGACGAGCCGGGTTGGCGTATCGAGATCAAGAAATATCCGAAACTGACTTCTGTCGGTGCTATCGGTAACTGGCATGACCCGAATGCACCCGCGAAATTCTATACGCAGGAAGAGATCAGGGAGATCGTTGCCTATGCGGCAGAACGTCATATTATGGTGGTTCCTGAATTCGATATGCCCGGACATGCGACAGCCGTCAGCCGTTCATATCCTGAATTATCCGGTGGCGGAGAAGGCAAATGGGATGGTTTCACATTCCATCCCTGTAAGGAAACAACTTACCAGTTCATCAGTGATGTGCTCGATGAAATCGTCTCTTTATTCCCTTCTCCTTATATCCATATCGGTGGAGATGAGGTTCATTATGGAAATCAAAGTTGGTTTACCGATCCGGAAATCCAGCAATTCATCAAAGATAAAAAGTTACAGAATGAAACAGGTCTGGAACATTATTTCGTAAATCGTGCCGCTGATATCGTAGCCTCCAAAGGAAAGACAATGATCGGTTGGGACGAAATTATCGATGCCGGCGTTTCTCCGGGTAAAGCAGTAGTTATGTGGTGGCGCCATGACCGTAAACACCAGTTGGTAAAGGCTCTGGAGAATGGCTACCAGGTGATAATGACTCCGCGCCGTCCTTTCTATGCGGATTTCGTTCAATACGGAGAACACAATGTCGGCCGTTTGTGGAACGGTTATAATACGATCGAGGATATTTACCGTTTCCCCGAACCTATTATCCATCTGACAAAAGATTATGAGGATCAGGTAATGGGGTTGCAGTTCTCTTTATGGACAGAACGTGTAGCAGATCCGAAACGTCTTGACTTTATGACTTTCCCGCGTTTGGTCGCTGTGGCGGAAGACGGCTGGACACCTGCCAAAGAAAAGGAATGCAGTTTGTTCATGAAGAAGTTGCCGTATTTCCTGGAATATCTGAATACATTGGGTATTTACTACTTCAATCCGTTCAATCCGTCATCTACCCCGGAACCGGATGCTCCGGCAAAGGAAGACGTGTTACAGAATGGTTGATCTGAAATAAAAAAGGGCGGAATCGATAACGGTTCCGCCCTTTTGCTTTTATGTATGAAGGTTAATATCTTTTCTTCCGTGCATTACGGTCTGAAGTATCGCGTCTCCAGGGTTTTTCACTGTTACGTCTGTCGCTCGTACTACCGCTGAAACCGCCTTCGCGTTTACCTTTGTAGCCTCCGCCACCTTTATAACCGCCTCTGGAACTACCATTGCCGCCACCGCGCGAATTGCCTCCGCCACGGCCGAAACCGCCGCGACTGCTTCTGCTGCCTTCGCCTTTACCCTGGGCCGGTTCTACGGAGATTCGTTTGCCGTCTATCTCAAAACCGTTCATGTTGTCCATGACACGCTGTGATTCGCCTTCCTCTACTTCGAAGAATGAGAAGCTGTCGCGCAGGTCGATTTTTCCGATTCTCACCTTGCCTGGAACACATTTGTTGACCAGTTCGATCAGCTGGTTCGGATAAAGACCGTCAGTTTTACCGAAGTTGAGGAAGAAGCGGGAGAATCCTTCTTCTGCCGTATGACTACGGCGTTCTCCGCGTTCTGTGCGTTCGCTGCGGGCTGAGCGTTCGTCTACTTCCTGAATTTCGTCAGCATCTTTGTAGTAGTCGATCATACGGTTGAATTCCAGAGAAACAACACGTTTGATAATATCTTCTTTGTCCAGCCATTCCAGTTTACGGTAAATCTGCGGCATCAGTGTGGCAATCTCTTCTTCGTCTACCTTCACTTTTTCGATCTGGTCTACGAGGTTGAAAAGCTGCTTTTCACAGATATCGTGCCCGCTGGGCATTACACCTTTCTCAAATTTCTTCTTGATGATATTTTCGATCAGGCGGATTTTTCCTTTTTCCTTTACGTGGCAGATAGAAATAGAAATGCCTGTCTTACCGGCACGTCCCGTACGTCCGCGGCGGTGTGTATACGATTCTACTTCATCAGGCAAACCGTAGTTGATCACGTGTGTCAGATCGTCCACGTCCAGTCCGCGGGCAGCTACGTCGGTAGCAACTAACAGCTGGATATTTTTAACACGGAATTTCTGCATCACGTAGTCACGCTGTGCCTGGCTCAGTTCGCCGTGCAGCGAGTCTGCGTTGTAGCCGTCTTGTATCAGCTTGTCGGCAATCTCCTGTGTTTCCTTACGGGTACGGCAGAAGACGATACCGTAGATATTCGGATAATAATCAGCAATACGTTTCAGTGCCAAGTATTTATCCTGTGCACGAACCATATAATAAATATCCTTGATATTCTTGTTTCCTTCGTTCTTGTTCCCGATAACGATTTCTTTCGGGTTCTTCATGTACTTCTTCATGATGCTGGCGATGCCCTGCGGCATGGTAGCGGAGAAAAGTAACATGTTACGTGCAGGCGGGACTTCAGCCAGAATCGCGTTGATACTGTCGGTGAATCCCATGTTCAGCATTTCGTCTGCTTCGTCCATAATGACGTTTTTGATCGTACCCAGATCGACAGTCTTACGGTTCATCAGGTCGAGCAGACGGCCCGGTGTAGCCACAACTACGTGTACACCGCGTTTCAGTGTCTTGATCTGACTTTCAATGCTTGAACCTCCATATACCGGCAGTACCTTCAGGTTGTCGATGTATTTGGAGTAATCATTCAGGTCGTCGGCAATTTGCAGACAAAGTTCCCTGGTGGGACAAAGTATGAGTGCTTGAGGCTGATATCTTGTCACATCGATCTTCTGCAGGATGGGCAGACCGAAAGCGGCTGTTTTTCCTGTTCCTGTTTGTGCCAATGCAATTACGTCGTTGTCTTCTCCCAGCAAGAAAGGAATCACTTCTTCCTGTACCGGCATGGGCGATTCGTAACCCATTTCCTGGATTGCCTTCAATATGGGGGCGGCAACTCCTAATTCTTCAAATGTTTTCAAAATGTGATATATGTATATATAATAAATTCAGAGGGTACAAAGGTAGATAAATAATTCGGATTCACATTAATATAACAAAATATCTTTTAACGTGTCCCGTTTCTTTTCTGTCAGTCCTAACCCTTTTGACAGATATTTGTCTACCGAACCGTAATCTTTCCTGATCCGTTTCAGGACCAGATCGATCAACCCTTCATTGACAGTGACCAGCGTGGTGATCGTTTCCTGTGCATTCGTGCTCAGATCGCGCGCCATATAGGCCAGGTGTCCGATATTGATATTTTCGTTGGAAGCCATGTAATCTCTTACAACAGTCTCTTCCGGTATGCCGAGGGCGAAAAGTAACATGGCTGTCAGGTAGCCTGTACGATCCTTTCCCATCGAACAGTTCACCAGGATCGGATAATTATCCTCTTCCAGGAAAACATCGAGCGCTTTGGCAAATTGATCGCTGTAATCGGTTACGTATTGCAGATAAGTATCCTGCATGAACAGCAGGCCGTCACCTTTACGCATCCGGTCTTCCTGTATCCGGGCGGTAACATTGTCCATATTCTTGATAGGAATAGGGATATGTATTATGTTTGCCTTTGAATAACGTAGCGGACTGGCAGCCAGCTCATCATTCCCGCGCAGGTCTATAACCGTTTTGATATGCAAATTGTTCAGGCGGATCGAATCCCATTCGCTCAGCGAACTGAGTTGTCCGGAACGGAAAACCTTCCCCCAACGGGTCGTTTTATGGTTATGGCTCGTCCCATAGCCTCCTATCTCACGTACGTTCTGTATGCTGTCCATCGCAACGGAACGGGCACCGATCGTTTTAAAATATTTATCATTGAAAGACAGCAGGAAATATTTACGCGACATATTGTCGTTCGTGATATAGGTAGTAACCCCGTCTTTTATGTTGGCGTATCCTGCAGGGAGAGATCTGTTGAATGTTTCGGGATTGTCGGAGACATACATCTTGAGTATACCTTCTATTTGCGGTTCCGTTTCCCATTTCAGTATATAATTCCCTATATCGTCGCGCAGGCATATCGCCCGTATTTCAGGATTGTTGGAGGAACAACCCATAAATAGAGTGACACAAGCAAACAGAGAAAAAATCTTTACTAACATTGTTTTTCTAGCATACATACATCACAAAGATAATAAATCCTGATCTTTATCGTACGGGAGTTAATGATATTTAAGACTACTTGCGGTATGAAGCCGCGAATTCTTTAGAAATGTAATTATCATAGCTTTGGCATACTTCAGACGCGAGATCCATGCCGCAGCGGATAATCTTTTCCCATGTTTCTTTGCTTAAGCTAGGAAGATCATGATATCCGATATTATATTTCAGTAATCCGTAGATGATGCCGGCATTGAAATTGTCGCCTGCTCCGATGGTGCTGACCGGATTGATCGCATCCGTATCGAAATGTTCGGATAATTTGCCTGTGTAGAGGTTGACGCCGTTCGCTCCATGCGTGGAGATAAACCGTTCACAATAGAATTTGATATGATCGGAATAGACCCGGTCAACATCTGTCTTTCCGAAGATATTGAAGAAATCCTCGTCCGACCCGCGTACGATATCTGCATATTCCAGGTTCTCGAGGATGGTGGGAGTGAGGTATATCGCTTCGTGCGCATGTGCTTTCCGGAAATTCGGATCATAGTAAATGATCGCTTTCCGTTCTTTGGCGTATTCCAGAAATTCGATCGTTCGTTCCCGCAGGGCCGGATTCAAAGAATAATAGGATCCGAATATAAGGATATCATCCTGATTGATGACCGGCATAGGCACTTCCAACCGTTGTTTGGGGTAATCTTTGTAAAAGGTGTAATTGGCATTGTTATCTTCGTCGAGGAAAGCCAGCGATATAGGACTTTTCCCATCGGGGAAACGGTCTACCAGTTCCGTTGAGATATGATTTTCTTCCATAAATTTACGGATGATATCGCCTACGCGGTCGTTACCTACCTCGCTGATGAAAGAAACCGGAACGTCCAGCCGTCCCAGCGACACCAATCCGTTGAAGACCGAACCGCCCGGTACGGCTGTATGAGGCTGGTCGTTCTTAAAGATAATGTCGAGAATGGTTTCTCCGATGCCAATAACTTTTCTCATATAGAATGGTTTGTTTATAGTCTATTCGTTTTTGCTCTGTTCACGGCTTTTCGATCCGAGATAGCCGCCGTGATGCCGTTTGGCATAGTCTTTATTGTTGAAATTGATCCTTTTCATCGTACCTACGACCAGGATATCACCGATAACGGTCATTACTGTTGTCGATGTGGTCGGTGTAAGGCCCAGCGGACAAACTTCGCTCGGTGCTCCGGTAAGCAGGCATACGTCGGCATCCTTAGCAAGTGAGCTTTCCGGGTTACTGGTAATAACGATAAATTTCATATCGGGCACTAATCCGCGGGTCAGGTCGACGAGTTCCAGCAATTCGCGGGTTTTTCCGGAATTGGAGATCAGAAGCATGATATCGTTGTCGCGTACGATACCCAGATCGCCATGTTGTGCTTCGCTGGGATGCAGGAAGAAGGCTGGCGTACCGGTTGAACTGAATGTGGTAGCAATATTCATCGCGATCTGGCCGGCTTTCCCCATTCCGCTGGTGATCAGTTTCCCCCCAAGATCATGGACATATTTAACAATAAGAGTTACTGCATCTTCATAGCCGGCGGTTACCGGGATATTCAGGACTGCTTCAGCTTCCTGTTGCAGGATGCTCGCGATTGCTTCGTGTGACATAGCTACTTTATTATTTATACAATTATCTCTAACAGTTTGCAAAAATACGATTAAAAAAATCAATTCATCCCCCGTGTTTTATAAATTTTCGCTTTGGCGTCGTTGATACGTTGGAATTTCTCGTTAGCTGCTCTGTAGATATCTTCTCCTAAGGCAGCCACTTTGTCCGGATGGTGTTTTAAAGCAAGTCGGCGGTAAGCGGCACGTACCTCTTCATTGGTTGCCTCCGGAGTTATTTCAAGAACCTTATAGGCGTCTTCCAGTGTATTTGTTTCCAGGTTTAGTATCGATTCGACCTCTTTGTCTGACAAACCCATGGATAAGGCCACTTCTTTGAGGGCCTCTATCTCATTTGTGCATACATGTCCGTCGCTTTGAGCGATCTGGACTAGAAAAGCCAGGAGTTGAAGGCGTTCTTCGTAGCTCATGCTATATGCAATCTGTGTCCCGCATTCCCGGATGGTGTTTTTGAAAGCCATCGGGTTTTCATGGTCCATACGTTTTTGTTGTTCAAAAAGTTTCAGCAAAATATCTTCTCCTTGGGATACGGCCGTTTCTCCGAAATTTCTTCTGAGAAACTGGCGTACGAACTCCATTTCACTGTGCATGATCCGCCCGTCAGCTTTGATGACGTACGATGCCATAACGAGCATGGAGAAAAGGAAACTGTTCCGCTGACCCATATATCTGTCTTCCGGTGAGGGTTCATTTTCATAACCCCTTCCACCGTATGCCTGTCCCGCCTGATCGATTCCCTCATCAAACAAAGAACCGAATACGATGCCGGCCAAAGCCCCCAGAGGACCTAAAGCCATAAATCCGATAATACCGCCAATCCATTTACCTATTCCCATACGACTTGTTTTGTAAACTTTTCCGGCAAAGATATGAATTATTTTATTGGAATGATGTATGGTGTGTATAGGGAGGGTTAAGAAACCGTTTGGTTGTTCCCGAACAAATATAAAATACTACCCGATGTTTTTTAATTTACTATAGGTACTAAATAGAATTACTACGGCGACTAATCAATGGTTGATAACCATCAACCGATTGGCCGACAATTGTCAACCGATCGGCTCATAATTATCGACCGATTGGCTGATAATTATCGGCCGCTGAAATGATACGGTTGTCCTGTCCTGAAATAAGTTGACAAAACACCACGGTAAACTTATGTCAGAATCGAA
>NZ_QUGR01000026.1:0-76789 GCF_003479145.1 Parabacteroides sp. AF18-52
AGTCCTTTTTGAAACTTATTTTTTTTCAAGACTGTCAACTTATTTCAGGACAGGACATGGGAAAAATGAGGATAGTTAAGGTGGAATTGGTTGTTAGTTAGTGTTTTAGATGAAAAAAGAGTACGTTCTCAAACAACGTGCTCTTTTTTATATTAAAATAGATCGGCATGAGAACCGGTATCTGTGAATAGAAGTATTAATTCCGTATCATTTTGGTCCCATACCATCAACCAGTCCGATTGTATATGGCATTCTGTTTTTAAAGTTGTTGTTTCCATAGTTGTTTATATTATAGTCTGATACAAAGATGAGTATAATTATTGACAAAGGTTTATTTTTCTTCGTCGATTATCATACCGCTACCCAGGCAGAGATGATGGTCTTTGTCGTAGACAACACCGTACTGGCCGGGGGCAATTCCCTGTATTTTGTTCTCGGACTCGATGCGATATAAATCTCCGATACGGCGGATACGTCCCGGGGTAAAGTCCGGTGTATGGCGGATTTTGAAGGTGATCTCCTTCTCGTCGGTGAATTCTCCCCACGGGTCTTCGGTGATGAAGTCGAAACCGTGCAGGTTGATCGTTTTGCCGTATTGTGTTTCCGGGTCGTAGCCGTTGGAGACGTAGATGATATTGCGTTTGATATCTTTCTTGATAACGAACCAGGGGCCGCCGCTCAATCCAAGACCTTTGCGCTGTCCGATCGTGTGAAACCAGTAACCGTTGTGTTTACCTAAGACTTTACCTGTTTCCAGTTCGACGATCTTGCCGACACGTTTTCCCAGGTAACGTTCGATAAAGTCGTTGTAGTTGATCTTGCCGAGGAAACAGATGCCCTGGCTGTCCTTACGCATGGCACTGGGTAGCTTCTGTTCGGCGGCGATGGCGCGTACTTCGGCTTTCATCAGGTGCCCGATCGGGAACATCAGCTTCTGGATTTGCAGACGGGTAATCTGTCCGAGGAAGTCGGTCTGGTCCTTTACCGGGTCTTTAGCGGTAGAAAGCCATACTTTGCCGTCTATCTCGGTCGTTGTGGCGTAATGGCCGGTTGCGATCTTGTCGAAGTCTTTTCCCCATTTCTCTTCGAAGCAGCCGAACTTGATGAATTTGTTGCACATCATGTCCGGGTTGGGAGTGAGGCCGCGCTTCACCGAGTCGATCGTGTAGCTGACAACCTTGTCCCAATATTCGTCATGCAGGGATACCACTTCGAAGCGGCAACCGTATTTACGTGCTATATAAGATGTTATTTCTATGTCTTCTTCGGCAGGACAGTCGATATATCCGTCTTTATCTTCCATACCGATACGGATATAGAAGATGGTAGGATCGTATCCTGCCTCCTTCAACTGATGGACAACTACAGAGCTGTCCACACCTCCTGATACTAATGCTGCTATTTCCATTCTTTCTAAATATATCGGCTACAAAGGTACAAAATATTAGGGTGATATTCCTATGGCTTCGATTTATTCGTTACCTTTGCAGGAGAGCCTTTCGTTGTAATACTTCAGAAAAAACAAAAGAGTTATTATAAATAATATGAGAAATACAATAGTATCGCTTATGACAGCAATGGCATTGACTGCTTGTGCTGGTCCGAAAGAAAATAAAGGACAGGCACCGCAGGGGGATTTTAATTATGTGGTAGACCAGTTCGCCGACCTGCAGATTCTTCGTTATCAGGTTCCCGGATTCGAGTCTCTTTCATTGAAACAAAAACAGTTATTATATCATTTGTCGCAGGCTGCGCTGATGGGCCGCGATATATTCTTTGATCAGAATTGTCGCTATAACCTGCCGATCCGTCGCACACTGGAGACGATTTATACAACGTATAAAGGAAACCGGGAAGATGCGCAGTTCAAGGCGCTGGAGACTTACCTGAAACGGGTGTGGTTTTCAAGCGGCATCCATCATCATTATGCAGAGGATAAGTTTGTTCCCGGATTTACACCTGAGTTTTTTAAGAGTTGTCTGGAACAGGTAGACGTGACCAACCTCCCTTTACGTGAAGGGCAGACACTGGAGCAGTTTGTCGCTGAGATATTTCCGGTGATCTTTGATCCGTCCGTATTGGCGAAACGTACCGTGCAGAGCGGTGATCAGGATCTGATTCTGGCATCCGCCAATAATTACTATGGCGGAGGTGTTACC
Organism: Parabacteroides sp. AF18-52; assembly: GCF_003479145.1. Taxonomy (NCBI): domain Bacteria; kingdom Pseudomonadati; phylum Bacteroidota; class Bacteroidia; order Bacteroidales; family Tannerellaceae; genus Parabacteroides; species Parabacteroides sp. AF18-52. Next base: position 2,160 of record NZ_QUGR01000026.1, read on the forward strand.
GAGAAAGAGGTGGAAGGCTTTTATACAGCCATGAAAGCGGGAAAAGATACTATCACCCCGATTTCTTACGGTCTGAACAGCCGTTTGGTAAAAGAGAACGGAAAGATCGTTGAGAAGGTATGGAAAGTCGGCGGCCTTTATTCGGCAGCCATCGAACAGATAGTCGGCGAGTTGCAGAAAGCCGTGGTTTTTGCCGAGAACGATACACAGAAAGCGATCATTGAAAAACTGATCGAATACTATCAGACGGGCGATCTGAAAACGTTCGATGCTTATTCCATCCTTTGGGTAGAAGATACGACATCCGATGTGGACTTTGTAAACGGTTTTATCGAAACCTACGGCGATCCGCTGGGAATGAAGGCTAGTTGGGAATCTACCGTGAACTTTATCAACAAGGAAGCGACAAAGCGTACAAAGATTATCAGCGATAACGCACAATGGTTTGAAGACCATTCCCCGGTAGACAAACGTTTCAAAAAAGAAAAGGTGAAAGGGGTAAGTGCCAAGGTGATTACCATCGCTATGCTGGGAGGCGATTGTTATCCGGCAACTCCGATCGGCATCAATCTGCCGAATGCAGACTGGATACGCCGCGACCACGGTTCGAAATCAGTTACTATCGAGAATATAACGGAAGCCTACGATAAGGCTTCGCAAGGCAATGGTTTTAGCGAAGAGTTCGTTTGGAGTGACGTTGAACGTGAGGCGTTGAAGAAATACGGATTTATCACGGATAATTTACATACGGATTTACACGAATGTCTGGGACATGGTTCCGGTAAACTGTTGCCGGATACGGAATCCGGAGCCTTGAAAGCGTACGATTCTACACTCGAAGAAGCTCGTGCCGACCTGTTCGGACTGTATTATCTGGGTGATCCGAAATTAGTGGAATTAGGTTTGGTGCCGGATGCAGAAGCATATAAGGCAGAGTATTATAAGTATATTATGAATGGCCTGATGACACAACTTGTCCGTATCGAAGCCGGTAAGAATGTGGAAGAAGCCCACATGCGTAACCGTCAGTTGATTGCCCAATGGGCCTACGAGAACGGTAAAGCCGATAATGTGATCGAATATAAGAAACGTGACGGTAAAACATACGTAGTTGTAAACGATTACGAAAAACTCCGTAATCTCTTCGGTACGTTACTGGCTGAAGTACAGCGAATCAAGAGCGAAGGCGATTTTGCAGCCGGAAAGAAACTGGTGGAAGATTATGGCGTAAAAGTAGACCAGATATTACACGACGAGGTGCTTGCCCGTTATGCCAAACTGAACCTGGCTCCTTACAAAGGTTTTGTGAACCCGGTTATGAAAGAGGTGAAGAACGATAACGGAGAAGTGACCGATATCGTCCTCGATTATACCGAAGGCTACACGGACCAGATGCTCCGTTACAGTAACGATTATTCATTCCTCCCATCTTACAACGACTAAGCTATGTTGCAGGACCAATTAAAAGAAATAAGAACCCAGCTCCGCATGGCGATGAATGGCGTTACATCCACCAGCATGCGCGAGAAGGGGATAATTTATAAACTGAACTTCGGCGTACCTCTGCCCGAAATAAAGCAGATTGCCGCTACGCACGAACCCGGTTCGGAGCTGGCAGCTGCTCTGTGGAAAGAAGACATCCGTGAGTTCAAGATACTGGCATCCATGTTACAGCCTGCGGATGATTTTCCTTTCGATCAGGCAAAGCAATGGGTGAAAGAAATACCCTATCTGGAAATCGCGGAACAATGCAGCCGTAATCTGTTTTGCAAGTTGTCTTATGTCGATAACCTTCTTCTGGGATTAATCTTCAATGTGGAAGACGAGTATGCCCGTACGGTAGCCTACCTGATTTGGGCGGAACTGTTCAAGGAGGGGAAAACTGTGGTTGCGCCGGTAAGAGCTGCATTCATTGTGGAATGTATGCGTTCGATTGCCTGGCCCGACTTCGGCGCTACCTGGAAAGAGAAGCAGGCAGCTGTAAAAGCAATGAAATTTTACGGTCGCCAGTCTGCCGATCATGCCCGGCAAATGTTAAGTGGTTTCGATGAGTTTCCGGAGTTCATGGAGACGCCGGAAGGACAGGAAATATATAATGATTTAAAATTTGAATTTGAATATTATAGCTAAGGCTTTGCGTTTAAAATAAATGCGCTAACTTTGTCGGTCGCGTAGAGTCGCAACGAAATGGATGAAAAGAAGTACATAGAGATGAAGCAGTCGTTTACGGAGTATCTGACTGAGAAAAAACTACGAAAGACGGAGGAAAGATATGCTATATTTGAATGCATATGTCGTTTCTCGGGTCATTTCGACATGTACTCACTCCAGGAAAAACTGGAAGAGACGAACTTCCATGTGAGCAAGGCAACGCTTTACAATACGCTGGACGTGCTGGAAGACGGTGGCCTGATCGTGCGGCATCAACTCAACGCCCAATCGGTTCAATACGAACTCCGGGCTTTGGCGGAAACGCATCTTCATCTGATCTGTATGAAGTGCGGGGCGATTCGGGAAATGAAAGACAGTATGCTGAAAAAGGATGTCAACAATCTGAAGATATCCCGTTTCACACCTGAGTTTCATGCGTTGTATATTTATGGGATATGCAGTAAATGCAAGTTCAAACTTCAGCAGAAGAATGGTAAATAAGAATATTAATAGTCTATTATAAAGATAACATGAAAGTAGATGTTTTATTAGGATTGCAATGGGGTGACGAGGGCAAAGGTAAAGTTGTCGACGTGCTGACTCCGAATTACGATGTAATCACTCGTTTTCAGGGAGGTCCCAATGCAGGACACACATTGGAGTTTAACGGAGAAAAGTATATCCTTCGTTCTATTCCGTCAGGTATTTTCCAGGGTGGAAAAGTGAATGTAATCGGTAATGGCGTCGTTCTCGACCCGTTATTGTTTAAGCAGGAAGCCGAAGCGCTTGCTGCCAGTGGTCACGACCTGACCAAACAACTTTGTATTTCCAAGAAGGCACACCTGATCCTGCCTACCCACCGTATGCTGGATGCTGCTTACGAAGCGGCTAAAGGTTCCGGTAAGATCGGTACGACCGGTAAAGGTATCGGCCCGACATATACAGACAAGATCAGCCGTAACGGTCTCCGCGTAGGTGACTTGCTGCATAACTTCGATGAAAAATATGCTGCTGCCAAGGCACGTCACGAAGCAATCCTGAAATCACTGAACTATTCTTATGATATCAAGGAGCTGGAAGCTCAATGGTTTGAAGCATTGGAATATCTGAAACAATTCAACCTGATCGACAGCGAGCATGTGGTAAACAACTACCTGAAAGACGGTAAGTCTGTTTTGGCAGAAGGTGCACAGGGAACTATGCTGGATATCGACTTCGGTTCTTATCCGTTCGTGACTTCTTCGAATACGATCTGTGCCGGTTGTTGTACAGGTTTGGGCGTATCTCCGCGCAATATCGGTGAAGTATACGGTATCTTCAAGGCGTATTGTACACGTGTCGGCAGCGGTCCGTTCCCGACAGAGTTGTTCGATGAAACAGGCGATCAGCTTTGTACGTTAGGACATGAGTTCGGTTCTGTAACAGGACGTAAACGTCGTTGCGGCTGGATCGACCTGGTAGCTTTGAAATATGCCGTTATGATTAACGGCGTAAGCCAGCTTATCATGATGAAGAGCGACGTACTCGATAGCTTCGAAACGATCAAGGCTTGTGTGGCTTACAAGATCAATGGCGAAGAAGTAACGGAATTTCCGTTCGAGATCGACGATACGATCGAACCGGTATACGTTGAACTGCCGGGTTGGAAGACTGACATGACAAAGATGCAGAGCGAAGACGAATTCCCTGAAGAATTCAACGCTTACCTTTCCTTCTTGGAAGAAGAGTTGGGTGTTCCCGTTAAAATCGTGTCAGTAGGACCTGACCGTGAACAGACAATTATCCGGTATACGGAAGAATAAACCTCATATACTATTACAAAATGGCAGAAGACCACCTCTCAGCAGGCCCATCTTCTGCCATTTTTGTTTTTGGCAGACTTTTTGTAAGACATTTCTTGTATAACACTTAATTAATTAGAGCATTATGAGCATGTATTGGATTATATTTATTGGTTTTGCCTTGTTAAGCTGGCTGGTATCTTCCCGACTGAAAAACAAGTTTGAGAAGTATTCTAAGATCCCTATGCCTAACGGTATGACCGGAAAGGATGTGGCTGAGAAGATGTTGCATGATAACGGCATCTACGACGTGAAGGTGATTTCTACTCCCGGACATTTGACAGACCATTACAATCCTGCAAATCAAACGGTGAATCTTAGTGAATCGGTATATTACAGTAATAGTATTGCTGCGGCAGCCGTTGCAGCCCATGAATGCGGTCATGCGGTACAGCATGCCACTTCGTATGCTCCGCTGAAGATGCGGTCGGCATTGGTTCCGGTGGTCAGCTTCGCTTCGAATATCATGACATGGGTGTTGCTGGGCGGTATGTTGCTGATCCATCAGTTTCCGCAGTTGTTGTTGTTCGGTATCATTCTGTTCGCATCGACGACATTGTTCAGCTTTATCACGTTGCCGGTCGAGATCAATGCCAGCCAGCGTGCGTTGGTATGGTTGAGCAGGGCCGGTATAACGAATGTCAGTACGCATGGTATGGCTGAAGATGCGCTGCGCTCTGCCGCTTATACCTATGTGGTGGCTGCTTTAGGGTCGTTGGCTACATTATTATATTATATAATGATCTTCCTGGGCGGAAGAAGCCGTGACTAAACGGAAATGACTGCGGCAGCGGATAAAACTGTCTGGTGCAGTGAATATAGCTGACTGCCGCACTTGATAAAAATAGCAGCCGCACTCAATTCAATTGGGTGCGGCTGCTATTTTTATTTCCTTTTCTTCTTTGTTCTGCTGAACTTACCTTCCATATAAAGTGCCCAGATTAGAAATCCGAGTGCCATTCCCATAAAGAGTAAACCTACAAATATAAAATCGGGCATGACTAATCCTCCTTTAGTTTAATGAATAATAAACCAATTCTTTTTCATAGTCTCGTTATCTTTTGATTATGATGCAAACATAATAAAAAGAAACCGGTAAAACAATCAACTTAACCGGAAAACTACGAAATTGAAACAAAATACCTACCTTTGCATTCCGAATAATAATTTAATAGCTAAAAGTCGGTTAGCTCCGACGATAAACAAGAGCAAACGATATATGCAGAAGCCGTCTATACCAAAAGGTACCAGAGATTTTTCGCCTGAAGAAATGGCGAAACGTAATTATATATTCAATACGATTCGTGAAGTATATCATCTGTACGGATTTCAGCAAATAGAAACCCCAGCCATGGAAAACCTGTCGACCCTGATGGGCAAGTATGGTGAGGAAGGTGATAAACTGCTTTTCAAGATATTAAACTCAGGAGATTGCTTTTCGGGCATCACCGATGAGGAGTTGCTGGAACGTAATGCCGTACGGTTCGGGGTGAAAGCCTGCGAGAAAGGTCTGCGTTACGACCTGACCGTTCCTTTCGCCCGTTACGTGGTGCAGCATCGCAATGATATAACATTCCCCTTCAAACGTTATCAGATACAACCCGTATGGCGTGCCGACCGTCCGCAGAAAGGCCGTTACCGCGAGTTTTACCAGTGCGACGGCGATGTGGTAGGTTCCGATTCGCTGATCAATGAAGTGGAACTGATCCAGATCATGGATGAGGTATTCTACCGTTTCGGCATCCGTGTCTGCATCAAGATGAACAACCGTAAGATCTTATCTGGTATTGCAGAGATCATCGGCGAAGCGGACAAGATCGTAGATATTACCGTGGCTATCGATAAGCTGGATAAGATCGGACTGGACAATGTGAATGAAGAACTTCGCTCGAAAGGGCTTTCCGAAGAAGCCATTGCCCGCCTGCAACCGATCATCATGCTGTCGGGAACCAACCGTGAGAAACTGGCTGTCCTGAAAGAACAGCTGGCTACCTCCGAGATCGCCATGAAGGGTATTGAAGAAATGACCTTCATCCTCGACCGTATCGACCAGTTGCCTATGCGTGCCGAACTGGAACTCGACTTGACCTTGGCCCGCGGATTGAACTATTATACAGGAGCTATCTTTGAAGTAAAAGCCCTGGATGTACAGATCGGAAGTATCACCGGTGGCGGACGATATGACAACTTGACCGGTGTATTTGGCATGGACGGTGTGTCAGGTGTCGGTATCTCTTTCGGTGCAGACCGTATCTTCGACGTATTGAACCAGCTGGATCTCTATCCTGCTGATTCGTTAATGACAACACAGCTGTTGTTTGTCAACTTCGGAGCGACGGAAGAAAGTTATCTGTTGCCCATTATCTCTCAGGTGCGTGCTGCCGGAATTCGTACCGAACTATTCCCGGAAGCAGCCAAGATGAAGAAGCAGATGGGATATGCCGATACAAAGAAAATCCCGTTTGTCGCTATCGTCGGCGAAACGGAAATGAACGAAGGAAAGATCAACCTGAAGAATATGATCACAGGCGAGCAAAAGCCTGTTACTGTGGAAGAGCTGATTGCACAGTTCTGATCAGATCAGAGATATTTTAATATGCAACGAATTCTCTTTTTACAGGAGAAGTCGTTGTTCCTTATACCTACCGTGAAATGAAAGCATATCAATTAATTCTCACTTTCGCATTATGCCTTTCGGCCTGCTCTTTCCAACCGCGTGCATCGTGGGTGACGACGACCGAAGGTGAACAATGGGTTGAACAAGACGATCTCGTCTCTGCATCTTCTGATACCATTCCTGATATCGATGCGGTTGTTCACACCGGTAAGAAACTCCAGAAGATAGACGGTTTCGGTGCCTGTTTCAACGAACTGGGCTGGATATCCCTGAGCAAACTCGACCCGACAGTCCGCGAAGAGATCCTCGAAGAGCTTTTCTTCCCGGAGATAGGAGCGAACTTTACCATCTGCCGTATGCCGGTAGGAGCCAACGACTTCTCCCGTGACTGGTACTCATATAACGAAACCGACGGGGATTTCGATATGCAATACTTCACTATCGCCAACGATCAACAGACATTGATCCCTTTCATCAAAGGTGCACAGAAATACAATCCTGACCTGAGTATCTGGGCTTCCCCCTGGTGTCCCCCTTCCTGGATGAAATACAATAAGCACTACGCCTCTGCTTATACCGGCGAAACCTATAGCGAGAAATACCGCAACGGTCTGCCCGCCGATAAAGTCGGCTACGAAGGCACAGACATGTTTATCCAGGATTCGCTTTATCTCCGGGCGTATGCCCTTTACTTTTCCAAATTCATCGAAGCCTACCGCGGACAAGGCATCGACATTTTTGCCGTCATGCCTCAGAACGAATTTAATTCGGCACAGATATTCCCCAGTTGTTGCTGGACTGCCGCCTCTTTGGCCGACTTTATCGGTAACTACCTCGGCCCGGCTATGAAGGAACTGGATGTCAAAGTTATGTTCGGAACGATGGAACGTGCCAACGAAACCCTTGTCGATACCATTCTGACCGATCCGGCAAGTGGAAAGTATATCAGCGGTGTCGGTTTCCAATGGGCGGGAAAAGGAGCGATCAAAGGAATCCACGAGCGTTATCCGGCTATGAAGCTCTATCAGACAGAGCAGGAATGCGGCGACGGCAGGAACGACTGGAGGGGTGCCGTTTATTCCTGGAACCTGATGCGTCATTACCTGGAGAACGGTGCATCCGCCTATATGTACTGGAATATCTCGCTCGACAAAGGTGGCATCAGCCGATGGGGATGGGCGCAAAATTCCTTAGTCGTAGTTGATCCCGATGCGAAAACTTTCCGTTATACACCTGAATATTACGTAATGAAGCATCTGAGCCATTATGTCCAGCCCGGTGCCCGCAAGCTCGAAACCTCCGGGCAGTACAGCAACCTGATGGCTTTCGTCAATCCTGACAAAAGTATTGTTGTCGCTTTGGCAAACGAAGGCAATGAAGAACGTCAGGTCTCTGTTGAAATCGACGGTAGTGTCTACCAGCCTGTACTGCCGGCTCATTCCATCGCTACGCTACTGATAGACTAATCTGGAATATATTATATATTAATGTAAGGGACGTAAGGTTTTAATCTTTTCGTCCCTTATTCTTTTTTCTTTTGGCAAGCCTGAAAATCAAATTTTAGCTAGCTCGAAATTAAATTTAAGTATACTCAAAAGAAAAGAATATTACTGGTTTTAGGTTAAAAGACAGCAACCTATGAACTACTTTCCTGCAACTTTTGTTCTAGTCGGGAAGCATGAGAGGCGGAATGTATAGTCATCCTGTCAGTCATGTCGGCGTATCTACCGGTTCGTTTATGCAAAATTGTCAGTCTTTTCCCTGTCAATTAATTTGGCACAGATTTCGCATAGGAGTTAACGTGAATTAGAAAATCACGTATAAACATAATATTATTAACATTAAAAATATATCAAAAGATGAACATTAGACCATTAGCAGACAGAGTGCTTATCAAGCCCGCTGCAGCAGAAGAAAAGACACTTGGCGGAATCATTATCCCGGATTCAGCAAAAGAAAAACCTTTAAAAGGTGAAGTTGTTGCCGTAGGTAACGGAACAAAGGATGAAGAAATGGTTGTAAAAGCTGGTGATACTGTATTGTACGGAAAGTATGCAGGAACAGAGATCGAACTGGAAGGTGAAAAGTTTCTGATCATGCGTCAATCTGATATCCTGGCTATTATCTAATTCATTAACGGACAATAAAAAAATAATATAATCATGGCAAAAGAAATTAAGTACGATATGGATGCCCGCGACCTTTTGAAGAAAGGTGTGGACGAATTGGCAAATGCAGTAAAAGTAACATTAGGCCCGAAAGGCCGTAACGTGATCATCGAAAAGAAATTCGGTGCTCCTCACATTACAAAAGACGGTGTAACGGTTGCAAAAGAAGTTGAATTGGCTTGCCCGTTCGAAAACATGGGTGCACAGTTGGTAAAAGAAGTTGCTTCGAAGACTAACGACAATGCAGGTGACGGTACGACTACTGCTACTGTATTGGCACAATCTATCATCGGTGTCGGTTTGAAGAACGTTACAGCAGGTGCTAACCCAATGGACCTGAAACGCGGTATCGACAAAGCCGTTGCCAAAGTGGTTGAAAAGATCGCTGACCAGGCTGAAGAAGTAGGTGACCAGTTCGAAAAGATCGAACACGTAGCTAAAATCTCTGCCAACGGTGACGAAACGATCGGTAAACTGATTGCTGAAGCTATGCAGAAAGTGAAGAAAGAAGGCGTTATCACAGTAGAAGAAGCGAAAGGTACTGAAACTACAGTAGACGTAGTGGAAGGTATGCAGTTCGACCGTGGTTACATCTCTCCGTACTTCGTAACAAATACAGAAAAGATGGAATGCGAGATGGAAAATCCGTATATCCTGATCTACGACAAGAAGATCTCTGTATTGAAAGACCTGCTTCCTATCCTTGAACCGGCTGTTCAGAGCGGACGTCCTCTGTTGATCATCGCTGAAGATATCGACAGTGAAGCATTGGCTACATTGGTAGTGAACCGTCTGCGTGGTTCTCTGAAGATCTGTGCAGTGAAGGCTCCGGGCTTCGGCGATCGTCGTAAAGCGATGTTGGAAGATATCGCAGTGCTGACTGGTGGTGTTGTTATCTCTGAAGAAAAAGGTTTGAAACTGGAAGGTGCTACAATGGATATGTTGGGTACTGCCGAAAAGATCACTGTAGACAAAGATACTACGATCATTGTGAACGGTGCAGGCGACAAAGCAGCTATCCAGGCTCGTATCGGTCAGATCAAGACTCAGATCGAAAACACTACTTCCGATTACGATAAAGAAAAACTGCAGGAACGTCTGGCTAAGATGGCAGGTGGTGTAGCTGTTCTTTACGTAGGTGCTCCTTCTGAAGTGGAAATGAAAGAAAAGAAAGACCGTGTTGACGATGCTTTGCATGCAACCCGCGCTGCTATCGAAGAAGGTACAGTTCCTGGTGGTGGTGTAGCTTACATCCGTGCTATTGAAGCATTGGAAGGAATGAAGGGCGAAAACGAAGACGAAACAACAGGTATCGAAATCGTTAAACGTGCGATCGAAGAACCGTTGCGTCAGATCGTTGAAAACGCAGGTAAAGAAGGTGCCGTTATCGTTCAGAAAGTAAAAGAAGGTAAGGGTGACTTCGGTTACAATGCTCGTACAGACAAATACGAAAACCTGTGTGCAGCAGGTGTGATCGACCCGGCTAAGGTAACTCGTGTTGCTTTGGAAAATGCAGCTTCTATCGCTGGTATGTTCCTGACAACAGAGTGTGTGATCGCTGAAAAGAAAGAAGAAGGTCCTGCTATGCCTCCGATGAACCCGGGTATGGGTGGCGGTATGGGTGGTATGATGTAATTCTTCCCATCAAGATAAAACCGGAAACGGCTGCTTCCCGAAAAGGAAGTGGCCGTTTTTTTATTATATTTGTCGTGGTTTACATATATAATAATGTATAGTGATAAAGATTAAAGAAGGATTCAAAGGAGAACGATTCGTTTTCTTGCCGGACGAGTTGCTTGAAACGTATAGCCATGAGCCGCTTGTCGGCAATCTGTACGTTCGTAAGATCGGCTTCTTCCCGAAAGTCAAGTACCATTACGTACAAAAAGACCAGGGTTGCAGCTATGCTATGCTTATCTACTGTACGGAAGGAGAGGGGTGGTACACCATTCACGGCAAGACGTATCCGGTGAAACAGAATCAATACATTATTATACCTCCGAACGTTCCCTATTCGTTCGGAGCCTCCGAGGACGATCCCTGGACTATCTACTGGGTACATTTTATGGGGAAGCTGAGTGGCGAGTTCCTTCCGCCGACGCCCATACCCGGAACGATCCTTCCCGGCGAATATTCACGTCTGCAGGACAGAATACAATTATTCGAGGAAATCTACAGTTGTTTTTCGATGGGGTATATAAAGGAATATATGGTTTATTCCTCCATGTGCCTTTACATGTTTCTTACCTCTTTTTTATATCTGGAGCAGTACCGTTATATTAATTTACCTAACCATAAAGAGTATTCGTTCTCTTCGAGGGTGATCCATTATATGAATGAAAACCTGGAGCGGAATCTTACTTTAGACCAGTTGGCAGCCTACTTCAAATATTCCCCGTCGCACTTCTCCATGCTTTTCCAGCGGGAGACAGGCGTTTCGCCGATCAGTTATTTTATCCGGCTGAAGATACAGAAGGCATGCCAGTATATAGAGCTGACTGCGCTGAAACTGAATGAGATATCTACAAAGCTTGGTTTTGAAGAACCGGCATACTTTTCGCGTACTTTTACGAAGATAATGGGTATATCTCCCTCCGAATATCGCCGTCGGGAGTCCGAACATGGGATGGTCTGACAGGAATAACGTAGGTTGTACGTGAAAACGTGTAATTTGTCCTTTTTAAACTTGGAATAGGATAAGAAAGCATGGTTAAAGGGAAAAAAATATATCAAAAAAATAGTCTAACTAAAAAAGATATGTATCTTTGCGTTATGTTTTTGGTGCGAGGTATGCACTGTTAGGATTGAAAGAGATCCGTTGTTGAGCTTTATTTTTTATTACAAGATAGATTTATTAGAACTTTATATTTTATTACTAATTAAATTATTTGATTATGAACAAAAAGTTTTCTACTTTGTTCGCCGCGTTCCTTGTGGCAAGCAGTAGTTTTTCAATTTTTGCTCAAAATGCGGTACCAGCCTGGTATAAGACAGGTGATACTTACAAGGCTGCATTTGAAGATCCTACTGAAGCACAATTGAAAGCCGCTGCGAAATTTAACCTTCTCGATGGAGATGCGTTAGTAAATAAAACTCATCCGGTTAATATTTGGAAGTATACTTTACCTTTGAATAAGGTGGCTGATGCTACTCTTCTTCCTGGTATGTTTGTTTCTTTCGATTCTGAGGCCAGCCCTGTTGCAGGAGGTGACTATCTGTCAACTGGCGAGTTTTATGACAATGTTAATAAACCTCATTACGGTATTACAACAGTAAAGGATTTTAATTATCTGGGTGTTAGACCAACCAGAGAAGTTAAGAGCCGTGTTGAATTCGTATTTGATACAAGAGGTTTGACAGATGCAACAAGTTTCCATTTCTGGATTAGCCGTTTAGAAAACGCTAATGTAAACCGTAATCTGTTATGGAAGATTGAAAAAGCTGAAGTTTTAGAGCTGGATGGAACTACTCGTGGTGATCTTCCTTATGACGAAGTTTATGACGATGGTTTTAAAATTGACAAGAATGGTGTAACTGTAGGTGATAATACAACACCGGAGGCTTACCAGGTTATGTTCAATGCAACTGGCGCAGGTAAAATTAACATAGATAATGCTATTATCCGTGTTGTTCTTGAATCAGAATATTCTGTAGCTGATGAAAGTGAAACTTCTGATACTTTGGAACCTGTAACATTGTTCGGTGACATTAATCTTGATTTCATTCGTCCTCACGTAGAAATAGATTATGAAACAGAAAAAGAATTCCGTGTAGGTGTTAACCGTTCTACTGAATGCGATGCTTCTGAAATGGATGTTAAGATCTGGAAGTTCAATGATAAGATGGCTGGTGCTGAAACTCCTCACCATGTTCAGGCTACTTATTTGAAACTGAATGTGAAAGCTCCTATCGTTCTTGAAAAGATTGGTAATGTTGCTATTACTGAAGGTAACTTCTCTCAGGCAACAGAAGCTGACGGAAGTAGAAGTTTCTATGTACGTGCAGGTTTGTTCAATGAATATAATCCGGTTGACTGGTCAAACGTAAAGGTTGTTTATCATGTTGAACCAGGAACAAAGGTTGATCAATGGAAATTGGCTGACTATGTATTTGCAACAACAACTGCATCCAGTACAGATACAGCGTTTGTAAGACATAGCGTAGATGCTCGCGGTACTTTCAAATTCGGTGACGACCTGGTATTTACAAAATACGAAGAAGTGCTCGAAACAACTATCGACTTTACTTATCTGCCTATGTTTGTCAGTGACTGCGCGGCAGGTGGACCAGTTGCTAATATGTTGGTTGCTGAGTCAGGTAATTGCGATGGTGGTGTATTGGATCTTGAATTGTTGACTCCTGCTGATCCGGGTTCTACCGACAGATGGGAAGATAAGATTGAATTCTTAGGATTCAACTGGTACTTCGAAGGTAACTTGGTAGAAGCACATAAGCATACAAAATGTATTCCTGGAGAAGCTATTACTTGCCAGGGTAATCTGGCTGAAGGTTGGACAGTGAAAGCTGCTTTCCACTTTGCTTCAGAAAACATGAACATCGATCAGGATGAAGCTTATAATATAGAAGAAAAATGGGGCTTATTGGCAACATTGAATGCTCAGAATGATTGCGAAGGTTATTCAGGACAGGATTTGATCAATCTGGGTGAAGTTTATTATCCGGGTGTTCTGACTACATCTGCTCGTACTCAGCACGTATGGACTAACTGGAAAGGTGTTGAAACAGAAGATGGTACTGTTGCTACTGTATCAAGTACATTAGCTAATGTAATGAACATTACAGACGGTTTGCTTGCTGCTGCAGACAGAAATTCAGGAGGAGAAGGTCTTATCGGTTCTATAAGTGAAGCTGTTAAGGGTGGTGCTGAAGTATTTGCTGCTCCTTACTTTACTAATAAAGATTCTTATGTATGGGGTATCGGTGGTTCTTCTCGTAACCATGTCGTTCATGTATATGCTACAGGTTTGAAACCGGATGCTGACGATCCTAACTTTACAACTATCCGTCTGTACAAACAGGCTATGGAAATTGGTGAAAGAGAAGTATTACAGGATAGGAACTTCTATTTCTCAACAGAATATGCGAATGCTGTTTGGAATCGTGGTGATGTTGGTGGTCTTGAACCGCAACCAGGATCTGTTTGGCGTGGTGAAAGTGCTGGTGACACATTGTATATCCGTGTTCCGTACAAACAAGCAAATCTGGATGCCCTGAAAAATAACGGTATTGCTGTTAAGGTTAGATATACTCCTCAGTCTAGAACTGATTGGGTTCCGACAGAAGAAATCCTGACAGATATGGCTCAGTTCGGTCTGTTGACGAATGATGCAGGCGACGGTAAAGCTAATCATCCGGGATGGGAAAAAGAATTGACAGGTTTCAATCAGTTCAATGTAGTTGGTTCTGTATTTAAAGGTCTTGTTTCTACTATGACAGGTGACAAACCGGTAGGTGCTTATACTAGCTTGTTAGGAAATATCCAGGATCTTGATGAGTTTGAACATGGTGAATATGATTCTAATGTATTCCGTGATCTTTATACTAAGAACTATGCTACTTATTACCTGGGTCAGGAACAGTGCTACGAAGTGAAAGACGGTACTTTCGTTATCGCAGGTTTGAACCTTGTTGCTCCGGTAACAGTGGAAACAAGCATGTCTAATAAGATTGGTGCATTCGATCACGATACAACTGTTATCATTGGTACTTTGGATGCTGGCAAATTGATTCCTAACAAATATGGTGAATTACTTGCTTACGTTAAGTCTACATTCAAACCGTCTGACAAGGCTGGTATCGTTCCTGATACAATCCATTCAGCAATTGATAACAAAGACTTCATCTATAATTATGTAAATGACACAGTTCGTCTGTATCCGATGCAGATCAAAGACCAGATCAGCTGGACTTATGTATATGGTTTGGATGAAAAGTATGCTGATAAAAATGTAGAAAACAATAAGGGACAAACTAACAGTTATACTAACTTGTTCTATATCTACGGAGCTTATCGTAACGATACTGTAGCTACTCGTATCTATGGTGATGTTAAACAACCTGAACTGTATTTCGCTGCAACAGCTGATACAAAGGCTGCAAAGTTGGCTAAGTTAGACTTCGGTGCTGTTACATTTATTGATGATGACATTGCTGCAACTAAACAAATCTATCTGATTGGTAAAGACCTGCCGGCAATCGATCCTACTGAAGAAGTATCTAAAGTAATCGCTATCTCTCCTGCTGGTGCATTGATCGCTTCTACAGAAGGTAAGAACCAGGCTGAATATGTAAGCGAAGCTATTATTCCGGTTGCTATCGACCTGTTGGCTGATAAGAACGACCATGACTTGGTTGCAGACGTATTAGCAGCAAGCACATTGTGCAACTGTACAGTAGATCTTCCGGTTAATTATTCTCCGGTTCTGAGTGCTCCTGTAGTTGATACTAAATATTTGTCTGACAACATTAACGGTAGCAAGGCTGAATTCAGATGGTCTGCAGTTCCGGGTGTTCATTACTACAAAGTAGAACTTGGTCAGTACGAAAAACAGAACACTTCTAAGAATATCTTTATCTCTGAAGTGAAAGCTGAAGAAGGTACAATCATGGTTGAATTGTTCAACGGAACAGGTGAAGTAATCAATCCGTTGTTGCACCACAACTATAAGCTGACTATCATGAAGAATGGCGCTGAATATAAGACAATGGATGTTATTTCAACAAATACTCATTTGAATGAAGCTTATAAGGCTGAAGCATTTGGCGTTGACGCTGATTTGAGCCCGGCTAACACTTATACAGTTCTGTTGAAAGAAGGTGGCAAGCAGATCGATATCTTCGAATTCACTAACACAACTCGTTTGTCTCGTGACGAAAAAGATGGTCTTGAAGAAAACACTGGCGCATTCAATAAGAATGACTGGAATCCTGACTTCGGTTCTCTGCCGGTAGCTAGTTATATGGAAGAATCACCTAAGTGGGATTTCATCTTTGTACAAGGTATTGAATCTGAAGAAGTAGGTCCTACGTCAACTTCAATCAGAGCAATCAACTTGAAACCGCAGACTGAATATGCAGTACGCGTAACTGCTTACAGCTATTCTCCTTCAGTAGTGAAAGCTGCAGCTTCTGAAATCGCTAAGTTTGGTACTTCAATCTTCACAGAAGGTTCTGGTGATATGAAGTTCGACGAAGATTCTTACAACCCGCCGACAGATAACGAAAATATCTCGACAGATGCTGTTAAGGTAATCGGTGGAGTAGGTGCTGTAACGATCCAGGGTGCTGCTAACAAGACTGTAGTTGTTACAAATGTATTAGGACAGACAGTTGCAAGAACAGTTGTTTCTTCTGATAACGTTAAGATTTCTGCTCCTGCAGGTATCGTAGTAGTAGCTGTGGAAGGCGAAAGCGCAGTGAAAGCTGTTGTTAAGTAAATAATATACCGGAAAGACTGAACAGTCTGAAAGTATTCCAACATAGAAACTCCGTCGGGAAACCGGCGGAGTTTTTTTATGATGGAATGTTGTTAGGGCAAATTGTATGCTTCTTTTCTTGAAAATTCAGAAGAAATAATATAAAAAGAACGTCTGAATATTTTGCAGTATGAAAAAAAACACTACCTTTGCACCGCAATCACGAGAGATTGCTTACCTGAAAGTAATGAAATGCCCAGGTGGCGGAATTGGTAGACGCGCACGTTTCAGGTGCGTGTGTCGCGAGGCGTGCAGGTTCGAGTCCTGTTCTGGGCACTTCCGAAAGCGGACAACTGATAAAGTTGCCCGCTTTTTTTATGTCCGTATTTTTTTATATATTTGAGCCAAAATGGAGAGGATGCAGCAATATACGGAAGATGAAATAGTAGAACAACTGCGGGATCCGGCCCGGCAAAGGGATGCTTTTGCCAGAGTCGTGAGCCTTTACGGGGAAAAGTTATACTGGCAGATACGAAAGATGGTATTGAGCCATGACGATGCAAATGACCTTTTGCAGAATACTTTTCTGAAAGCCTGGACAAATATCGATTATTTCCGGGGCGAGGCGAAGTTGTCTACCTGGCTGTATAAAATTGCCATCAACGAATGTATTACCTTCCTGAACCGCCAGCGGAATATGAACAATGTATCGATCGACGATACCGACATCTTTTTGCTGGAACGTCTGAAAGGAGACGAATACTTTGACGGTGACGAAGCTCAGATGAAGTTGCAGAAAGCGATTCTCACCTTACCGGAGAAACAACGTTTAGTGTTTACCATGAAATACTTTGACGAGATGAAATATGAAGATATGTCAGAGGTTCTCGGAACTTCTGTCGGTGCCTTGAAGGCCTCTTATCATCATGCAGTCAAAAAAGTCGAGGAGTTTTTAACAAAAGACATTTAAACCTTTTGGGGCGAAGCTCGTCAAAGGTGTATTAAAACGGAAGTGTATGGAAAAAGAACAAAACAATCTGGATCGTTTTAAAGGAAAGAATCCTTTTACTGTGCCCGATGGGTACATGAAGGATCTCACGGCTAATATAATGAGCCAGTTGCCGGAGAAGCCGCGCGTAGAGGCAAAGAAAGTCTCTATGATAGACCGTGTGCGTCCCTGGTTGTATATGGCGGCGGTATTTGCCGGGCTGGGATTGTTCTTTAAAGCAATAGTCGGTTTCGACGGTGAAAAGAGCCAGTCTGATACACTGTTGGTGCAGTCGACAGATGCGTCGGAAACAAAAGCTGCGATACTCGAAGCGGAAAATGAAGAATATCTGGAATATCTGGAAGCCCAGTATACAGATTATCTTTTAGCAGAAGAATTGGGCAATTATGAATAAATTGACGAAAAAAAGAAGTTATTAGCATATTTTTGTAATAATAATTGTATGAGCAAAATATTTTTTATTACATTTGTGGCGATTTCAGTTTTATTCTCTTCGAAAGTGTTGGCGCAGGGAGATAAACAACATCGACATTTTGACAAGGAGGCCTTTCAGGCAAAAAGAAATGCCTTTATTACAGCTGAAGTAGGGTTGACACCGGAAGAAGCTGCAGCTTTCATTCCTTTGTGTAATGAATTGCAGGAGAAGATGTTTGAAGTTGGCCGTGAATGCCGTAGACTGTCAAAGGATCTGAAGCATATGAAATCTCCGACGGAAAGCGATTATTCAAAAGTAAATGATGAATGTATCGGAGTCAAGATGAAGGAGGCAGCTTTAGAGAAAGAATATTACGAAAAATTTAAAAAGATATTATCGCCAGAGAAACTTTATAAATATAGGCGTGCCGAATATAAGTTTGCACGAAGTTTTATGAAGGGACCGGACGATAAGAAAGAAGAAAACAAGAAAAAATAAAATATTATCATTATTTGTGTTTTTTGTTTAGATTTAGTTTTGGCGTTTAAGTTAAGGGAGGGGTGGCGACGTGATGTCGGTTCCCCTTTTGTTTTTTATAAACCTTTCGATTTAGCTTCATCCCATATCTTATCCATTTCTTCCAAAGACATTTCTTTCAGTGAGCGTCCTTCTTTAATGGTATGATCTTCCAGATAGTTGAAACGGCGGATAAACTTCTGGTTCGTACGTTCCAGTGCGTTGTCAGGATTGATCTTATACAAGCGGGCGGCATTGATCAGGCTGAAGAACAGGTCGCCGAATTCAGCTTCCATCTTATCCGTATCCATTTTGTCGATCTCTTCTTTCAGTTCTGTGAATTCCTCATGCACTTTATCCCATACCTGGTCGCGTTGTTCCCAATCGAAACCGACGTTGCGGGCTTTATCCTGGATACGGTGGGCTTTAACGACAGAGGGAAGGGAAGAAGGGACACCTTCCAGTACAGTTTTGTTTCCGCCTTTTTCTTTTAGTTTTATCTGTTCCCAGCTTTGTTCTACCTTCTGGGCTGTATCTGCAGATGCATCGCCGAATACGTGCGGATGACGGAAGATCAGTTTCTGGCAGAGGCTGTCGCATACATCTTTGATATCGAAAGCTTCTTTCTCTTCACCGATCTTTGCATAGAAAACGATATGCAGGAGCAGGTCACCCAGTTCTTTCTTGATGTTGTAGTTATCATTCTTCATGATTGCATCGCACAATTCGTAGGTTTCCTCGATTGTGTTGGTGCGCAGACTCTCGTTTGTCTGTTTTCTGTCCCAGGGACATTTCACCCGGAGTTCATCCAGGATGTCGAGTAGTTGCCCGAAGGCTTCCATTTTTTCTTCTCTTGTTGCCATTGAATAAGATGCCAATTTGATAATGTGCCAAATATGCCAATTGAAATACTCTTTTCGCTTGAGAGTATCCAATTGGCATATTTGCACATTGATTTATTTATTACTTTTTATTTTGCTCTTTGAAAGCTTTCAATCCGTTTTCAAGGAATTGTATATATTTCGATACATCTTCGTTGAAGGCGTAAGACGGGCCGAGCGGTTTACCTTCGTCATTCAGCAGAATGTAGAAAGGTTGCGCATTGGCTCCGAACTTGCTTCTTTGGAGATAACTCCATTTGTCACCGATCGTTTTCAGTTTACGGACTTTACCGTGTTCTTCTATTTCTATCGGTTTGGGCAGTTTGGTTTTGTCGTCTACCATCAGGGTGATCAGTACGTAATCCTTCTCTAGTAATTGTTTTACTTTCGGATCTGTCCATACGGATGCTTCCATCTTACGGCAGTTTACGCAACCGAAACCGGAGAAGTCGATCATAACCGGCTTGTTTACCCGTTTGGCGTAAGCCATACCACTTTCGTAATCATCATAAGGGGCGTGTACCTCGTCGTTGTACAGGCTGAAATCCTGTGTATACAAAGGAGGAGCAAAGGCACTGATCGATTTCAGCGGCGCACCCCAAAGTCCAGGTATCATATAAACGGCGAAACCAAAGGAGATGATTGCCATGAAAAGACGTGGTACGGATACATATTTTACATCGCTGTCATGGCTGAATTTGATCTTGCCCAGCAGGTAGAGTCCTAACAGGAAGAATATTACGATCCATAAAACGATAAATACTTCGCGGTCAAGCAGACGCCAGCCGTAAGCCAGGTCGGCAACAGAAAGGAATTTTAATGCCAATGCCAGTTCCAGGAAGCCTAATACCACTTTGACAGAGTTAAGCCATCCACCGGATTTAGGCATACTTTGCAGCATATTCGGGAAGATAGCGAATAAACTGAACGGAATGGAAAGTGCCAACGCAAATCCGAACATTCCGATAGCCGGACCCACAGCCGTACCCATAGATGCCGCTTGTACCAGCAGTGTACCGATGATTGGACCCGTGCAGGAGAAAGATACCAGTACCAGTGTAAACGACATGAAGAAGATACTTAATATACCGGTCGTAGAATCCGCTTTACTATCCAGTTTTGTAGTCCATGATGCAGGTAATACCATTTCAAATGCCCCGAAGAACGAGATAGCAAATACAACCAGCAACAGGAAGAATATGATATTGAAAATAGCGTTCGTCGACAGGTCGTTCAAGGCGCTTGCCCCGAAAATACCTGTGATGAGTAATCCCATCACCAAATAAATTACGATGATAGACAGGCCATAAGTGACGGCATCACGGATCGCTTTCTTCCGGTCTTTGGTACGTTTCAGGAAGAAACTGACCGTCATCGGGATCATTGGCCATACACATGGAGTCAGCAAGGCGATCAGTCCCCCCAGGAATCCGGCGAAGAAGATGAATAACCAGGAAGTATCTGTTGCAGTAACGGTTGTGTCGCCATACGCTTTCAGGTCATCGATAACAGGTGTCCATAAAGCAGCGTCGTCTGTCAGTGCGTTAGCAATCTTTTCCGGATTAGCGATGACTACCTCTTCTTTGGCTACCGGATCAGGTGTAGTAAGAGTTTTCCCTTCTTCTATGACCAGGTTTGTGTCCGGTAGTTCTTTTGTCACATCGTCTTTTTCCACGACAGGGGCATCGGCAGGCAATGTCAGTTTTGTATTTTTGCTGTCGAAAGCAAAGCTCACACGGTCAGGCGGCAGACAGGTTTCGTCGTTGCAGACCATAAATTCTACTTCACCTTCAATCTTGAACTTTTTAGGATCGAGGATTTTTACCTTTTGGGTAAAAGTAACGGCACCGGGGAACCAGCGGAGGTCCATTGCAAACTGCTCGTCGTAAACGACAGTCGGTTTGATGTTGGACACCGGTTGTCCGATCAGTTCTGCCCCCTGAAGCGTTTCAAAGGTGAACGAGGTCGATACAGGTCCTCCTTCCGGCAGATTCATATCGTATAAATGCCAGCCCTTTTCGATCGTGGCGGCGAATACGATTTCTTTTTCGGCAGATTTGGAGTCCTCCAGTTTTATTTTCCACTTGACAGGCTGATGGATTTGAGCCTGTACGGCCAGTGTTACGAACACCAGCAATAAGATGCTAAAGAGTTTCTTCATTACTATGTATATATTTCTGTCTGTGTTTATTTAGCTAATGACACGAAAGCATCCGGGATACGTGTTTCGAAGCGCATTTCTTCTCCTGTCTCCGGATGAATAAAGTAGAGCCGTCGGGCATGAAGCATCAGCCGTCCGGCGGGATCGGTCTCTGCGCCGTACTTATAATCGCCGGCGATCGGGTGTCCGATGGATTCCATTTGGACACGTATCTGGTTTTTGCGGCCTGTTTCCAGGTCGAGCTCCAGCAAAGAATAATGGCCGTTGCTATGCAACACGCGATAACGGGTGATCGCTTCTTTTCCTTCGCCTTCGGCTGTTACATAAACCTGCATTTTCGTATTTTCAATCAGGTTGGAGACGATCAGGTCGGAGTCTTTTTCCGGGCGACCTTCCACAACGGCAACGTACGTGCGTTCGGTGATTGCCGAGTTCCAGTTCGATTGCAGAGCTTTTTGCACGCGCTGGTTCTTGGCGAACATCATCAGTCCGGACGTATCACGGTCGAGACGGTGCAGGACAAAGATCTTGCTTCGCGGATCATTTTTCTTGACATAATCGCTAAGCAGATGGTAGGCAGTACGTTCTTTTACACGATCGCTGGAAACAGACAGGAGTCCGTTTTTCTTGTTGACAACGATCAGGTCGTCATCTTCCCAGACAATATGCAGCAAGGGGTTACTGAACTCCACCTTCCCTCGTTCGTAACTGATCTCGACTTCGTCTCCCGGCACTAAAGGAGCGTTGAACAGGGAAGTAACTTTCCCGTTTATCAAGATTTGTCCGTGGGCAAGTAATGCCTTAACGGAACTTTTGCTCTGTTCGCTCAACAATTGAAACAGAAAAGCAAGCAATGTATTCTCTTCCTTAACCGAAACTTTGCGTCCGCGAGGGGCTTTTTTTAGATTTGTGTCTTTGTAACCTGAGCGTCTTCTCATTTTATTTCATAAATAATTTACAAAGATACTGGCAATTGCGGAATGTTGCAAGCTGTGTTTCATAATCTTGGGGTCTGTTTAAATTTTATTCAATAAATATTGTATTGACTTTTTCTCGTTTGTGCAAACATTCATCTTTTCAAACATAGGTGTTTTGTCGTTAAATCATATATGTTTTGATGACAAAACACCTATGTTTGGCTTATTAAATACGTAAGTATTTCCTGTAACCGCTCGGCGGCTTTTTTCAAATGGGTAGGCATCGCTTTGTGAATGGATAGGCACTCGTTTTCAGGCTCTGTTGTTTGTTGAATATCAATCTGTATACTCTGCGTTTTAAATAGTGACGCCAAAAATCGATCGGAATACATGAAGCTGGCTGGCTTCTTAATCGTTGGCGATGCTCTTGTTGCTCGGTTAGTGAGTTGCTGCAGTCAGTCCGTTTATTGTTTCAACCAGGCGGATAAATTCCCGTTTGTAACCTTGGCGATCGTTTACCAGTCCGCTTTGTGCCAGAGAGATCACCTGATTATATGACCCTGTTCCTTTGTATTCGGAGTTGCGCAGTAGCTGACCGAACATGGCGACAGCCGATGCAAAATAGAAATCAGGGGAAAGCTTGTTGCTGTTGTTTGCTTTCAATTTAGTCTCTATCAGTTGGCTGACGTCGCTGTTGGGAGCTTTGTAACGCAAGCGTATAGTCAGTAACTCCGGTTCTGCAAACTGCATGGTGCGGGGAGCATTGTTCGGTTTTATTTCGTAAAAAGCCGTAACCGTATGTCCGGCACCCATTTCACCGGCATCTTTGGTGTCGTCGTTGAAGTCTTTGTTATTCAATAAGCGGCTTTCGTAACCGACCAAACGATATTCCTGTACCTGTTCAGGATTGAAAACAATCTGTAACTTCACGTCTTTGGCTACGGCATACATCGTACCTCCAAACTCATGGACGAGCGTTTTGTTTGCTTCCTGAATATTATCGATATAGGCATGATTGCCGTTTCCTTTTTCGGCGAGCACCTGCATCTTGTTGTCCTTGTAATTTCCCATTCCATAACCCAGAACGGTAAGGAATACACCGCTTTTACGTTCTTTTTCGACTAATCGTTCCAATCTTTCGGAAGATGATACTCCCACATTGAAATCACCATCGGTACAGAGTATCACGCGGTTGTTTCCTTCCCGGATATAATTCTTCCGTGCAATATCATAAGCGAGTTGAATACCGGCACCACCGGCTGTTGAACCTCCAGCTGTCAGTTCATCGAGTGCTTCGCGGATCTTTTGCTTATTACTTCCGGAGGTAGATGGAAGTACCACACCTGCTTCTCCGGCATACACCACGATGGCTACGCGATCTTCTTCCCGCAGATTATTGATCAGGAGCTTCAGGGATGACTTAACCAATCCCAGGCGGTCCGGCCCATACATGGAACCTGATACATCAACGAGGAAAACCAGATTGGAAGCCGGTAGATTTTCAGAAGGAATCTCTTTCGCTTTTAGTCCGATACGGACCAGTTGGTTTTCCTTGTTCCAGGGACATGGTCCTATTTCGGTAGTGATTTTTACCGGATCTTTCCCTACTGGCTGTTCATAGCTGTAGGAGAAATAGTTGATCAATTCTTCTACGCGGACCGCATCGGCCGGAGGGTTTTGCCCCTCATTGATATAGCGCCGGATCGTCCCATAAGAAGCGGCATCGACATCGATCGAAAAAGTGGAAAGCGGTTCGTTCTTGACTTTCCTGAATTTGTTTTCTGCCAGTTGGTTATATTCGTTTCTGTTTATTTCCTGATCGTAATAATCGGATGAGGATGTGGTCACCAAAGCTTCGCAACAAACGATTTCTTCTTCTGCAATGATGGGAGCAGCGTCTTCAACGATAGAGAGAACCTCTACCTGTGCCTTCGTCTTTTTCTGTGTTTGTGCCTCAGCCTGCGCCGGATGCGGAACCGGAGGGGGTGTGCAGATTAACGGTTTTTCCTCGACAGGTACTTTAGCCGGACAGATCGCGATAACTGTACTGTCTGTGTTTATTACTTCTTTTGTTTCCGGTATCTGCTTTATTACCAGGAGAAACAGACCGGCAGCCAGGATAGATGCCGTGAGTAAGCTGATGATTGTTGTTTTCGTTTTCATGACTGATCCTGTTTAATGATTAATGAATTGCTTTTACCTGATAGATGCCGCGATAAAGGCGGATTCCATAAATGTTTCGAACTTTTTTGAGAAAGATTTTAATTTAAAGTTTACATTTGTAGAAAAAACGAGAACAACTTGCTGTTTTTCAGACGTAACATATCGACCTATTCAGATAGCGAACTGCTGCAATTATATAAGGAAACCGGGAAAAGCGATTATTTCGGTGAACTGTATAATCGCTATATTCCATTGCTATACGGGTTGTGCCTGAAATATTTGCAGGAAGAAGAGAAAGCACAGGATGCTGTCATGCAATTGTTCGAAGACCTGCTGCCGAAACTTTCGCGTTACGAGATACGGGAGTTCAGAACCTGGATTTACAGTGTGGCAAAGAACCATTGTTTCCAGCTTTTGCGGAAAGAAAATCCCGAAATAGCAACTGATTTTGACCGGCAATTTGTGGAATCGTACGATTTATTGCATCTATTAGATAAAGAAGAGACTAGCGACGATGCTCGTACGGCAGCCCTCAAGCACTGTCTGGAGAAGCTGCCCGAACCGCAGCAACGTTGTATCCTGTCTTTTTTTATGGAAGAAATGTCGTACGTCGATATCGTAGAGCAGACCGGATATCAGCTCAAAAGCGTAAAAAGTTATATTCAGAATGGCAAGCGCAATCTGAAAAGTTGTATTGAAAAGAGAATGGCGCAATGAAAAATCTGTTGCAATACATACAAGGTTCACGAAAAGGCAAGGAAGCCCATCGTCTGGAAAAAGAGGCGATGAGAGATCCTTTCTTGTCCGATGCACTGGATGGTTATCAGACAGTGGAAGGCAACCATGTGGAAAGTATTGAAGCAATGCGCCGCCGTATTTCCCGCCGTACCCGTTCCCAAAGAGATCTGATTGCAAAATGGAGTATTGCAGCCAGCTTGTTGATCTGCCTGGGATTTGGCAGTTACTTCTGGTTCAACAGGGAAGTTGGCCTGCCGAAAGAGTTGCAGTCGATGGTTATACAGGAAGAAGCCGTTACACCGCCACTTCCTCCTGAACCGGTGATAGCCCGGGCTGCTGCTACCGGCGAATTACAGGAAGAAACGGAAGCGATGCAAAAGAAAGCTCTGGCAGCAGCGAAAAAGCCTGAAGCCAAGATGCGGCAGGCAGCACCTCCGCCGGCACCTTTGGCCGCTGCTCCTGCGACAGCCGAAGTCTTGTCTATTGTTGAAGATGACGCCGATGTGGCAGAAATGATCGTGGCAGAAGAAGAAGTAGCGATGGATGTAACTATGGCCCGTGCCCCGATACACCGGCCGGAACCCGTTATCGGTTATAAAGCCTATGAGGAATATTTGCGTAAGGAACTGATTCGTCCGCAAGACTCGATTTGTAAAGGAATAACCGGAATAGTCGTTGTTGAATTTCATATCGATGACAAAGGCCGCCCTGTCAATCTGGAAGTCAAACGAAGCCTGTGTGCATCGGCGGATAAGGAGGCACTTCGTCTGATCGAAAAAGGCCCGGATTGGAAAGTGGATACGGCTCGGGTTATTGTTCCTGTCCTTTTCGCTCCGTAAACAATCTTCGAATATCTTTAATTAGTCCATTTTATTCCATTATTAAAATGTAACTATCCTTATTTAAAAGCTGTACGGAAGTACTCTAATTCCATCTTATTTTGTAATTTTGCACCTTCGTACATAATATATATGTATGGAGAGAGAAATAAGATAACAGATTAATATAAACAATATGGAAATTGCAAGTAAGTACAATCCCGCAGAAGTAGAGGGAAAGTGGTATCAGTATTGGTTGGATAACGGCTTTTTCAAGTCGAAACCGGACGGTCGCGAACCGTACACAATCGTCATTCCGCCCCCTAACGTCACCGGCGTACTTCATATGGGACACATGCTTAACAATACCATTCAGGATATTCTGATCCGCCGTGCCCGTATGTTGGGAAAGAATGCTTGCTGGGTACCGGGTACCGACCATGCTTCTATCGCTACCGAGGCAAAGGTGGTGAACAGACTGGCACAGCAGGGAATCAAGAAAACCGACCTGACCCGTGATGAGTTCCTGAAACATGCCTGGGAATGGAAAGAAGAACACGGAGGTATCATCCTGAAACAGTTACGCAAACTGGGTGCATCCTGTGATTGGGACCGTACTGCTTTTACGATGGACGAAAAACGTTCGGAAAGCGTATTGAAAGTTTTTGTCGATCTGTTCGATAAGGGCTTGATCTATCGTGGTGTACGTATGGTGAACTGGGACCCGCAGGCCTTGACCGCTCTTTCCGATGAAGAAGTAATCTACAAGGAAGAACATAGCAAACTGTTTTACCTCCGTTATAAAATCGAAGGAGAAGACGGTTACGCCGTTGTCGCAACTACCCGTCCGGAAACGATCATGGGCGATACCGCTATGTGTATCAATCCGAACGACCCGAAAAATCAGCACCTGAAAGGTAAGAAGGTAATCGTTCCCCTGGTAAACCGTGTGATCCCGGTCATCGAGGACGATTATGTAGATATCGAATTCGGTACAGGTTGCCTGAAAGTAACTCCGGCGCATGATGTAAATGACTATATGCTAGGCGAGAAATATAACTTGCCTTCCATTGATATCTTCAACGATAACGGAACATTGAGCGAAGCTGCCGGGCTGTATATCGGTATGGATCGCTTCGACGTTCGTACACAGATCGAAAAAGACCTGGAAGCGGCCGGACTGTTGGAAAAGGTGGAAGCATACGAAAATAAGGTAGGTTATTCGGAACGTACCAATGTGCCTATCGAACCGAAGCTGTCTATGCAGTGGTTCTTGAAAATGGAACATTTGGCACAGATCGCTTTGACACCGGTTATGAATGACGACCTGAAATTCTATCCGCCTAAGTTCAAGAATACATACCGCCACTGGATGGAGAACATCAAGGACTGGTGTATCAGCCGTCAGTTGTGGTGGGGACATCGTATCCCGGCTTATTATCTGCCGGAAGGTGGTTATGTGGTAGCCGAAACACCTGAAAAGGCATTGGAACTGGCGAAACAAAAGAATCCGGTACTGACAATGGACGATCTTCGTCAGGACGACGACTGTCTGGATACCTGGTTCTCTTCCTGGTTGTGGCCGATCTCTCTGTTCGACGGTATCAATAACCCGGACAATGAAGAGATCAACTATTACTATCCGACCAGCGACCTGGTAACGGGACCGGATATCATCTTCTTCTGGGTGGCCCGCATGATTATGGCAGGTTACGAATACAGAGGCGACATGCCGTTCAAGAATGTTTACTTTACCGGTATCGTTCGTGATAAACTGGGACGTAAGATGTCGAAATCATTAGGAAACTCTCCCGATCCGTTATTGCTGATCGAACAGTATGGTGCCGATGGTGTCCGTATGGGATTGATGATGGCTGCACCTGCCGGAAATGATATTCCTTTCGATGAGGCATTATGCGAACAGGGACGTAACTTCAACAATAAAATATGGAATGCATTCCGTCTGATCAAAGGTTGGACGGTCGATGATACGATTGCACAACCTGAAGCATCGGCAACTGCCGTTAAATGGTTTAAGATGCAGTTGGATAAAACAATTGCCGAGGTAGACGATTTGTTCAGCAAGTACCGTCTGAGCGAAGCGATGATGGTTATCTATAAATTGTTCTGGGATGAATTCTCTTCCTGGTATCTGGAAATGATCAAGCCTGGTTATCAGCTGCCGATCGATAAGGAAACTTATCAGGCAACACTCGGTTTCTTCGACGCTTTGCTTCGTTTGCTTCACCCGTTCATGCCGTTTATCACAGAAGAATTATGGCAGGCTCTTGAACCACGTAAGGAAGGTGAAAGTCTGATGGTTGCATTAATGCCTGAAGTTGCACCGGTAGATGAAGCCTATCTGGAATCATTCGAGATCGTGAAAGAGATCGTCAGTGGTGTCCGTACGATTCGTTTGCAGAAGAATATTCCGAATAAGGAAGAGTTGGTTTTACAGGTGTTGGGCGGTCACAACGACGCTTTTAACCCGGTGATTGCCAAGATGTGTAACTTGTCTGAAATTACTAAGACAGACGATAAAGCAGCCGGAGCCGTTTCCTTCCTGGTTCGTACCACGGAATATGCTGTTCCTCTGGGCAACATGATCAATGTAGAAGAAGAACTGGCTAAGCTGGAAGAAGAACTGAAGTATCAGCAAGGCTTCCTTAATTCCGTATTAAAGAAACTGAGTAATGAAAGTTTTGTAAGCAAAGCTCCGGCGAAAGTGATCGATATGGAACGTAAGAAACAGGCAGATGCCGAAAGTAAAATCAAGTCGATTGAAGAGAGTATTGCAGCATTGAAAAAATAAGGGATTTCTCTTTATTTTATATACAGGATGCACCCGTATTTGTCAGATAAACGGCAAATATGGGTGTTTTTCTTTTATTTATTGGGACGTAAGATATTATTTGTCTAATTTTTACTAACTTTCGACCCTTGATATATGGAGGATATGCAGAAATGAGGGTTTTGAAAGGAAAGTTGTTAATCATCTTTTGCCTTTTGTGGGTTTATTGTATCCCACAAGCAATATACGGTGCTGAAAGTATCGAAAAAACGTTGTCTCTGGATTCGCTGTTTTTAATTGTGCAGGCGAATAAAGGGAAGCCTCAGGTGTATCAATATACAACTCAACTATTGGAAGAAGCCCGGCATCAGAAAAATCAAACCCAGATAGCAAATGCTTATTTTAGTTATGTGAGGTATTATTATGCAAAGAATCCTGACAGCATGTATTATTGGATGCAGCAGGCATTACCTTTATTTCTGGATCAAAAGCGCTATGAAGAATATTTCCGGATGAAAGCCTGGTATGTGTATATCTTAACCCGTGCCAAAAAG
Organism: Parabacteroides sp. AF18-52; assembly: GCF_003479145.1. NCBI lineage: Bacteria > Pseudomonadati > Bacteroidota > Bacteroidia > Bacteroidales > Tannerellaceae > Parabacteroides > Parabacteroides sp. AF18-52. The sequence goes on from NZ_QUGR01000026.1 coordinate 31,336, forward strand.
AATGATGAAGTTTTGAAATGCATCAATCAGATAAAAGAACAAGCTGAAGAGTTGGGTTATCTGGATGGTATCGATATGGCTAATCAGGCTTTGGCTGATTTTTATTTATCAAATAATTTGTGTGATGAAGGTGTTGCTCTGTATGAGGAGATATTACGGAGTATGGAAATGCGTAATGCCCCTTTGATCAAGCGTATCAATATTATCCGTCAGTTAATGAATAAACCCAGAGACCTGAATGTGAAAATGAAATATATTCATCGTTTGGAGGAATATGTAAAGATTTGCCACACCCGTAAAATAGAGAAAATAGATGAGGAAAATCCAGTCTACTTTTTGGAATATGTTGTTCACAGGCATTATGCGGTAGAATATATATTGATGGGTAAATTGAAAGAAGCGATGCAACATATTCAGCAAGCGCAGAAACTGTTGAATAAATATGAAATGTTTAATTATCAATCAGATCTGCAGACTATTTTTGCTTCTTATTATCATCAGAGTAAACAATACGATAAGGCAATCGCTTTGTATGATTCCCTGTTGTCTTTATGGAAAACGCGGAATTCCATGTCTGCCTATCTGGAGGTAATGAAGAACAAAGCGGAAATTTTGGATGAAAGTGGGCGGTACAAGCAGGCCGTCCAGGTTTATCAGGAATATGCTGTTTTGAATGATTCTCTGTCCAAAGTACGTTATTATAAGGAATTGGCAGAGATGAAAACGCAACATGAAGTGGATAAACTGGAGCTTCAGAATAAGCAAATGGACCTGGAGGTAACAGAAGCTCATTCCCAGATGTTGAAAATGGGGGGCGGACTTGGTTTTCTGTTTCTTTTATGTTGTTTGTTGGGGTATATTTCTTATAGCCGCCATCGCTATGGGTTGCAACTGAAGCTGGCCAAGGAAAAGGCTGAAGAAGCCGATCATCTGAAATCAGCTTTCCTGGCTAATATGAACCATGAGATACGGACACCGCTGAATGCTATCGTCGGTTTTTCCCAGATTCTGATCGATGAGGAAGATGTCGAGACCCGGCAGGAATATGCTAATATTATTCAAAATAACAATGAGCTGCTTCAGCGTCTGATCACTGACGTACTGGATCTTTCAAAGATTGAATCGAATACTATGACGCTTCATTATGCAGAATATGAGCTTTCTGTCCTGATGAAAGAGATTTATAATGTCATTCTTATGCGCATGCCGGAAGGAGTGGAGTTGCAACTAAATAACTGTCCCCAGCAACTTTTTTATACCGATCGTAACCGTCTTACGCAAATTCTTACTAACTTGCTGACCAATGCAATAAAGCATACGGAAAAAGGTTTTATCCGGCTTGGTTATGAAGTGACGGCAACGGATGTGGTCTTTTCTGTGGAAGATTCGGGTGAAGGTATTCCTGAAGACAAACTGGAGAAGATATTCAGCCGCTTCGTTCAATTGAATGACTGGAGCAAAGGGGTAGGACTGGGGTTAGCAATTTGTAAAGGACTTATTTCTCAGATGGGAGGAACGATCAGTGTTTCTTCGCAGTTTGGTATAGGATCAACCTTTATTGTGACGTTACCCCTGAAAAAACCGTAACATATTTTATATACATTATTATACCATGGAGAATTCTAGAAGAAAATTTTTTAGACAAGGGCTTGCCGGTGCCTTATTGTTAGGATCGGCAGGAGTAGTAAAAGCAGGTTTGCCGGACCGGATCATTCCTAAAGCGGCGAAGTCGATCAATCCCTGGCATCTGGGGATGGCTGGTTATACATTTGTTAATTTTGATTTGGATACTACTCTGAAAACATTGCAGAGACTCGATATTCATTATCTTTGTATCAAGGATTTCCACTTGCCGCTGGATAGTACCGATGAACAGATCAAGGCATTTCATGATAAATGTGCTGCTCATAAAGTAACCGGCTATGCTGTTGGACCTATATATATGAAGAGCGAAGCGGAGATCGATCGTGGTTTCGAGTATGCGAAACGCGTAGGTGTAAAGCTTATTGTGGGCGTTCCCAATTATGAATTGCTCCCTTATGTGGACAAGAAAGTAAAGGAATACGACTTCAATTATGCGATCCATCTGCATGGACCCGATATTAAAACTTATCCGGATGCGACAGATGTTTGGGAGCATACGAAAGATCTGGATCCGCGTATCGGAATGTGTCTGGATATTGGCCACGATCTGCGTAACGGTTGCAATCCGGTAACGGACTTGAAAAAATATCATACCCGTGTGTTTGATATGCATATTAAAGATGTGACGGATTCTTCGAAAGCAGGTGTCGGCATAGAGATCGGACGTGGAAAAATAGACTTCCCGGCATTAATGAAAATGATGCGTGAAGTCAACTATACCGGAATGTGTAGTCTTGAATATGAAAAGGATATGAAAGATCCTTTCCTGGGTATAGCTGAATCGATCGGCTATTTCAAGGCGGTGAGTGATATTGTATAATTAGGGGCGCAAGTCATTGCGCCTCCTCTAATAGTAAAAAGTGATGAGAGTTGCATATTGTTTATTGAGCGTTTGCTTATTAGCCTCCTGTAGTTCTGTGAACTATGTGGGGATCGAGACTTACAACCCGGCCGAGATAACATTTCCCGGTAATGTCGGTAAGATCCTGGTAGTGAACAATGCTATCCCTCAACCGGACGATGTCGGGTGCGAGTTCATGTTGTTTGGCGAAAAGGTGGATACTTGCAGGGTAAAAGCCGATAGTGCCTTGTTTTATGCCTGTAATGGGTTAGGAAAAGCAATGGCTGATATCTCCTTTTTTAAGGATGTGCTTCTCTATCATGATGCTGTCCGTACGGATGATGTCTATTATGAGGACAAGAAACTGACGCCGGATCAGGTAAAGGCGTTGTGTGAGGAAACCGGAACGGATGCGGTGGTTTCCGTCGATCGTATGTTGTTCGAATCAAAGAAAAATATCGTAGCTTATCCGGAAGGTTATGTCGGAGGAGAAATTCAGGTGAAAATCTCCGGGGTTGTGCGTGGCTATCTTCCCGGCAGGCCGAATCCGTTGGCTACGGTCTATGTTGCCGATAGTGTCTTTTTTAATGAGGAGGCTCCCAACCAGATTATTCTTGACAGGTTCCTGCCTTCATCGGAAAACGCGTTGCGTGCTTCCGCGGAATATATAGGAATGAAAACCAGTCCGAACTTTGTTCCTCACTGGAATAGCGAGACACGTTGGTTCTATACCGGTATGGGGTCACGATGGAAGGAAGCTTCGGCTTATGCACAGTCCGAGAAGTGGGATAAGGCCGTTGAGCACTGGAAACATTTATATGAGAATTCAGGTAGTTGGAAGTCGAAAGCGAAAGCTGCATCCAATATCGCTCTGGGGTGTGAGATGAAGACCGAATTGGAGGAAGCCTATGAATGGGCGAATAAATCAGGCGAGTTATTTAAAAAAGGAGAAGGTGAAGACGGTAAGAATGCGAAACTTTTGCAGCTTTATATAGAGGTGTTACGTAACCGGGTCCGTTCAGATAAAAAACTTAACATGCAATTTGGAGAATAATATCATATATTCTCCGAATTATTATTACTTTTGACAGACGATTCGAAAAAAGAATAAAAAAAGAGTTATGAGTGCAAATAATGCAAAGATTCAGTCTGTCCTGGAGACAACATTTACTTCTGCCATCAACAAATTGACTGCTGAAGATTCTACCGGCTATTACAGCGATTTATATGTCCAGGCTGATCCTGAAAGCGGGGAATTGCAAATCTATGACGAAGAAGAACGATTATTGGATAAAGTAATTGTTTTCGATTGGGTAGGTTGTCCCTGTGAAGAAGAACAGTTCAATAAGCAGGTAGCCAACACTGTAAAATCTGTGCTGACTCTTTTAGTTGCGAAAAAAGTTTTTGATAGCCCTCATATAATGAAACCTTTCTCTGTCAGCCTGACGGATGAGGATTTCGTTGTAATAGAGGAACTTCTATTCATTGACGACGAGCTTTTACGGGCAGACGATCCGCTGTTGAAAGATTTAGATGCAGATTTAGATGATTTTTTAGCCAAACTTCTTTCAGATGTCGAATAGACTTTTTACCTTTGTGCCCGGATTGAAAAACAAGTAACAATAACAATATAGTTTGTTGCCGAAATAGCTCAGTTGGTAGAGCAATTCATTCGTAATGAATAGGTCGCCGGTTCGAGTCCGGCTTTCGGCTCTCTTTTCAAGTAAAATAAAAACAGCGGCTCTAAAGTCGCTGTTTTTTTATTGTCAGGTTTCTCCTGAAAAAGAACAATAGCCTTATAGAAGCAATATGTTTATAGCTTGAATTTGATGATCCTGACTACCGGATTGTCGTCTTCGACAAGTTTTTTCGCAATCTTATCTCCATTCCCAGCCAATCTTTTTCCATGATAAGCATCTATTACAGCTGATGCCTGAATCAGTTCGGCTACCATATTCCTGGCAATGGCGGGTGACCCTTCCGGCGACCATCTTCCCTGACTCCACGCTCTTGTGTCATATTCTGCATCCAAAATTGGAACTTTCTTTATTTCACCGGTTTTTAATTCATACATGAACGTGGGGATCGGTCCGCCTTTCAAATTATTAAAATCTAAAAGAAGTGTACCGATCAACATGTATTTATCAGTTGTAACAAGAGGAATCCATATATTCCGGGGCTCGGCAGCATGAGTCGATGGAGTGCGGGTTAATAAAGGTATTAGTCCTTTGCTTGGTGATAATTGGTAGAGTGTGTCGGACGATATATCTGCAATCATCAGATCCGGGCCATAATGTATGTTTTGAGGATAATAAATACCAAAAGCTCTCCACATATTGTTCTCTAATTTTTGAGGAATCTTGTTTGAATATCTTTCTGTAAAATGAATATCCAATACGGAAATCAGGCTGCCGTCTTTCTTGGATACCAGGCGGTAAGGTGATGTTTTTGTCTTTTTCTCACGACCAGGTTCAATGATTACACCTTCGTAAATGAGCAGCGATTCATCATCAAAATCAAATATACTCATCTCATTATCGAATGTGTTTATTTTTAATGTTCGTTTGTAGTCACCCTTCAGGGAATAAACCTGAATGTACTGGGAACACACATAGATTTCCTCTTTCTTTTCATCAAAGATTGTTCCTACATTGATCCATGTGTATTCCTGGCCACTCTGCCCTTTATGGTTAAAGTGAGAATAAAGTTTTCCCGTATTACGATCGAAAACAAAGATGTCACCATGCCGGGTTTCATGTACAAGGATATATTTGTCGGTGACAGCGGAGAGTACAGCCCCATCACTCAATAAAATATCATCAGTCGTCTCGAGCGGCACATATTCAATATCAGCCATCTCTTGAAGACGCATCTTTTTTTGAGGATAGTTCTTTGAAAAATCAAATACCGGTAAGTTACTAGCTTTTGATTGGGCATTGATTATCTGACATCCCATTAAAATGAATGGAATTACTAAGAGGAGCTTTGTTGTTTTCATAGTATTTCTTTTTTATTGATGAATTGAACTTTATTACCTGACACTTTGTAAAGTTGCAAAAAATTATTCTCAATGAGCCGTATTCCTTTATTTTTATTATTTAATCGGAATGTTTTGTTTGGATATTTCGCCAAACCTGTCGATTCTTGTTATATTTGTAATCTGATTGATTATTATACAGATAAATAACAGACAAGCAATGAATGAGACCATACTGAACGGGCTACTGAATCTATTTGCCATTTTTGCCTCTTCCGTACGCATTGAAAGGGAACAGGCCAGCCGCGCTGTTCATTCTTATTTGTCAAGCCATTTCGGAGTACGGTCCCATAAAGAATATATCGAACTGTATAATGCTTTACGCGATATGTATGACGATTCGCTCTTTGCACTAGACAAGGAGCAGATCGTACGTAATATCTGTGAGCAAATGAAAGTGAAGTTACGGGCTGAGGAACAATTGCTTTTGCTGATCCGTTTTGTAGAATTTGCTTATACGAACAGTAAAGAAGCGGATGAGCATATGGCTCTTTTCCGTTTGGTAGCAGATATATTTGCTATTCCCCAGGATGAATTTGATGATGCGCTGGCTTTTATCACAGGCAGACCTTCCGCCTCTTTATTGACGATCAGTGGTGAAGACGAGACCGACGGCAACCACATCTGGCGGAAAGGTATGGAGGGGATTATCCGTGTATTCTTTATACGCCGTTTTGATAAGCAGATATTTACTTATCATGGGTGCGGGCAGGTCTTTATGAACGATATTCCTCTTTCGCCGGATATGTTTTATGCCTGGCAGCATAGCAGCGTGTTGAAGGGGCCGTTGTTCCTTCCTGTTTATTATAGCGATTTACTTCCTGTTTTCAATAAGAATGAAAAAAAGGAGATCGTTCGTCTGGCTGGGCGGGATATTGATTTTACGTTTAAGAACAGTCGTAACGGACTGCATAATTTTTCTTTCAATCTGGAATCCGGACAGTTGGTTGCCATTATGGGGGGAAGCGGAGTAGGTAAGTCTACCTTGCTGGGTATTATGAATGGAAATATTCGTCCTGATCAGGGTACTATTACCGTGAACGGGCATCCGCTCGAATCACCCGAGGCACGCCGGCTGATCGGTTTTGTTCCTCAGGATGATTTACTGATCGAGGAACTGACGGTCTATCAGAATCTTTTATATACTGCCCGACTTTGCTTCGCCTGCCTTTCCGATCAGGAAATAGGAGAACGGGTTGATACCGTATTGAAAGAATTAGGTCTGGAGGAAATAAAAGACCTGGAAGTCGGATCCCCTATCCGTAAAACGATCAGTGGGGGACAACGGAAACGTCTTAATATCGCGCTCGAATTGATCCGCGAACCGGCTATCCTTTATCTGGATGAGCCGACTTCCGGACTTTCATCATCGGATTCGGAGAAAGTAATCATACTTTTGAAGGAACAGACGCATCGGGGTAAGCTCGTGGTGGTGAATATCCATCAGCCTTCATCTGAAATATATAAACTGTTCGATCGTTTATGGCTGTTGGATAAAGGCGGTTATCCTATTTATGACGGGAATCCGATAGAGGCTATTACCTATTTTAAACAGGCGGCAAAATATACCGATCCGGATATCAGCGTATGTAGTGCCTGCGGAAATGTGAACCCTGAGTTGATCCTGAATATCATCGATTCAAAGAAGATCGACGATTCGGGTAACCAAACAGATATCCGTAAGTTCACACCGGAGGAATGGCATGAAGAATATCTACGTTCACGTCCGTCTTTTTCGCAGGTGAGTGAGGAAGAGCTGCCGGAAAATCTGCAGAAGAAGCCTTCCTGGTTCAAACAATTCATGATTTTCCTGGAAAGAAATATCCGGACGAAGTTGGCGAATAAGCAATATCTGGCCATTACCTTGCTGGAGGCTCCTTTGCTGGCGTTGATCGTGGCACTTCTGACACGTTATGTGGACGGGGGCGAATATGCATTGCTAACGAATAAGAATTTTGTTTCCTATATCTTTATGGCTGTGATCGTGGTGACCTTCATGGGGCTAAGTATCAGTGCCGAAGAGATTATAAAGGACCGGACGATCCTGAAACGGGAACATTTTCTCCGGTTGAGTCGCAGCAGTTATCTGACTTCCAAGATGATTTATCTGTTGTTTATTTCCGGTCTTCAATCCTTCTTGTTCATAGCTGTGGGAAATGCCATCATTGGAGTAGGCGGAGAGATGTTCTTTATCTGGTGGAGTGTCCTGTGGGCTACTTCTTTCCTGGCGAACCTTACTGGTCTCATCTTGTCTCAAACGATGAGTTCGGTGGTTGCCATCTATATTACTATTCCGCTTTTGCTGATTCCTCAGATATTACTTTGCGGGTTGGTAATCAAGTTTGACGATCTGAATACCCGTGCTTCCGATGAGAACATTGTCCCGCTGATCGGTGAGATAATCCCTTCGCGCTGGGCTTTCGAGGCGCTGATGGTCGAGCAGTTTTGTGATAATGCCTACAACCGGACCTATTTCCCGATCGAAAAAGAAAAGTATCTGGCGCAATATTATGAGAATGTGCATTTGCCGGAAGTCCGGACATTGGCAGAACAGATCGCAACCGCTGACGATCCGGGAAAACGGAAAACGGTTGAAAATGAACTGGCCGTACTTGCCCGTGCAGCCCGCATCGAACCGCGTACAGAAGGGGAGAACTATCTCTCTTATCTGGATAAGGTTGCAGCCGCATTACATCAACGTGCCCATAATTTTACGGCTTATCTGGATCAGATACAACGTGAACAGAGTAATGAAAAAGGTGCGGAATGGTTGACCGAACAGAAAAAAGCCCATCATAATATGGCTATAGAGGATCTGGTGATGGGAACCGGCAGCCGTCATTTATATAAAGAAACGAACAATCGTATTTACCCGCTTGTCGGTATTGTTTATGTGGAACCGGATAACCATTGGGGGCGTGCGACCTTCTATAGTCATGAGAAAAACTGGGGCGGATTTTATTTTTCTACCTATAAATTTAATTTATTGGTTATAGGTTTCTTTGCATTATTAGCGATTATCGCTATATTCGCAGAGTTTCCCGGGCGTTTCTTTAAACAGGACGAAGGATGAAGTTTGAAATATAAATTATTAAATTATACAATATGAAAAAGAGTGTATTAAGCATGCTCGCCGTAGCAGCATTAGTGTTTGGAATGACTTCCTGCAACGGAGCCAAAAAATCAAACGAACAAGCCAAAGAAACTGAGGAAGCTGCCGTTATAGCAGGTCAGGCACCTAAAGACCTGTTAACCGAGGAGTTGAAACAAGAAACGATCAAATTACTGAAAGACATGCCGGATTCTGAAATCCCTTATCGTCTGACAAGTGGTGAAGTAAAAGTAAATGTAGGTGATGTAAAATATATGTTGCCGACAGCTAAAGCTGCCGAATTGAGCACACCGGCACAGAAAGCCCGTGCATTGGGAATGTATATGGCTGACTATAACGTGCTGAAAGCAATGGGACAGTCTGCTGCTGAAGTAGAAGCTGTAATTGCAAAACTGGCTACCGACCTGAATATCTCTTTCGTTCTGGATATCCTGAAAGAACAGGCTCCGAAAGATGCAACAAAAGAACAGGTGCAGGCATTCCTTCAATCTCAGGAAGATAAAATCATCGAAAAGATGGCTGCAGAAAACAAAATCGACGTTGAAGTTGAAATGTTAGGTGCTGCTTCTGCCGAATATGCTTGTCTGATCGCTAATCCTACATTGGTAGTAAAAGGCGATGCTACATCTGCCGGTCTTTCTGCTAATATGGAAAAACGTGTTAGCATGTTGGAAGAAGTGGTTGCCGACCTGGCTAATTATTATCCCGACCTGAAACAACTGGGTGCAGCTATTTCACCGTTGAAAGAAAAGGTTGCAACTATTCAGGATGCAAGAGCTGCTAATGCAGAGATCACAGGTATCCGCGATTCATTGCTGAAATAAGTTATATATAATATAATGTATAGAAAAAGGCTGTCGGAAGACAGCCTTTTTTGTTTTTATCCTTTGTAAGCGATCGATAGTAATGTTATATCATCCGATTGTACGGCATCTACGACAAATTCGCCAACTGTTTCAGTAATTTTATCTACTACCTCTTTCGGTTTCTTTCCTGCCAGTTCCCGGCAATTATCGAGTAACCGGCGTTCGCTGTATAGTTCGTGTTTCTTGTTCATCGCTTCCGTTACTCCGTCGGTGTAAAGGAACAGATTATCGCCGGGAGCGAGTTTCAACTCTTTCTCGTGATAAGTGGCATCGCTCATGGCTCCCAGTATCATGTCATTGGTTGTCGGGACTTTTGAAACGGAACCATCCTTTTTCATCAGAATCGGTGGATTATGTCCGGCGTTGCAATAAGTAACGATGCCCGTTCGGATATTCAGAATACCGTAGAATACGGTGACGAACATGTCGTTCACACTTTCCTGGCAGAGAATACTATTGGAGCGTTGCATACACAAAGCGGCGGAGTTTTCGGTAAGTGCAATGGCACGTATCACCGTGCGGCTGATTGCCATAAAGATGGCAGCCGGTACCCCTTTGCCCGATACGTCGGCTATGACAAACCCCAACCGGTCTTCTCCGATACGGAAAAAATCATAGAAGTCGCCTCCCACATATTTTGCGGCACTCATATAGGCATACAAGTCGAACGATTTCAAATCCGGGAACGGAGGAAACGTCTTCGGCAGGATCGTTTGTTGTATTTCCTGAGCCACATGCAGATCATTCTGAATGGATTCCAGTTGCGTATGTTCTTGCTGGGCCTGTTTAATAAAGGCGATCTGTTCGGCAGCCTTTTCGATGGTCCGTTCCAGATCTTCCAGGTTGATCGGTTTCGTTGTGAAGTCGAATGCTCCCTGGTTCATGGCGCTTCGGATATTTTCCATATCACCGTAGGCCGATACCATAATACATTTGAGTGCCGGGTTGCGCATCTCGTTGATTTTGGTGAGCAAGGTCAGACCGTCCATTTCAGGCATATTGATATCGCTCAGGATCACATCGAAGTCTGGTTTGGCAAGCAACATCTGGAGTGCTTCCAGTCCGTTGTGGGCAAATGAAAATTCATATTCGCCTTTCTTTATCTTGCGACGAAAATATTGGGTTAACAATATTTCCAGGTCCAGTTCATCGTCTACACTTAATATTTTTATAGCCATAGTAGCGTTGTTTCTGTAATTATTGAATCGGAATGGTGATAGTAAAACGAGTAAACTCGTTGGGTTGGGATTCCAGTTCTATCGTTCCGTTATGTTTTTGTTCGATGATCGATTTAGTGATGGAGAGACCTAAGCCTGTCCCTTCTCCCAGCGGTTTGGTCGTGAAGAACGGGGTATAGAGTTTCTCTTTAACTTCGTCCGTGATACCAGAACCGTTATCTTCGATCGTGAGGCGCACTTTATCACCGTCTTTCTTCAGGCTCACTTTTATGGTCGGTTTGTAAGGTGTTTCAGTAGCACCTTTCGACTTGTTGAATACAGCATAACACGCATTATTCATCAGATTGAGTACTGCGCGGCTGAAATCCTGCGGGATCACCTTGACCAATTGAAGCGTATCGTCGTATTCTTCTTCGATAGCAACGTTGAAGCTCTTATTGTTAGCCCGTACCGCATGGTAGGAAAGCCATACGTATTCTTTGGTCAGTTGACACAGATTGGTAGGAATATATTCATCGTCCTTTCCGCGTGAATAGAGCAGGATGCCCCGGATAACGCTGGATGCCCGGTTGCCGTTCTCTTCAATCTTGTTCATGTTACCTTTCAGATCCTCCATGATTTCCCGGAGTTCTTCATCAGCATCTGCCGGCAGTTTGTCTTTCAGTTCGTCCAGTACTTCTTCCATATCCTGCAACAACTTGCACGATAGTTTGCTGAAGTTGATCACAAAGTTGAGCGGGTTCTGTATCTCGTGTGCAATACCTGCGCTCAACAGTCCGAGTGAAGCCATCTTTTCCTGTTGACTGACTTGTTTTTTCAGACGTTCAATTTCTTGTTTGCTGTTATCACTCATTGTTGCTCTTTTGATAAATGGGAATAGAAATCATGAACTCAGTGAAGTTGTCCTTCTCACTCTTAACGATGATGGAACCATGATGGTTCAGGATAACTTCCCGGCAGAGGTACAAACCGACACCTGCCGCTTCGGCAGTAGGTTTAGTTGTAAAGAACGGTTCGAATATCTTATTCTTGATATTATCTTCGATACCGATACCGTTGTCACGGATGCTGATATAAATCGTTCCGTTTAGTCTCTTCTCCACCTGGATCGTGATGACCGGGGAGAACTCTTCTTTCTGTAACTTTTTCAGCAATGCATAGATACTGTTTTTCAACAAGCTGAGCATTACTTTGTTCATTTGTTCGATATCTATCTCTGCCATGGCAGGTTCTGCCGGGCATAGGATATCGATCTGTATCTGTTTACTTTCGATCTCTTCTTTGAACGCTTTGCGGATCACGTCTACATTCACTTTACAGAGTTCGCAGATGTCGGTAGAAGTGGCATTGCCGTTCCTGTCTTTCAACAGTTCCTCCATCGCTTTTACGATCCGCACGGTGTTGCAGCCATGCTCATTGATTTTTTGCAGGTTGCTGTTGATCATATCGAGTATTTCGATGCTGTCGGCATAGTTCTCTTTCGACATGACCGCCTGTTCTTCCGTGATGTTAGCCTTCAGGTCTTTGATCAGGTTGGCGGAAAGTCCGGCAAAGTTATTGATGTAGTTGATCGGGTTCAGGATACGGTCGACCAGTCCTTGTGTCAATTGGCCGACGGTTGCCAGTTTTTCTTTGCGGACAAGTTCGTCCTGTGCTTTAGCCAGAGCATCCAGGGCATCAGAGAGTTTTTTGGACTCATTCAATACTTGGTCACGTTGGATACGGAGTTCGATGGTCCGCTCTTCCACAATCTTTGCCAGGTATTCTTTTTGCTTCAATTGTTTGCGAAACCGTCCTTTAATGATATAGAGGATGATAATTGTTACAATCGTGAGACCGGGAATCGTATCCCAGTCATAATAAAGACCGAGGATGACTACTATCCATCCCACCAGTGTCGCTTTCTCAATGATCCGTAATTTCAGCTTGAGTGCGCTTATCTCTTTGATGTCGAAGTCTGCCATATCAATGAATATCTTTTGTCATTGTGAGTATATTTTTTCCTGATGAACGGGAATAGGTGACTTCTGTCATCAGTTGTTTGACCAGATAGATCCCGAGACCTCCGATAGGCCGCTCTTCCGGCGGGAGGGTAATGTCGGGTTCTTTCATTTCCAGCGGATTAAAAGGCGTACCTTTATCGGTGATGACGATCGTCAGCTGTTTGTTCCCATAGTTCATATCGATGCGTATATCCTGATCTTTTTTATTCGGGTAGGCATATAATATGACATTGGTCACCACCTCCTCGAGAGCCAGTTTGATTTGCATCGTCAACTGCTCTTCCAGTCCGTAAGCGGAGGTGTGCAGGTCCAGAAACTCATACAAACGGGTGAGCTGCTCCAGTTCGTTCTTTATGTGTAACGTGTTTATCATCTGCCGGTACGGGGCGCTTAGGATTCGATGGTAAGGAAAGAAGAGAAACCGGTGATATTCAGAATATCTATGATGTCCTGTTGCAGGTTTCTCAGACGGAAAGTCCCGTTTTTTGCTTTCATACCTTTCTGCAGGGTCAACAGTAAACGAAGTCCGGCGCTACTGATATAAGTGAGCTCCGTTCCATCGAGTACTACAGTATGTACATCTTCTGCAAGTATTTTAGTGATCTCTTTTTCAAAATCAGCAGAAGTAAGCGTGTCTAACTGACCGGAAAGGTTGATGATTGTTTCGTTTCCGTTTTTTACTGTGATCTTCATATATTGTTTTTGTTCTGATTTCTATTACAACAAAAGTATAGATAATCATTTAGTTGGACAAGTTATTTAGGGCTTTTGTACGGATCATAACGGAAATAGGCGGAAGGTATATAGGTTGGTCGTATCGGTATGCCGATATGTTTCGCTTTTCGTTGTGATAACAGTGTTTTGCCACGATGATGTCATAGCAGTGCCAATACTATGGCACAACACTGCCACAGTAATGGCAGAGTTTTGCCACAGCATTGGCAGAGTTTTGCCACAGCATTGGCAGAGTTTTGCCACAGCATTGGCAGAGTCCTTTCTTCAGGCCGAAAATCCTTATAGGTAAGGAGTCCGACCTGATAACACTATGTACTATTTCCTGATCAACCGACTGATACCTCTCGCTATCTCTCCGATCCAGAGAACCAGGGAGCTTAAACCGATAATGACACCCCAGTCTTTCAGGGATAAAGGCACTACGCTGAACATCTCTCCGCCGAACGTAACGATCAGATACTGGCCGATGATGATCAACAGGGCGACGAACAGGAAGCTCTTGCTTTCTTTCAGGTTTGCAAAAGCGGAACGGCCTTCCATGAATGCTTTCGCATTGAACATATTCCAGAACTGAAGCATCACGAAGAAACTGAAGAACCAGGATAAGTCGTGCGGTGTTAATCCGGTCTGGGCATGGAAGTAATACAATACGCCCATCAGGATCACAACAAAAGCGATACCTACTCCGAAGATGTTGTAAGCCATCGGGCGGGTAATGATAAAGTCGCCGTTTTTACCACTGCGGCGGGGTTTATCTTTCATTACCCGCTCGTTGGGAGGTAATGATGCCAATGCTCCGGCGGCAAATGTATCCATGATCAGGTTTACCCACAACATCTGTGTGATGGTAAGCGGCGATTCGGTTCCGAACAGGGAACCTAGTAATACGATCAGACAAGCGGCCACATTGATGGTAAGCTGGAATAAAAGGAACTTCTGTATGTTACGATATAAAGAGCGTCCCCACATGACGGCACGGGTAATGCTGCCGAATGAATTGTCCAGGATGGTAATGTCGCTGGCTTCTTTGGCAACAGAGGTCCCGTCACCCATAGACAAACCTACCTGGGCGGCTTTTAAAGCCGGGGCATCGTTCGTACCGTCGCCGGTTACGGCAACGACAGCTCCTTTTTTCTGTAATAATTGTACCAGGCGTTGTTTGTCGGTCGGACGGGCACGGCACATGATCTTCAGGTCGAGCACACGGTCGAGTGCTTCTTCGTCCGTCAGTGCTTCGAATCCGGGGCCGGTAATAATGTTGCGGTCGGTGTCTTCCGGTTTCCATGTACCGATCTGACGACCGATCTCACGGGCAGTACCCGGTGTATCGCCTGTGACGATCTTGACGTCGATGCCGGCATTCAGACAGCTTTGTACGGCTGCCGGAACATCTGCACGGACAGGGTCGGAGATGGCTACGATACCTAGATAGGTCAGGTCGGTACCATGCAAACGTCCGTTGACGAAATAAGCATCATCCTTCCCGTCTTCAATGATCTGGTAAGCAAAGCCTAATGTACGCATCGCCTGGTTCTGATAGTCCAGTAATTGTTTTTCGATGTCTGCCTTGCAGGCTTCAACCGTTTTGTAAGTACCGTCGGCTGCCACCCGTTGGCAGTTGGCTAGAACAATTTCGGGGGCACCTTTCACATATAATACTTTTTTACCTGACAGAGGCGACTGTACCACTGTGGCCATATACTTCCGTTCGGTAGAAAACGTAAGCTGTGCTAAAACCGGGGCTTCTTCGCGTAATGTCAGATAGTTCTGATTCTGACTGTTCAGCCAAAGCAGTAAAGCAGCCTCGGTTGGATTACCTAGTGTTTTCACCTTATCTTCCGAGAAGTCGAGATAAGCGGTCGAGTTAACGGAAATGCCTTCTTTGATGAGGTTGCTCAACTCGTCATCTCCCAATTTCTGATCTTTGAGATTGTAGAAGTTCGTTTGGTAAACCTGCATCTGGTTTTGTGTCAACGTACCCGTTTTATCCGTACAGATCACCGTTGTCGCTCCCATGGTCTCACAGGCATGCATCTTGCGGACCAGGTTGTTCGTCTTAAGCATGCGGTTCATGCTCAGGGCAAGACTCAGGGTTACACTCATCGGCAGACCTTCCGGAACGGATACAACGATCAGCGTTACTGCCACCATAAAGATGTTCAGAATATGCGAGATCAAGTCCATCACCGGCATACCGGAGGATGTCATCAATAATTTTGCGAGTAAGGCGATGAAGGTAAGTCCGGCAACCGTGTAGCCACCTTTGCTGATGACACCGGCAAGCCCTTTGAGCTGTATCTGTAGCGGTGTTTCCACGTCGCTTTCTATCTGCGAGCCTTCATATACTTTTCCGTAGCCGGTGGCGTCGCCTACCAGCTCGACTTTCATCACTCCATGTCCGTCGACAACCGTTGTGCCGCGCATCACCATATTGGATGGATAGGTCGCTTCGTGATCGAACTCGGCTTCGTTGGTGGTTTTGCTGATGATCGGTTCGCCTGTTAATGTCGATTCATTGATCTGTAGAGAGATAGCTTCCAACAGATGACCGTCGGCAGGAACTTCCTCTCCGGTTTCCAGTACGACGATGTCGCCGACAACGACTTCTTTTTTAGTTACCTGGCAAATATTCCCTTCACGGATCACTTTGACGAACGTATCGTCGTTTACGGTATTCAATACATCGAACGCTTTGTTCGCTTTCATTTCGAAGAAGAACCCGACACACGATGCCAGCATGATAGCAAAGAAGATACCGATCGGTTCGAGGAAGGCTGTAAAACCTTTCGCTTCCGGTCCCCAGCAATGTACGCCGGCAATGATCATGGATAGCAGCCAGGCTACCAGCAGGATCTTAATGATCGGGTCGTTAAACTTTTCAAGGAACTGGCTCCAGAGAGAGGCTTTCTCCGGAGGTGTGAGGATATTTTCGCCGTGGAGGCGCCTGCTTTCTTCAACTTCTTGTTTGGTTAATCCCTGATACTGATGTTTTTTCTCCATAAATTTGTTTAATCTGATTCAGAAAATGAGTCAGCAAATTACGTAAAGTTGGCGGACATACGCAAGTGCTTTGGTTTTTAATTGATGATGTAATTTATTATTTTATGTGCTAGTATTTTAGGAAAATGGCAGAGTAATGGTTTGTTAACCTCTTGTTGTGTTAAATTAACGGGTTGGATATAAACTTTTGGCTTCTCTAATTGTCTTATATATAAAAGGAGAATTGTGTGTTAGTATTTAAGGTTATGAAGAATGTTAGGTTATTTTGGTTAATAGGGATTGTCCTTCTATTTGCAGGGCAATCCCTTTATGCTCAAAGTAAAAAAGAAAAGAAAGAGCAGAAAGCCAATGAAGTGAAAGAATTAATAGATAGTAAACGGTTTACAGTGAATGTAAATCGTGCGATACCCATGGGAGGACGTTCGGTTAATCTGACTTCTCCCTACTCTTTGGAAATGCGCGGTGACTCGGTTATTTCCTATCTTCCTTATTTCGGAAGGGCATATTCGGCTCCTTATGGTGGCGGTGACGGGTTACGTTTCGAAAAATCAATTACCGATTATCAATGTTCTTTTAATAAGAAAGGAACCGCTCAAATACAGTTTCGTACCCGAAGCGATGACGATACGTTTGCATTCAATGTGCAGGTGTTTTCAAATGGCTCCGCGACAATCAATGTGACGCCTGTCAATAAACAGAACATCACATTCTATGGGGAACTGGCTCCTGAGAAAAAGGAATAAATAATCGTCCTTGCCGTGCATTTCTTTCGGCAATACGCTTATTGACCTTCGCTGTAAATTCGAAGTTCTTAAGTCCCCAGTCGGGAGCGATCAGCAGCTCTTTGGGGGATTGCGATACAAACCTCTCTACTACAATAGAGGGGTTTAATTTTTCTATGAAGTCGATCACCAGGTCGATGTATTCGTCGGCCGTGTACAGATGGAACTCTTCCGGGTGTTCGGCATATTCTTTCGCCATGCGGGTGTTGCGTATCAGTTGCAGTTGATGCAGTTTCAGCGTCGTGACCGGTAAAGCAGATAACCGGTCGGCATGGTGTATTATTTCTTCCCGGCTTTCTCCCGGCAAACCTAGGATCAGGTGGGCCCCCGTATAAATACCTCTTTCCGCTGTCCGCCGGATAGCTGTTTCCGATTCTCCGTAGGTATGTCCGCGGTTGATGCGAAGCAACGTTTTGTCCTGCGTGCTTTCCAGTCCGTATTCTATCATCACGAACTTTTCTTTGGAAAGGTCTGTGAAATAATCCAGTAGGTCATCCGGCATACAGTCCGGACGTGTCCCGACGATCAATCCGACCACGCCGGGGTAGGATAACGCTTCCTCATACTTCGCTTTCAGCGAGCTCAGTTCGTCATATGTATTGGTATAAGCCTGGAAATAGGCGAGATACTTCATTTCCGGATATTTACGGGAAAAGAAACGGATGCCTTCCTCCAATTGTTCGGTCACACTCTTTTCCGTATGACAATATTCCGGGCTGAACGTTTGGTTATTACAATAAGTACAACCTCCCCATCCCTTCGAACCGTCGCGGTTCGGACAGGTAAAGCCTGCGTTTATAGAGATTTTCTGTACTTTATAAGGGAATACTTTCCGTAGGAAATCTCCGAAATCGTTATAAGGTTTTACGTTTTCCATGCGGCAAAGGTAATTTATAATGGTTAATGACCAATGTCCGGTGGTTAATTTAACGATAAAATATCCCGGAAACGCTATCCGGGTACATAATTTACCTTTAACGGCTAAGGGTTTACCATGAGAAAATACTACCTTTGCAGCCTATTCAAAATAAAAAATAGTATTCATGAAACGATTGGGTGTTGGTTTCTTGCTTTCATTGGCGATAATTGGAAGCGTATCTGCTCAGAATGGGAGCAAGCGTGTAGATTTAAAAGAAATTACAGATGGAAAGTTCCGTCAGGTAACCGCTATTGGTGAAATGCGGTCGTTACCGGATGGCGAGCATTATACGGCAATGAATAAAGACCGTAGTATGATCATTAAATACTCCTATCGTACAGGTAATCCGGTAGACACTTTGTTCAATGCCCGGACGGCCCGTGAATGTACGTTTGATGATTTTGACGGCTATGATATCAGTAGTACAGGCCATCATATACTGGTTTGGCGGGACACAGAGCCGATTTACCGCCGTTCTTTCAAAGCGATGGTTTACGATTATGACGTACGGCGTAACTATGTGAAACCGTTGTCCGATTCGAAAAATAAACAGATGATTCCGACTTACTCGCCGGACGGACGTATGTGTGCTTATGTGGTGGATAACAATATATGGGTTCGTAAGTTTGATTTCGATACCGAAGTACAGGTAACTAAAGACGGTGAACTGAATAAGGTGCTGAACGGTATTACCGATTGGGTATATGAAGAAGAATTTGCCGTTACGAACCTGATGGCCTGGTCTCCGGACAGCGAATACCTGACTTATGTCCGTTTCGATGAAAGTGAAGTGCCCGAATATTCCATGCAGATGTACGGCAACGGCCTGTATCCCGGATATTACAATTTCAAATATCCGAAAGCTGGAGAGAGCAACTCGAAAGTAACGGTTCATTCTTACAGCGTAGCAACGAAAGATATCAAAGAACTGAAAATACCGGTAGAAGCGGATAGCTATATTCCCCGGATCACGTTCACAACTAATTCGGATCAGTTGGCTGTCATGACTTTGAACCGCCAGCAGAATCTTTTCAATATGTATTATGTAAATCCGAAGAGCGGCGTATCCCGCCTGATCCTTCGTGATGAAAATAAATGTTATGTCGATTCCGAATGGCTGACTTCTATCCATTTCAACCCGAATGGATTTACGTATGTGAGCGAACAGGATGGTTATTCCCATATCTACTTGTATTCGCCGACAGGAGTTATGCAGCGCCAGGTGACGAAAGGCAATTGGGATGTGACCCGTTTGATCGGATATGACGATGTTGCCAAGGTAGTATATTACGAGTCGGCAGAAGAAAGCCCGTTGCGCCGTTCTGTCTATAAAATAGACCAGAAAGGTGTTAAGACGAAGCTGTCGGAAAGCGAAGGTACGAACAGTGCCGACTTCAGTGCTAACTATGCCTATTTCGTAAATAACTATTCGAATGCCAACACGCCTGCCGTGATCACCGTAAATGAAACGAAGTCGAAGAAAGTGTTGCGCGTGTTGCAGGACAATGCTGCCTTACGCGAAAAACTGGCAAGTACATCATTCTCCAAAAAAGAATTTTTCAAGGTGCATACAGCTTCTGATATAGAGCTGAATGCCTGGATTGTAAAACCGGTGAATTTCGATGAATCGAAGAAATATCCGGTACTGATGGTGCAATATAGCGGACCTAATTCGCAACAAGTACTGGATAAATATGGTTTTGACTGGGAACATTACCTGGCTGCGAACGGAATTATCGTAGTCAGCGTGGATGGCCGGGGAACCGGTGCACGTGGTGAAGCCTTCCGTAAATGTACATACCTGCGGATGGGCGAATTGGAATCCAGAGACCAGGTGGAAGCCGCACAGGCTTTGGGCAAACTGCCGTACGTCGATGCAAAACGCATTGCCATCTGGGGCTGGAGCTTTGGCGGATATAATACATTGATGTCGATGAGCGTGGGTAACGGTACATTCAAGGCCGGTATCGCTGTCGCTCCTCCGACAGACTGGAAATATTATGACTCGGTATATACCGAACGTTTTATGCGTACGCCTAAAGAAAACTTCTCGGGCTATGCTGCAACTTCACCGATCCGGCTGGCAAAAGACTTACAAGGTAAGCTGTTGCTGGTACACGGAACTGCTGATGATAATGTACACTTCCAGCAGACGATGGATTATGCAGAAGCATTGGTACAAGCCGGTAAACAGTTCGATATGCAGGTTTACAAAGACCGTAATCACAGTATTTACGGAGGAAATACCCGATATCATCTGTATACCAGGATGTCTAACTTCTTATTTGATAACTTATAATGTCAGAACATGTGAGAAAGCCGGATTGGTTAAAGATCCGGCTTGGTGGGAACGAGCAGTTTACAAAGACGAAAAGTATTGTTGAGTCGCATTGTCTGCATACCATTTGTACGAGCGGCAAATGCCCGAATATGGGAGAATGCTGGAGCCGGGGAACGGCCACGTTCATGATAGCGGGTGAGATATGTACCCGTTCCTGCCGCTTTTGTAATACGCTAACAGGCAAGCCGTTGCCGCTGGATCCGAAAGAACCGGCCAATGTAGCGGAAAGTATTCGCCTGATGAACTTAAAACACGCAGTGATAACGTCGGTCGATCGTGACGATCTGCCCGACCTGGGAGTCCAGCATTGGGTTGATACGATCCGGACAATCAAAGAAGTAAACCCGGATACGACGGTAGAAGTCCTGATACCTGACTTTCAGGGACGCCTTGATCTGGTCGATCAGGTAGTGGCAGCCGCTCCCGAAATCATATCGCATAATATGGAAACAGTGCGGCGTATCAGTCCGCAGGTTCGTAGTGCCGCCAAATACGATGTCAGCCTGGCTGTCCTGTCACGCATTGCAAAACAGGGTGCTACGGCAAAAACCGGTATCATGGTCGGCCTGGGAGAAACCCCCGGAGAGGTATACGAACTGATGGACGATGTGCTGGCTGCAGGTGTTTCCGTATTAACAATTGGTCAATATTTACAACCATCCAGAAAAAATATTCAAGTAACTGAGTATGTGACCCCCGAACAGTTTAATGTCTATAAATCAATCGCTTTGGATAAAGGATTTCGTATGGTAGAGAGCGCTCCGCTGGTTCGTTCCTCTTATCACGCTGAAAAGCATGTTTAATAGCGAAAACTTTTAACACATTGGGTTGTTATATATTTAAAGTGCGAAGAAAGGGGGAAAGGGTATGAACAAAGTTAAGAAAGGTTTAGACAATCAAGCCATTGGTCTGTTGCCATTGTTGCTTTTTATGTTCTTGGATAATTATTTTTCTTATCTGTTGTCTTTCATTATCGGCGTTACCTTTTGTTTTGTATGTATTTTTCTTTATCAGGTATTGAGTAAGGATAAAGTGTATCAATTTTTATTGTTACCTTCAGCTATTACGCTGGTGTTGTATTCTGTCTTTCTCTGCCTGAAACTGGAACCCGTACTATTCATTTATTCTCCGTTGATTACGGAGGTGTTGTTGGTGGTGGTACTTGCGTTTATCGGTTTTAGCCGGCGCTCTGTACTGAAAAAGATAAGAACATCGACACACCCGACTTACAAACGGACTTTGATGCGTACTACGTTAAATGAGTTTTATTTCATTGCCCAGTTGGTTCAGAATTTGTATACATTACATCTATTTGCCATTTTGGTATACAGTATCCTGCCGGATACGATGCAAAGTGTGCGCGTGGAACGTTTCCTTTACAGGGAACTGGGGGTATTGATCGGAGTACTGGTCATTCTTTATGAACAGATACGCTTATCGTTGATGCAAGGTAGTTTACAGAAAGAAATGTGGTTACCGGTGTTGAATGACGGAGGAAAAGTCATCGGTTGTATTGCGCGTTCGGTCAGCCGTTCGTTACCGAAGAAATACTATCATCCGATCGTCCGCGTAGCAGTTATCCATAATGGAATGCTTTATTTGATGAAAAGGAGTAAAGATGCATTCGTATCGCCGGATACGATCGATTATCCTTTCCATAGTTATGTACTATTCAGGCACAGTATCGAAAGTACGGTGCGTGAATCGGTAGGTGAACTTGCTGGACAGCAGGATGTGAATCCTCGTTTTCTCATTCGTTATACGTTTGAGAACGAGAAGGTGAAACATCTGGTATCGCTTTACGTGATCTGTCTTCGTACGGAAGATCAGCTGAGTCAATGCAAGCGGGCAGGTGGAAAACTCTGGACTGCCAAGCAAATAGAAGAGAATCTGCATACCGGCGTATTCAGCGAATATTTCGAGCAGGAGTTCTCTTATCTTCAGAATACGATCTTGTTGGCAGAAAACTTCTGCTGTGGTAAATAACCGGGTATCCTTTAACGGATACCCAGTTCGATCACTTCGAGGTCTTTCATATTTTTGCCGTCGATGACGAAGCGGACCAGGGTACGAACCTGATGGAAACCGCTTTTACCGGCGGCGCCTGGATTGATATACAGACAATTCAGGTACTTGTCAAATGCAACTTTAAGAATGTGCGAGTGACCCGCTATGAACAAGTTCGGGCGGGTATCGTACAATTCTTTGCGGATAGCCGGGTTGTAACGGCCCGGATAACCGCCTATATGCGTCATCATCACATTTACGTCTTCTACTTTGAAATGAGCTACTTCGGGATATTCCAGCCGGAGTGATTGCCCGTCTATATTTCCATATACTGCCCGGAAAGGTTTCAAAGCAGCCAACCGTGCCGCCAGTCCATCCGAGCCTATATCACCAGCATGCCATATTTCATCGCATTCCGAGAAATATTCTGCATATTTATCATCCCACCAGGCATGAGTATCTGAGAGAAGTCCTATTTTAATCATATTTGTGTTATTACGTTAATGCTGTTATCTAAGGTTCTCTATCTGTCCGACCGGCAATCCTGTGCATCTTGCAATGTCGGCAGCCGCTATGCCCATACGTTTCATATTGGAAGCCGTCTGGAACAGAGCTTCAGCTTTGCCTTTGGCTTCGCCCTCGGCAAGCCCCTCTGCTTTTCCCTCTGCCAGTCCTTCGATGCGACCTTCCCATTTGGCGGTGTCGAGAACATCGTTCTGGATCATAATCACGTTCAGATGCTCGTCATACGCATGTCGCTCGCTTGAAGACATCGAGTAGTACTTCAGTTTCTCACGGGCTTCACGAAGGCCCGGTGTTGTCGTGTCCGGGCGGATCGTTCCGTCTTTCAGATACTTGATCCATTCATCCAAAGGCGTCGAGGCGACCTTGTCGAACTCGTTTACGCGGATCAAAATGTACTCAGGGAAGATTGAAGACGGGAGACGGGTGACGACTGCATCACGGTCGCGGGTGTTGATACGCAGCCGGTCGCCGGTATGCACACCGGTGAAATGGTTCTGACCGTGGTAGATATAGTCTGTCCCCACACCAAGGTCGAAATACAGGATACTGATGGAGTAGACCTTTTTTACTTTCTGATAGCCTTCACCCAGCGAGATATGCTCAGTGATGGCTTTGGCCACGCCGTAGAGAATACGTTCGAGATAATGAACTTCACGGGTGTTCTGGATTTCGACGATGATGATTTCGTCTTTGCTGTTCAGCGCCTTTATATCGACGCGGTTAAACTTGTCGTCGGCACTTTCCTGATTGCCTTCGCTTTCGAGGATCTCAAGTATCCTGACCTCTTCACGCAGCATAACGGTAAGGAAACCGTTAAGCACATCGAAGTTGGCCTTCTGGCGTAACAAACGCTTGATTGCCCAATCAAAACGGATATACCGGTCCTGTAACTCTTTTCTTTCCTCTTCTGCCATGATTTTCAGATCTGACTTTTTCATAGTAAGGTGTTTTATATGTTATGTAATACGCAAATATATGCATAATTATTAATGAACAGGTTATTAAAATGGAAGAAATATATTTTACCGGACACAGATTTCGGGACTGTCGATCTTTTATTCGTTTGTGTCTTTTTTCAAGGGATATAGCGAATATGTGAATTATTGTTCTTATATTTGGGTGTTTGCAAAGAAGTATTCATATAATTTTAAAACAATGCCTATGGTATAAAACTGTCTAAAAGACATATTAAGATATAAAAAACGTAAAGTTTATTTAGAAGGTGCTGAAAAACTACCACTTTTAGATGCCCCCTTCAAAGTACACTGGACGTTCACGTTTAGGCGTGGACTTCATTGTTGTATTATAAGGGGAGCGGGTTGTGGTAGACCTTTCAGGACCGTAATACAAAAAAACAATGAGTCCACGTTTTTTTATTGGTCTTCCCTTCTCTCTACTTTGGACTCCCGGCGGGTAGCCGGATATCAAACCTTGTTTAGTACTATTCCTTTCCTATAGGATTCTGATGTAGCAACGTGAATGTTGCCGAATGAATTATTATGAAAAGCGGACACCGATTTGTAGCAAGAATGTGTGATGAATGTCATTAACCTGTCTCCGGATTGAAATGTTGTCTTGCTTATTTTGTTCCGCAAATAAATCAAATTTATTATTATTTTAAACAAAATGGATCGAGAGAAGAATGTGTCCCATTTACTGGGAATTTTATGCCTTGCCGTAGCGTTGCAGTTTTTTCCTGCACAAGTATGGGCGGAGACCAATGTACTTCCTGTTGTTAGCCAGCAAAAATCGTATGCTCTAACGGGGAATATTGTGGATGGAAAAGGGGAGCCGATAATCGGAGCCAATGTTGTGTTAAAAGGTTCTGCGACTGGTGTCGTGACCGATGTGGATGGGAATTTTTCAATGAATGTATCGGAGAAAGATGTCCTGATGATTTCTTATATAGGATACAATTCACTGGAAATTCCGGTAAAAGGGCAAAAAAGCTTGAATATCGTAATGAAGGAGAATGTAGAATCATTGGATGAAATCGTGGTTATCGGTTATGGTACAATGAAGAAAAAAGATTTGACAGGTTCCGTATCTGCCATAAAAGCCGATGAAATTACGGCCTTTACCGTATCCAATCCTATTCAGGCTTTGCAGGGGAGAGTTCCGGGAGTTGTCCTTTCACAGAATACCGGAGATCCGTCGGGAGATTACTCGATCCGTATTCGAGGGGTTAATTCGATCAAAGGGGATAATTCTCCGCTTTATATCATTGACGGAATACCTGCGAGCACGTCTTCTATCAATACATATGATATCGAATCCATGGAAATCCTGAAAGATGCGTCGGCTACGGCTATTTACGGTTCCCGTGGAGCGAATGGTGTAGTTTTGATAACGACCAAGAAGGGGAAAACCGGGAAAACGACAGTTTCTTACGACTTTGAATATGGCTTCCAGAAGCAGATAAAAAAGTTGGATTTAATGAATGCTCAGGAGTGGGCGCGGTTTTATAATGAATATCTGGTCAATGCAGATATTTTGAGTGAAGCTCCTTTTTCCGAAACGGATATTGCAGCAATGGGGAAAGGGGTAGACTGGCAGAATGAAGTATTTCAGAATGCTCCTATCTCGAATCATAATATTAATGTATCGGGGGGAACGGATAATTTGCGTTATTTCATAAGCGGTTCAGCTATGATGAAAGACGGCTTGATCCATAACAGTTCGTATGATAAATACAATTTACGTTCGAGCCTGGATTTGAAAATGAGCAAGATGGTCAGTGCTTCGTTGAACATGGGATATTCGCTGATAAACCAGATGAACCAGTCTGACGGAGGAGGTAACGGAGGTTCTTCTATGATCGGTGCCACTTATTCTGCCGCACCGGTATTTTATCCGTACGATGAAAGTGGTAATTATAAGGATTTGCGTTCCTGGTATTCCTGGTCGTCGCATGAAATCAAGAACCCCATTTGCATGGCTTATGAGGCAACTTACAAGACTGTTACGAACCTGACGAATATCAATGCCGCTATCAACTTCCAGCCGATCAAAGGCCTTTCTGTGAAAGCGACTTTCGGTCTGGAAGGTTTGGATTCACGGTATGACGCTTATACGACTAAAAAGTATATTTACCAGAATAATTCCGCATCCGTGAACCATAAACGGTCTACTAATGTGATAAATGAGGATATTGTGAATTATGACTTTACCGTGAATAAAATTCACTCATTCAATCTGATGGGTGGTTTTACTTATCAGCAGAATGTTTATAAATCGATAGCCGCATCCGGTAATACATTCCTGAGCGATGTCCAGCAAACAAATAATCTGTCTTCGGCAGGAACGGTCAACACTCCTTCTACCTCTTATTCCAAATGGGCGTTGATGTCTTATCTCGGACGTATCAACTATTCTTTTAATGGTAAATATCTGGTGACTGCCAGTTTCCGCGCGGACGGATCGAGCCGTTATTCGGCAGGTTCGCGTTGGGGATATTTCCCTTCGGGAGCTGTGGCATGGAGAATATCCGAAGAACCTTTTATGAAACAGTTTGAAAAAGTGACCAATCTGAAACTTCGCCTGGGATATGGCCGTACAGGTTCGAGTGCCATCGATCCGTATATGACACAGAATTTATTGAATACAGGAAAGACGGCGACAGGAACTGAGAATGTACCCTACTATGCGCCAAGCAGCACTTTCCCGGAAGATCTGAAATGGGAGACAACGTCTCAATGGGATGTCGGTGCCGATCTGGGCTTGTTCAACCAACGGTTACGTTTTACAGCCGATTATTATTATAAAAAGACGACTGACCTGTTGAATACGGTATCGTTGCCGTCTTCATCCGGATATTCATCGACAGTCCGGAATATCGGAAGTATGAGTAACCGGGGAGTCGAACTTTTGGTGGAAGCGGATGTCGTACAAAAGAAGGATTTTGGTTTTACAGTCCAGTTTAATATTGCACATAATAAAAATAGAGTTGAAGAATTGGCTGGCGGAGATGATATTTTAGGTACGACTTACAGTAACTATGGTTCTGGTTCTATAACCATTATTCGCGAAGGAGAACCTTTAGGGGCGTTTTATGTATATAAAGATGCCGGATTAGATGAAAAAGGCTCTCTTTCTTATGTCGATATGAATGGTGACGGTCAATATACAGATACGGAAGACCGATATATCGCGGGATCGCCTTTTCCGGATTTTACGTATGGTTTGAATTGCGGCTTTCGCTATAAAAACTGGGATTTCAATTTCTTTCTGCAGGGAAGCCAGGGAAATGATGTCTTTAACTTGAGCGAGATGAGGAATTATTCTTATGGCCAGGGTATGAATATCGAGCGTAAGGTGTATTATGAAAGTTGGAGGGAAGGACAGGATAATTCTCATGTCGCCTATCCGAAGATTGAGGCGGTCGGCTCTTTGAAGTACTCAGACCGTTTCATCGAGAATGGTTCTTATCTGCGTTTGAAAAATGTCAGTCTGGCCTACAATTTCCCTTGTGAAAAATGGAGTACCCGGAATTGGCTTAGCGGTATCCGGGTGTTTGTAAGTGCCCAGAACTGGTTGACCTTTACCAAGTATAACGGGGTGGACCCGGAGGTGAGTTCAAAAGCGAGTGATGTCAATGCCGGTATCGACCATTTGACTTATCCGAACAGTAAAACGTTTTCAATGGGTTTAAGTGTCAAATTTTAAAAATCAGAAACAATGAAAAGTAAGTTGTTATTATCAATAGTGGCCTGTCTCTTTGTTTTTCAGGCGTGCGACAATTGCCTGAATGAGACGAAATATACATATTCGATTTCGAGCGAAACATTTTATAATACACAGGAAGAAGCGAATGCTGCGGTATTGGCTCCCCTGGATGTGATGCGGTCGGCTTATAATTCTAATTTTTTCGCTACGCTGGAAATCAATACGGAGTACTGTTATCCGAAAGGAGTTTACCAGACTTACAAAGCATACAACGGTTTTGTAAATTCTACTCATATCACGCGGAGTGAATCTAACTGGACGAATTTATATAAAGCGATCATGTATTGTAATACCGCGATAGAGAAACTTCCGTCGGCAACGGAGATGACCGAGACGGAAATTACAGCCTATTTAGGGGAACTGAGATTCCTGAGAGGATTCAATTATTTTAATTTAGTCAAATATTGGGGTGGAGTCCCTCTGAAAACCGAGGATAACATTACGATATGGGATGTGCCCAAAAGCTCGAAGGAAGATGTTTATGCTTTTATTATCGAAGACCTGAAATATGCGTTGGCTAATTGTCCGGATAAATCCAGATATCTGGCGACGCCGAATAAAAATGTGGTGAGAACATGTCTGGCTGATGTGTATATGCATACGGGAAACTATGAAGAAGCCAAAACTCTGGCTGGGGAAGTGGTCAATAGCGGAGTTTACTCATTGGTACAGGTCGGTGCTTCAAGGGATTTTGACAAAGTATTCGGGTATGACCTGACAACTTCGACGGAAGAGGTGTTTTATATCAAGACATCGCGGACAGACGGTAAAACCTGGGATTATCTGTCTTATACATCGCATCCGAAATATGAGATAGAACCGGGCAAGTTGATGTTGAATGGGAATGGTTATTTTACGCATTATACGGATTTGAGAAATCATGTGATATCTACCTGGGATAAGAATGATCTCCGTTATGCGCTGAATGTCGGCTTTTATATTTTTGGAGCCGATGCTTACGGAGAGTACACCTGCCTTTTGACAAAGTATTGGGATCCGAATTCACAAGGGGGAGGAGCGAATGTTTCTATTCCGTTGATCCGTTATCCGGATGCAATGCTTATTTTTGCTGAGGCAACGGCACGTGTTGCTGGAGGGCCTACAGAAGAGTCAATCGAAATGCTGAACCAGCTTCGTCGTCGTGCTTATGGGTACGATCCTAAAGTCCCGGATATGGAATTGGATTATAAATTATCGGATTATAAAACGATGGATGACTTTATCGATTTGTTGATCAGGGAAGAAACCTATGAGCACTTCAACGAGGGGAAACACTGGGATTTTATCGTCCGTTTGGGGAAAGCACAGGAACTGGTAGGAAAATATTATAATGTGGAAGACGGTTCATGGACGGAAATTAAGGAAAGACATTTTTTGTGGAAGATTCCGGATTCCGAATTCAATTATAATAAGGCGATGAATCAGTCTACCGACCAGAATCCGGGTTATACTTCTGCCGAATGAGTAAAATGTTAAACTTAAAATAGAGAATAGGAATGAAAAAACAGATTATTAACGGAGGGCGTATATTTTTTATGCTCGCGTTTATGTGGATAGCAGCCTGTCTTGTGACATCATGTGGCAACCGTTCGGATAAGGAACATGTACGTCTTCTCTACTGGAACATCCAAAACGGGATGTGGTCCGGACAGGGAGATAATTATGACGGTTTTGTCGAATGGGTTAAAAAGCAAAATCCGGATATCTGTGTCTGGTGTGAAGCTCAGACTATTTATAAGACGGGGACAGCTGACCCTATGGAGGCAGCAGATCGTTACCTGACAGATAATTGGGAGAAACTAGCCATGCGATATGGACATGCATATTGGTATGTAGGTGGTCACCGTGACAACTATCCCCAGGTGATAACATCTAAATATCCGATTAAAAATGTCTCGCGTATTACGGGGGCGGAGCCGGACAGTGTCGTTACGCATGGCGCTGGCTGGGCGCAGATCGAAATAGGCGGACAAACGGTCAATGTGGTAACGCTCCATACCTGGCCGCAAGCCTTTGCTTTTCGTGCCGAAGACCAGGATGCCAGCAGAGCGGAACACGGAGGAGACAAATACCGGCGTATGGAAATGGAATATATCTGTAAACAAACGATCGGATCAGTTCCCGGGGCAGCTGGCCAATACTGGATGATGATGGGAGATTTTAATTCGCGGTCACGAGTTGATAATACGGTTTACAAATATCCGGAGGTAGATACTCGCTTTTTAGTGCATGATTATATCCGTGAGAATACCCCTTATGTAGATGTGATCGCTAAAAAGCATCCCGGCGAGTTTAAGACCACGACGGGGGGAGAGGCGCGTATAGATTTCGTATATTGTACTTCTCCGCTATATGAACGTATTGTTGCTGCCGATGTCGTGACCGATACTTACACAAAACCGGTGCGCGATCCGGCAAATCTTTCAAACTTTTGGCATCCTTCCGATCATCGTCCCATTTTGGTGGATTTTGAATTGGAAAAAGGTAAATAAAAAGTGATAAGAGCTCATATTCGTTGGATTTTATAGAATTATGAGTTAAAAAAGAGGATCGGACAGCTCTTAACAGGGGTTGTCCGATTTTTGTATAAGTATCTATTTCTTTTATTCTGCAAAAGTCTCTATATTTACGCAGCTAAGAATAGAATACGATGGAGAATTCATATAAATACTTTAAGCGCGACATTAGTTGGCTCTCTTTCAACTACCGGGTTTTACTGGAAGCGGAAGACGATGCGCTGCCTATCTATGAGCGGATTAAATTCTTGTCTATCTATTCTTCCAATCTGGAAGAATTTTACGAAATACGTGTGGCGGAGCATCGTGGGGTGATCATGAAAAAGAATTTCACCGAAGAAAGCGGTGCCGAGGCCGAAGAAGTGTTGACCGAGATAACAGATGAAGTGAACCGCCAGCAACGGGAGTATTACCGTATCTTTTCGGAAAAGATACTGCCGGAGCTTAATCGTCAGAATATTTATCTTTATCAGGGAAGCGAACCCGAACCTTTCCATGAAGAGTTCGTGCATAACTTCTTTAATGAAGAGGTCTTTCCGTTCCTGTCGCCCGTCATGATACAGGCAGGGGATATCCGTACGTTTATCCGCGACCGCCGTTTATACCTGGTGATCCGTATGATAAAGAAGAGCAAGCGGAAGTCGGAAGGCGACCAGGCGCCTGAGTTCCATTATGCCCTGATGAAGATCCCTTATGCCAAAGTACCCCGTTTCATCGAGTTGCCCCAGCATGAAGGGAAGTTTTACATCATGTTCATCGACGATATTATCCGGACGAATCTGGCGAATGTATTTCCGGGTTATGAGATAGACAGTTGTTATAGTATCAAGATATCCCGCGATGCCGATATTTATCTGGAGGATGAGAAAGGGAATATCGTGGAAAGCATCCGTAAGAAGGTAAAGAAACGGAAGATCGGGGCGCTGAGTCGTTTTATGTACGATCGGGCGATGCCGGAAGATTTCCTTTCTTTTATATGCGATGCTTTCGGTATTACACGCGACGACCTGGTGGTTGGCGGGCGTTACCTGAATTTGCAGGACCTTGCCAAATTGCCCAATCCGAAAGGGAAAGAGTTGGAACAGAAGGTCCCGGCACCTATGCGTGTGCCTTATCTGGATGAGAAAGGTTCTGTATTCCGGGCGGTGAAGAAAAAAGATATTTTGTTGCATTTCCCTTACCAGTCGTTCGATTACCTGATCCGCTTTCTGATGGAGGCGGCTTTCGATCCGAAAGTGGATGAAATAAAAATCACCCAATACCGGGTGGCGGAAAATTCGGCGGTCATCAATACGTTGGTAAGTGCTGCACAGAATGGGAAAAAAGTGACGGTCTTTGTAGAACTGAAAGCCCGTTTTGACGAAGAAAATAATATGAGTACGGCCGAGCGGATGGAGAAGGCGGGGATACGTATTATATATAGTATTCCCGGATTGAAGGTGCATGCAAAAGTAGCTGTTATCGTCCGGAAAGATTCGGAGGATGGGAACAAACGGCGTGACTTTGCTTACCTCAGTACCGGAAACTTCAATGAGAAAACGGCACGTGTCTATTCCGATATGGCTTTACTCACCTGCAATGACGAGATCATTACGGATATAAACAAGGTGTTTGCTGTGTTGGAAGGTAAAATGTCGGAGCCTACTTTCCGCCATTTGCTGGTGGCGCGTTTCAATATGGTTCCTGAACTGATCCGTATGATCCACCGGGAGATTGAACATGTGAAACAGGGACGTAAAGGACGGATCGTCTTGAAGATGAACGGTCTGCACGACCAGAATATGATCAATGAGTTGTATCGTGCCAGCGAGAATGGGGTGGAGATCGATCTGATCGTGAGAGGTATCTGTTGCCTGGTTCCCGGCCAGCCTTATAGTGCAAATATCCGGGTAACACGCATTGTCGATATGTTCCTGGAGCATTCCCGTATCTGGTATTTCTATAATGACGGCAAGGAAGATGTCTATCTGACATCGGCAGACTGGATGCGTCGTAATCTGAACCGGCGTATAGAAACGGCTTTCCCGATACTGGTCCCGGAGATCAAACAGGAAGTAGTCGATATACTGAAGATACAGATGCGCGATAATGTAAAGGCTTGTCTGATCGACGAACAGTTGCATAATAACTTCAAACATAACGATGAGCCGGTGAAAGTCCGTTCGCAGTTGGCTATCTATGAATATCTGAAAAATAAATCGTGAATGAATTGATATGGATAATCCTTCTTCCCTGACCTTTTTCTTGTTTTGTTTCTGCTGGGTGGCGCTGATAGCTGGTGCCGTATTGGGCTATATTATCGGTGTCCGTATGGCACGCAGCAAAGAACGTCACCGGCTTGTCAAGGAAAAGATCAGGAAGAATAAGGTGGCTATTTATCATTATCAGAAAGAAAAATACGATTATATCGGGCAGATAAACCGCCTGGAAGAAGATCTGCGTAATCTGGCGGAAGAATCGGAGCTTTATAAAGAACGCATCGCCGATCTGGATTATTACCAGCGGAAAGTTCGGGAAAGCGAACAGATCATCAAACGTCTTTCGGCCGCATCGGAAGAGACGATCGAGTTGCCGACAGATGCTTTTTCTTTATTGATCCAGCTCAAACAAGATCCTGTCCGTACCAATCTGACCAAGCCGGAGTGGAGCGAATTGCTTTATACCACCGATCTTCTTTTCAATAATTTCCTGACGGAACTGAAACAGAAATCGGGTATAACCCGCCATGAAGAAGAAATTTGCTGCCTAATCAAATGGAACTTTCCCCGTAAAGATCAAATGGCTGTTTTTAATAATACCACCGATGCCCTGACCAAGTCGAAGAGCCGTCTGAAGAAACGGTTACAGCTGGACGATAAGACGGATTTGGACCAGTTTATCCGACTGTATCGATAAATTTTGATCCGTAATCTATTCTAATTGTCCTGCAAAGTGTATCTCCTATAGAATATATTGGTTTGTATTTTGTTGATATATAGTATTTTGTCGTTTTTCTTATTTGTCCGGTACTCTTTCTTCCTCTCTTTCTTTTTCCCTCTTACCTTTGCTGCCATAAACAATTAACTCTGAAATGGAATAAAGAATAATGCTTATGAGAACACAATGTCTATTTACCGTTTACCTGTTGGGATTACTGACTTTAATGAGTTGTAATAGCTCCATCGTAGAGAAACGCGCAACCGGTCTGCCTTATGAAATTCTGGTCGTTATGACCAGGGAGGTGGGAGAAAGTGAAGTTGGCGAGTTGATAAAAGAGCAGTTAAATGCTTCGGTAGCAGGACTTCCTCAACCGGAACCCTCCATGCGGGTTACTTTTGTTCCCAAGGAAACATTCAATGGTCTGTTGAGATATGTCCGTAATATTCTTATTATCGATATTGATCCGGCTAAATATACGATGGTGGCGTTGAACGGTTATAAGGATGAGTGGGCAAAGAACCAGGAAGTGATAAAACTCAATGCTCCGTCCGTCCATGAACTGGTGACTTATCTGACATTGCATGATTCTGATATAGTCAATCATTTTTGCAGTATAGAAAAGGGACGTCGTATCGCTATTTTAAAGGAGCATTACAGTAAACTAGCTATGGATAAAGCGCAGGAAAAATTCAATATCCATATCAATGCTCCGGAAGATATGACTTATTATAAAGATACCACCGATTTCCTATGGGTATCGAATAATGCTAATACCGGGCGTGTTGATTTGCTGGTGTATTCTTTTCCGTATACAGATGAAAATACGTTTACGGAGGATTACCTGGTAGCTAAGCGCGATTCTGTTTTGAAGCGAAATCTACCCGGTGCTTTCCCCGATTCATATATGGCAACCGAAACACGTGCCGGTCTGACTTATGAACCTATCATGCTGCATGAAAAATATTGCGGTGTGTTACGTGGCCTGTGGAAGATGGTAGGCGATAAGATGGGTGGTCCGTTTGTCAGCCATGCCTTTCTGGATACGAATAAACAACGTGTGATTGTTACCGAAGGACTTGTCTATGCTCCGGAAACAACCAAACGGAATTATATACGCAAGATAGAGGCGGCACTTCATACGGCGCGTCTGCAATAATCGTGTTTTCTCCTGTACCCGCCTATTCTCCGGGAAAGAGAATAACTTTATCCGGCAGATATCCGCTACGGATACGCCATTCCTGCGGGTACAGGTTGTTGGCACGGTTTCCTAAATGTTTGACAAAACCAAGTGGGAAATCGTTATAACAGACTAATACATATCCTTTTTCTATATCCGAAGGGAGGAGTAAGGCTTCTTTTTTCAGGTATTTGACAGCATCTGCCCAACTGACTTCGACGCGGGTAAAAGCCGTTTTGTTCAATGCGGTGCTTACTGCCAGGGAATGAGCCGGTAAGATGTCTTTCCCTTTTATTTCACCTATGCGTATTCCGGCTGATACTATTCGTAGCTGATTGGATATTAGTTGCCAGGTGTCGTAGTGAACGGTGGGGATGGCCTGTATGGTGTCGTTGAAAACTTCCATCCGGAAGCTGTCAGGCTCCTGCAACCAATTGTTTATAAGGGAAGGAATAGCTGGTGTTGCTTTTCCTTTATCTTTCTTACCTTTCCCTTTAGGACGAATTTCTTCTATTTCACCGGTTGCTTTACGCAGGGCGGCAAGGAAGAAACCTTCTCCTTTTGTTTTATGAGGGAAGAAACGGTAGACCGGGTGTGCATGGCGTAACGGTCCGGTGATCTGCCATTCTTCTTTAACAGGGATGGACAGGGCTTCGGCTCCCAGTTCTTCCAGTATGTAATGTATATTATCCTCGTTTTCTTCCGTGTTATAGGTGCAGGTACTGTAAATAAGTAGTCCGCCGGGTTTGAGTGCATTCCATATATCGTGGATGATACGGCGCTGGCGGGCGGCACAAAGGTTTACGTTTGCCACACTCCATTCGCCCGTGCTGTCGGTGTCTTTGCGGAACATTCCTTCGCCGGAACAGGGAACGTCGGTAACGATCACATCGAATAAATGTGTCAGGCGGCCGATCTCTTCCGGGTCGTTGTTGGTGACGATGCTGTTCGGATTACCCCATTTGGTCATATTTTCAGCCAGGATATTGCTACGTGTACGGATTACCTCGTTGCTGACCAACAGGCTTCCTTCGGGTAAAAGGCTTATCAGGTGAGTGGACTTCCCTCCCGGGGCGGCACAAAGATCCAGGCACTTGACCGGTCCGTCCACAAAGGTGCGAATGGCTTGTTCCAAAAACATCGACGAAGCTTCCTGTACATAATAAGCTCCTGCATGAAACTGTGGATCGAAGGTGAACGAAAGCCGTTCAGGCAGGTAATAGCCGGTTTCGCTCCAGGCGACCGGCGATGTTTCGGGCGCCTTTGTCCCTTTACGCTGATTTATACGGATACTAACGGGTACGTCCGCTTGTAATGCGGCTTCCAGTTTATCATATTCTTCACCTAATAAAGCACGGGTACGTGCGATAAATTCGATAGGAAGTGCCATCTTATTCTGTTTGTTTGGTGCAAAAATACTAACTTTGCAGAAAACTAACAGTATGCAAGCATCGCTTTTCCTTATACCGGTTACATTGGGAGATACCGAGCATCGGCGTGTTCTCCCGGAATATAATCGTGAAATCATTCTACAGATCAAACATTTCATCGTAGAAAATATACGTACCGCACGTCGTTTTCTGAAAAAGACGGAACCTTCTATCGTAATAGACGATCTGACTTTTTATGAATTGAATAAGCATACTTCTCCGGAAGATGTTACCGGTTATCTGGCTCCGTTGGCAAAAGGCGAGCATGTCGGTGTGATATCTGAGGCTGGTTGTCCGGCTGTTGCCGATCCGGGAGCGGATGTAGTGGCGATTGCACAACGGAAGAATTACCCGGTTGTTCCATTGGTAGGACCGTCTTCTATCCTGATGTCTGTAATGGCTTCCGGTTTCAACGGACAGAGTTTTGCCTTTCATGGTTATCTGCCCATCGATGCTTCAGAACGGACAAATACAATTAAAAAGCTGGAAGGGCGTATTTATTCGGAAAACCAGACACAGCTTTTTATCGAGACGCCTTATCGTAATAATAAGCTGGCGGAGGAACTGATCCGTACCTGTCGTCCGTCTACTAAGTTATGCATAGCTTCGGATATTACGTGTGAAGATGAATATATCCATACTCGTCCGGTGAAAGATTGGGCAGGGAAAGTTCCTGATCTGAGTAAGAAACCAACCATCTTTTTAATTTATAAATAATCAGTTATGGCAACTTTTCAGGCACATGAAACAGCAGTGATCGATCCCGGCTGTACGATCGGGGATGATACCCGTATCTGGCATTTCTCTCACATAATGTCGGGTTGTACGATCGGTGAACGGTGTAATATCGGGCAGAATGTTGTTATTTCGCCGGAAGTCGTCCTGGGTAATAACGTAAAGGTGCAGAACAATGTATCTGTTTATACGGGGGTGACTTGTGAGGATGATGTATTTTTGGGACCTAGCTGCGTCTTTACGAATGTTATCAATCCGCGAAGTGCCGTTAACCGGAAAGATCAATATATGAAAACGCATGTAGGTAAAGGAGCTACTATCGGAGCGAATGCAACGATTGTTTGCGGATATACTATCGGAGCGTACGCATTGATTGGTGCCGGAGCGGTAGTTACTAAAGAAATTCCGCCTTATGCCTTAGTCGTAGGTAATCCTTCCAAACAAATAGGTTGGGTGAGTGAATATGGGCATCGGCTCTATTTTGATGGGGATGGATTGGCTGTCTGTCCGGAAAGCGGGGAAAAGTATTTACTGAAGGATGGCGAAGTTGTTCGTATCGGATAAAAATAGAAAAGGCGGATAATTCCGCCTTTTAATATATCTTACTTTGTTATGTAAGTTGTTATTTTTCATGCCACCATCTTTGACCACTTGGAGTCATAAGCCAAATAAAAAAAGCTATACCTATGGCACTCATTGTAATACATAAATAGACAAATCCCATAATTTACTCCTTTCCTTTTAAAAATAAAGCAAAACTAAAAGCAGTCAAAATAATAACAGCTATAAATCCTGATACAAAAATAATCATTTTATCAATATTAAAATTTAATATGTTCGTTAAAATGATACCGCCGAATATCAACTTGGTGAGATCGTTGATGTATTTGCTGGCTTCCAGATAGATGGCCTTCCGTGTTTTTCTACTTACTTTCGGAAGTAACTTAAATGAATCAGGCGTTTTACGCCGATGAATCGTAGTAATATTTTTCATAGCTTATTCGTTTTGTTAATGATGTTGGCAAATGTATAAAAAGAAAGGCGGATAATCAACTATCCGCCTTATAAATATCTCTTAGCAAGCCTTCAAACTCATATCGAGACTCTTGACCGAATGGGTCAGTGCCCCGACTGAAATAAAGTCTACACCACATTCTGCATAGTCGCGCAGTGTATCGAATGTGATACCGCCTGATGATTCGGTTTCGAAGCGTCCGCCGATCATTTCGACAGCTTTCTTTGTATCTTCGATATTGAAGTTATCCAGCATGATGCGGTCGATACCTCCCACGTTCATGGCTTGTTGCAACTCGTCGAAGTTACGTACTTCAATTTCAATTTTCAGGTTCTTGCCTTTTTCTTTCAGGTAGTTCTGTGCACGGGTAATGGCCTGTTCGATGCCACCGGCAAAGTCCACATGATTGTCTTTCAGCAGGATCATATCGAATAGTCCGATACGGTGATTTATACCGCCGCCGATCTTAACGGCATCTTTCTCCATCATACGCATACCTGGAGTCGTCTTACGGGTATCCAATACGCGGGTTTTAGTGCCTTCCAGCGCTTTTACATATTTGCGGGTAGTCGTTGCGATACCGCTCATGCGCTGCATAACGTTCAGCATCAGGCGTTCTGTTTGCAACAGAGACTGTACTTTTCCTTCTACAGTAAAGGCGATGTCACCTTTTTTTACTTCGGCACCATCATTGATAAAGATTGTCATTTTCAGTTCCGGGTCGAAGTCGTGGAAGATACGCTTAGCCATTTCTACGCCGGCCAGTACACCATCTTCTTTAATGATAAGCTGGCTTTTTCCCATAGCAGTATCGGGAATGCAGCATAAAGTCGTATGATCACCGTCGCCTATATCTTCGGCAAACGCTAATTTAATTAAGTCATCAATTAATTGATCCATTTGTTATTCTATTCTGATTGATTGTATAATCGCTTTGTCGCCGTCGGCACGGTAAGTAATGTTTACACGATATTCACCCGAAGCGGTCGGAAGTTTGCCGACAAAGAATCCGGCATCTTTTTTATCTGCATGGTGTACCACCGAGAATCCGGTCGGTTTGTTGTTCCCGAAGAAAGTAGACAGCATTTTGACGGCTTCGCTTCCGCTGCACTTTTTAGATGAACCGGGGAGAGCCATATCTACTTCCTGATCCATAGCTCCGGTCAGTGTAGTGGCATTTCCACTTTTGAAGGCGTTCGATATAGGGTTAATATCGGTTGCCATGACGCTCAAAAATGAGAATACCAATGCCAATGTAAGTAATAATCGTTTCATAAGCTATCTCCTCTTTTTGTGAGTATTATCGCACAAAGGTATGTATTTTTCCTGTAAATTAGCGCCTTCAACACTTAAAATGTAAATAAATGAAAATTGCGCTGGTCGTAATAGGTAAGACCGATGCCGGTTATTTTGTAGAGGCAATCAATGAGTATAAGAATCGTTTGGTTCATTATATCCCTTTTGAACTGGAAGTTATTCCTGATATAAAGAACGTAAAAAATATGTCTGAGACCCAACAGAAGGAGAAAGAGGGAGAGTTGATATTGAAAACATTACAATCCGGGGATTATCTGGTTCTGCTGGATGAGAAAGGGAAGGAGTTTACTTCCATGCAATTTTCTACTTATATAGAAAAGAAAATGCATACGGTGCCGAAGCGGTTGGTGTTCGTTGTGGGAGGGCCTTATGGCTTTAGTGAGGCTGTTTATAAGGCCGCTTCGGAAAAGATTTCATTGAGTAAGATGACTTTCTCGCATCAAATGATCCGCCTGATCTTTATCGAACAGATTTATCGGGCGATGACTATTCTGAATAATGAACCCTATCATCATGAATAGTTGACAGTTGACAAGTGACAGTTGACAGTTTGGGGTTCGATTGCGAAGCTTATCTGTCAACTGTCACTTGTCAACTGTCAACTGTTTTACTCTCTGGTTTTTTGGAGCAGCAAATAATCCAGTATGGTCATCGCTGCCATCGATTCGACAATCGGTACGGCACGCGGAAGAACGCATGGGTCATGGCGTCCGCGGGCTTTCAGGACGGTTTCTTCTCCATCCATATTGACAGTTTCCTGTTCCATCAGTATCGTTGCAACCGATTTGAAGGCAACACGGAAATAAATATCCTGTCCGTTGGAGATTCCTCCCTGGATACCTCCCGAATGATTGGTGTGGGTATTGATATGGCCGTTATCATTGAAGAAACGGTCATTACGTTCGGAACCGCGATATAATGCGGCTTCGAAGCCGTCGCCATACTCAAAACCTTTGACGGCGTTGATCGTCAGCATCGCATGTCCGAGTGCCGCATGTAACTTATGGAAGACCGGTTCTCCGAGTCCGACAGGCGTCCCTTTTATTACACAGGTGATCACTCCGCCGATCGTGTCCCCTTTTGATTTGACTTCTGCGATAAGCTTTTCCATTTCGGCCGCTTTATCCGGGTCCGGACATCTTACATCACTTTCTTCTGTCAGGTTCAGATCGTAATTTTTATAAGATCCTTCCAGTTTGATAGGACCGACCTGCGAAGTATAAGCCTGAATATGAATTCCTTTTTGACGTAAAGCCAGTTTGGCAATAGCTCCGGCAACACACCGGGCGATAGTTTCACGAGCAGATGAACGGCCGCCGCCACGAGGATCGCGAATGCCATATTTTGTCTGATAAGTATAATCGGCATGCGAAGGACGGTAGACCGTCTTCATATTATCATAATCGGATGAATGCTGGTTTTTGTTCCAGATGATAAAACCGATCGGTGTACCGGTTGTTTTTCCTTCATAGATCCCTGAAAGAAATTGAACTTCGTCATCCTCTTTACGTGGCGTCGTAATCCTTGACTGACCCGGTTTACGACGATTTAATTCTTGCTGTATGAAAGCTGTGTCCAATTCGATACCAGCCGGGCATCCGTCTATAACACCTCCGATTCCCGGGCCATGTGATTCTCCGAAGGAAGTTAGCCTATATATGTTTCCGAATGTATTCATATCTTATAAATGAAATAGGGGATTAAGAATAATATGGCTTAAAAACAGAATGAGGAATGCAGAATCTCTTTCATTCTTCATTCCTCATTCTGCTTTTTTATTTTATAATTAGTGGCAGCTGCCGCATCCGCAACCACCTTCGTGATCGTGATCTCCGCAATCGCTTCCGCAGTCGTCGCATCCGCAACCACATCCACCGGCGGGAGCTGATAATGCTGCGATTTCTTCAGCTGTCGGTTCGTGAACATCGATCACTTCACCGCTGAAGTGCAGAGTTTCGCCAGCCAACGGATGGTTGAAGTCCATCACAACAACATCGTCTTTCACTTCCAGAACAGAACCGTTCAGACGGTTACCGTTTGAATCCATCATAGGAACGGTGTTACCTTCTTTGATAACCTCTGAGTCGAATTTTCCTTCTACTTCAAAGATGTTTTTCGGCAGATCCAATACATGATCTTCCACATATTCTCCGTATGCGTCAGCCGGAGCGATAGAGAAGTCGAACTTGTTGCCTACTTCCAGGCCTTTCAAAGCATCTTCGAAAGCCGGGAGCATAGCACCTGTTCCGAAAATGAATTTCAAAGGAGTTTCAGGCACTGCTCTTTCCATCAACTCACGCTCTTCACCTTCTCCTACGTTCAGGTCGTATGTAACCGCAACGAACTTATTTGCTGTAATTTTCATTTTTAAATGTATTTGTAATAAATAAAACGAGGACAAATTTACGTATAATTTCCGACTTATCAGGTTATTCTTTTAAAAATAAAGATATGTAATGTTTTCAGGCAGAATATAGTTATCTTTGTCGGCTGAATAAATAAAAGATTTTGTACTTATTCTATTGTTACAGTATTTGTCGATAGGTTAATAAAGTCGTGTTTGCTAATGTGGTTTTCTAAAGGGATAAATTTTTTCTTTCCGAACGGAACGGAGAGCAGAAAATTGATAGGTCTGTTTTTTGTTTTTTTGTTTTTGAAATTTATGTGGTTTAATTTGCTTTGGTGCATGTTATCCACATTTACGCCATTCTCAAAGGTTGAAACTTATCTGGATACTATTCTGGTTTCCTTGTTTTTATTATTGCCTCTGGTTTGTTTTCGTGCCGTAAAGACAACATGGGTTATATTTTTCATACTCGATGGTTTGTTTATTTCAAACCTGATGTATTTTCGTACCTATTTTACAGCAATACCATTGGATAGCTATCTTTTGGTCGGTAATTTATCTGATTTTGCCAGTAGTGTATTGGACTCCTGGAGAATGGTGGATTTGTTTTTCCCTTTATCTACAGTTGCAGCAGGAGTTTTGTGGTGGCGTAATTTCTATCGGAAGCCGGAGAATAAAACGGTTGAACAACCTAAGAGGGGGCGGACTTTTGTTCGTTATATTGCTTTGGTCTGTTTGATAGCTTTGGTTCCTGCCATTCGTCTCTGGAGTCAGAACGGGTTCAAGGTTGCCTATGAAAGATTGCAAGATGCTTATTTGCACACCTGTAATATACCGATGTACACGATATTCGGTTCTCTTTATTATGATTATACCTGCGACCATATAGTCTATACGGAGGAGATAAAAGACCGCATCGATTCCTGGCTAGCCAGGAAAACGGATTTACAATCCGTTTTCCCTCAAGTATATAGTAAAGATAACTGTATTATTATCCTGGCCGAATCGTTGGAAAGCTGGGTCTTGGAGAAAACGGTCGAAGGGCAGGAGATCACTCCGAATCTGAATAAAATACTAAGGGATTCCTTGGTTATTTATGCACCTCATGTTTTATCGCAGGTAAAGGGAGGGCGTTCTATCGATGCCCAGTTGTTAATGGGTACGGGGCTTTTGCCTATTCAATCAGGCCCTTACAGTATTAAATTTCCGGAGTCATATTATCCTTCTGTCGTTAAGGCATTTAAAGGGAAACATAAGAATGCCAAAGCATACAGCCTGACTATCGATAAACCGATGGTGTGGAATCAATGTATAATAGCTCCGGTTTTAGGTTTTGACAGTCTGGTTTCGAAAACCTGTTTTATACAAGAAGAACCGGTCGGTTCACGTAAGCAGGTTGGCGACCGTGCTTTTCTGCGCCAGTGCCTGGAAAAAATGAAGAATAATGAAGTTTGGGATGATTCCGGAAATACATTTTTACAATGCATTACTTATTCCGGGCACAATCCTTTTATTTTACCGGATTCTTTGAAGAGAGTTTCTTTTTCGCCGGACATTCCCGAGGTTCTGAATAATTATATGACCATGGCCAATTATACGGACCGGGCAATCGGGGAATTTATATCCAGGATTAAAGCGGATAAGCGTTTTGATAATACATTGGTCATGATCATGGGTGACCATGAGGCTTTGGGTACTGTGAGAAAAGAATTATGCAATGATCCGGTGGGAAAGAATATCGTATCGGATAAAGCATTTGTTCCGCTTATAATTTTGAATGCACCCTTTAATATGTATTATGGCAAAGTAATGGGACAGGTGGATGTGTATCCGACATTGCTTGATCTATTGGGGCTGAATGATTATTGGTGGAAAGGATTGGGAGAAAGTATCTTTAATCCGCAGAAGCCTGATTTTGACGTGGATCCTCAGTTGAATATCGTGGGAGATACTGCCGGTGTTCCGGAAGAGACGATCCGTATGCTTAAAAAATCCTGGGAGATTTCAGACTTGATCATCCGCTATGATTATCTGGGGCATAAGCTGAATATAAAAGAAGAACCGGCAAAAGTAGTAGGCATGAAATAATAAAAATGAGACTGTCAAAAAAAACTATTACCGAACGCAGAATACGCAGACGCTCGCAGACTTTTTATTTTCTTTAAAACAATATATTATCTGCGTTTATTGCGCTCTGTCTGCGTCATCTGCGTTCTTTAATATTGAGTTTTGACACATTCTCAATAGTTACTTTATTTCTTGTCGATCGCTTTCTTAAGAGCATTCAGCGCTTTGTCCAGCACGGAACGCGGACAACCCACATTCAGACGCATATAACCTTCACCGCCCGGGCCGAACATACTTCCGTCGTTTA
This sequence comes from Parabacteroides sp. AF18-52, assembly GCF_003479145.1. Taxonomy (NCBI): domain Bacteria; kingdom Pseudomonadati; phylum Bacteroidota; class Bacteroidia; order Bacteroidales; family Tannerellaceae; genus Parabacteroides; species Parabacteroides sp. AF18-52. The sequence continues at coordinate 74,881 of NZ_QUGR01000026.1, forward strand.
ACAGAATACCCGCTTTATCCAGGAATAGATGGACAAGGTCTTCCTGGCTCAGTTTCAGGTCGCGGCAATCCAGCCAGACAAGAAATGAAGCTTGCGGAGGATATACTTTTATTTTCGGTAGTTTGGTTTTGAAGAATTCATCTACGAAACGGACGTTCTCCATCACATACATGCGCATTTGCTGTAGCCATTCGGCACCATAAGTATAAGCCGCTTCGGTTGCCGTATAAGCAAAGATCGTTCCGTCATCTAATTCTCCGGCTTCCAGAAACTCATAAAATTCCTTCCTGATCTTTTCATTGGGAACAATAGAGTAAGACGTTACGATTCCTGCGATATTGAAAGTCTTGCTTGGAGCCATAAAGGTAATACTGCAATTAGCTGCAGTATCCGAAACAGTGGCAAAAGGATGATGTGTGAATTGCGGATAAGCCATTTCTGCATGTATCTCGTCCGAAATGACCAATATGTTATGTTTGGCACAAATATCCGCCAGTTTAACCAATGTGTCTTTTTTCCAAACGATACCGCCCGGATTGTGAGGGTTGCAGAGGATCAGAATTTTACATTGTTCATCGATCACTGATTCCAGTTGTTCGAAATCCATTTCATAAACGCCGTTCACCAGTTTGAGCGGATTATTGACCACCTCGCGTTTCATACTTTCCGGTACGATGCGGAAAGGGTGATATACAGGAGGTTGAATAATCACTTTATCGCCGGGTTTGGTAAAGCATTGGATAACAAAACCGATCCCTTTAACGATCCCCGGAATATAGCTAAGCCATTCCCGTTTGATCTTCCATTTTTGTTTATAGTCTACCCATTCGATAATACTGTTATAGTAAGAATCTGAGCCGAAGGTGTAACCGAATATCTCATGTTCGCAACGTTTCCTGATTGCGTTGACAATGAAGTCCGGGGTACGAAAATCCATATCGGCAACCCAGAGAGGAGTAAGATCCCCGTTGCCGTACCGCTCTTTTAGCGCATCGTATTTGACGCAATTGGTGCCGCGGCGTTCAATTACTTCATCAAAGTTGTATTGCTTCATTTTTATATTAGTTCAGTCAGTTTTTAGTTTTCAGGTCGATTGATCGGGTCAAAGATACAAATTATTTTATCTGATTCTTTTTATTTTGATTTTTCTGATATTTTTCGCTACTTCGCATTAGTTATGGAATTACCCGAGGAGAGACATATTTTAGAGGAGATCGCTGCAGGAGACGTAAAAGCTTTCGAACGGCTTTTTATTTGTCACCAACCTCGGTTGGTGAACTTCCTTGTCGGCCTGACGCACGACAAGGAAATCAGTCGTGACATCGCTCAGGATTTGTTTCTTTCGTTATGGAAAGACCGTGAAAAATTGAAGGAAGTACATTCCTTTTCCTCTTATCTTTTCCAGATGGCTCGTTTTACTGTGTACGATTATTTCGACCGTCTTGCCGTTTCAGAGAAGTATACGAATGAATTTTTGTTGGAAGCTTCCATCTCGCAATCGGACGAGGAAGCCATATTTGCACGCGAACTGCAAAACCTTATCAACCGGACTGTCGAACAAATGTCTCCGCAACGAAAGCTGATTTATAAGATGAGCCGTGAGCAGGGTCTGTCGAATGATGAGATCGCCACCCGTTTGGGTATTAGTAAACGTACAGTCGAAAACCATTTGACTGCCGCCCTGTCCATTCTTCGCAAGGTTCTTTATCTTTTTTTGCTTACTTGTTTGGGCTGAACACTGCCGTTTTCCAAAAGTGTTTCATTGTAATGAAACAAGTGTTCCACCCTGTAGAAACAACTGTTTCATTACTATGAAACACATTCAACGATAGCACCCGTTCGTTCCGGAATGTAGTTTAACGATTTTAGTTGACTACTTTCTGCCTAATCAATAAAAAGGGTTGACTCG
>NZ_QUGR01000027.1:0-62519 GCF_003479145.1 Parabacteroides sp. AF18-52
AACTATTTTTTAGATAATAACGTTATCATAACACTATAATTCTGAAGGACTGACTATTACAAACGAAAATAAATTCAACATTGGACACACCAACAACGTTCCTTCAAAATTCAGTGCTTATGACCATTCTTTACCCAAAAGTCCGGCATTACTATACATTATAATATGTGAGAAGTCGGCAGATACAACAAAGCCTCCTTCTTTTTTGTTTTACTAAAAAAGAAGGAGATTATTTATGACAATAAAAAAAGTAGAAAGTATCATAGCACCTCCAGCACCGCACATGGTCGGAGACGGATTCAGAGTACATAACTTCATACCTCATCTGGAAGAATTAAGTAGAGAACGTATGAATCCTTTTATCCTACTCGACTATAATGCAAAAATGGAATTTTCACCACGAAAAGAGCCAAGAGGAGTCGGAGTTCATCCACATCGTGGGTTTGAAACCGTCACGATCGTATATAAAGGTAAGGTTGCCCACCATGACAGCAGAGGAAACAGCGGTGTGATCGGTCCGGGCGATATCCAGTGGATGACAGCAGCATCTGGTGTTCTTCACAAAGAATACCATGAAGAACAATTCAGCCAGAAAGGAGGAGAATTTCATGTCGTACAACTATGGATCAATCTCCCGGCTAAAGATAAAAAGGCTGATCCCAAATACCAGTCTATCGTCAACAGCCAGATACCGAAAGTTGAATTACCCGACAATGCCGGGCTGGTCGAAGTCATTGCCGGAAGCTATCAGGAAACAAATGGAATAGCATCCACTTTTACTCCCATGCATTTACTTAATGTAAAACTGAATAAGGGTGGAAATGCCGATTTTTCGTTTCCGGCAAATTACAATACAGCAATACTGGTTATTGAAGGTTCTGTCAAAATCAATAATAACGAACTGGTTCCAACCGACTATTTTGCCTTATTTGAAAATAAAGGAGAAAGTTTCAACCTCCAGGCTGTAAACAAAGCGACCATCCTAGTCCTGAGCGGAGAACCTATCAAAGAAGCCATTGCCGCTTACGGTCCGTTTGTCATGAATAATGTGGCAGAATTGAAACAAGCCTATATCGACCTGGCAGCCGGTAAGTTCGGTAAACTGGAAGATTAAGCCATTATAACCCAACATAAAAGCATTGTCAGTTTTGAAACCATAAATATCATATTTATAAGTTTCAGGAACAGACAATGCTTTACTTTTGCCCCCCTGTTACAGTTATAACCTAAAGAAAAACTATATGAGCATGAACAGAATCATATTAAATGAAACTTCTTACTTTGGCCCGGGGGCAAGAGCTATTATTCCCGAAGAAGTTAAAAGAAGGAATCTGAAGAAAGCATTTATCGTTACAGACAATGATCTTGTAAAATTTGGGGTTGTAAAATTAATTACCGACGTATTGGATCAGGCAGCTATTCCCTACTCCATTTTCCCGGAAGTTAAACAAAACCCGACAGTAACTAATGTAAAGAGCGGAGTTAAAGCTTATGCCGCTTCCGGTGCCGATTTCATTATTGCCATAGGCGGAGGTTCTCCCACAGATACAGCAAAGGCAATAGGTATTATCACCAATAATCCGGAATTCGCAGACGTCGTTTCTTTGGAAGGTGTAGCCAACACAAAAAACAAATCCGTACCCGTTATTGCATTGCCAACAACAGCCGGAACAGCAGCAGAAGTCACTATCAACTATGTCATTACAGACGAAGAGAATGTCAAAAAGATGGTCTGTGTAGATCCTAACGATATTCCTGTTCTAGCTATTGTCGATGCAGAACTAATGAGTTCCATGCCTAAATCATTAACCGCAGCAACCGGAATGGATGCCCTTACCCATGCGATCGAGGGATATATTACAAAAGGAGCCTGGGAAATGTCGGACATGTTTGAATTAAAAGCCATTGAAATGATAGCCCGTTACCTGCCAGCCGTCGTAGAAAACGGTCATGATCTGGAAGCACGGAACGGTATGGCCGTTGCCCAGTATATAGCAGGTATGGGATTCAGCAATGTCGGATTAGGCGCCGTACATGGAATGGCTCATCCGCTGGGAGCATTCTATAATATACCTCACGGGGTTGCCAACGCACTTTTGTTGCCTTACGTTATGGAATATAATATGCCGTCTTCCATAGAGAAATACAAAAAAATAGCTGAGGCAATGGGATGCAACGTACAAGGGATGAATGACAACGAGGCAGCTGTTGCAGCCGTAAAAGCAGTCAAAGAATTATCCCTCAAAATCGGTATTCCTCAAAAACTAAGCGAAATAGGCGTCAAAGAAGAAGACCTGGAGCAATTGGCACAATCTGCTTATGCAGACGTTTGTACACCTGGTAACCCCAGAGATATCACCGTTGAAGATCTTTTAACCCTATATCGGAAAGCTTATATCTAACAGAATAGAAAAAATAATAAATTACTGTTTCAATTTAGTTTAGTATGAACAAACGCCCGGCAGCATTGTTTGAACAAGACAAACGAGCATTATACTAAACTAAATTTTACAGTTATGGCAAAAGAAAGTGTTAAGATTCTACAGCAGAAACTAGACGTAGAAAGTTTATTATCACAGCTTAACGCTGCATTATCAGAAGAATGGTTAGCATACTATCAATATTGGGTAGGCGCTTTGGTTGCAGAAGGTGCTATGCGTGCAAACGTACAGGCTGAATTTGAAAAACACGCCATCTCAGAATTTGGTCACGCAAAACTGTTGGCTGACCGTATCATCGAACTGGAAGGCGTTCCTGTTCTCGATCCGAAACAATGGTTTGAACTGGCAAGATGTAAATATGACGTACCAAATGATTTTGACGTTGTCAGCCTGCTGAACCAAAACATCGCTTCTGAACGTTGCGCTATCGTCAGATATCAGCAAATCGCCGAATTCACAGACGGTAAGGACTTTACTACCTGCGAAATCGCCAAACATATCCTGGGTATGGAAGAAGATCATGAACAGGATTTGCAAGACTACTTGACAGATATTGCCAGAATGAAAAGTTCTTTCTTAAAGTAATACCTGGTCCGGTATAAATTACTGAAAAATAAACCCGCTCCTTTCAATAGAAAGCTGTGGGTTTATTTTTTATTGTGCCATCTGCTTCAATGCAGGCATGTTACATACTTTTACCACTTTCCTGTCTATAGAGATGATTCCCTCCTGCTCCATCTCTGCCAGCGCCCGTGCCAATGACGGCCGGGTAACACCGAACGAATCGGCTATCTCCTGCTGTGTTTCTGTTAAATGAATCACAGTCGACAATGCATCCGGTAACTTACGCAACAAATAATCCGCAATCTTATTCTTTATGTTCTTCAGGGACAGGAACATGATCTTATCGCTCAGGAAATGGCTTCTTCCGGATATCAACATCAGGAAGTTCTGAAGAAGTTGCCTGTTCTGTTGCATCCAAACGGTAAAATCATCCCGATGAATAAATAAGATCTCCGACGATTCCATAGCAATAATGTTTACCGGCAGATTATTTTTCGGAGCATATAAAAATGCAGGGGCTAATAATTGAGCGGCTTCCAACTCCTCAATAACAACGAGTTTACCTGCATCATTCACCATTTGCCCTTGTAAAAGTCCGTTCAAAACGATCATCAGATGATTACAGGGCGTTCCCTGTAAAGCAACGACATCTTTTGTCCGGTAAGTAACAACCCGGTAAGCCGCCGTTTCCAACAAAGCGGAAATCTCAGATTCCGGGATATCCCGGAATAGGATGGATTTAGAAAGAATAGCTATCATATTCAATTATATATACAGGCAAATATAACAAAAGATATGGAGGAAAGCTTCTTTTTCTGCAAGGGAAAGTTGTTGCCGACAGTGTCGGCAAAATAATCGACAGCGTCGGCAAAGCTTTCGACAGTGTCGACAATATTGTTAACACTGTCGGCAACAACTTTCATCGGCAACTAAACAAAGTTACATAAGGTCCCATACTGCTTTCATTCCTATCCTGCTAAAAGTTTTACCGTGTCTATCTAAAAAATATCCACGTTTGTAACATTTGGTACAATATAAGAAACCTTACCACCTTACTTTTGTTTCCAGAATAATATAAACCAATAAATTATAGAATAGTATGGATGCAAAAATGTTTTGTTTTCAGTGTCAGGAAGCCGCAAAAGGTACAGGTTGTACAATCAAAGGTGTCTGTGGAAAAGATAATGAAACAGCCAACCGGATGGACCTGCTTTTATTTGTTACTAAAGGTGTTTCCGTTGTAGCTACTCTATTACGGAACGCCGGAGTTGAAATTCCCTCACATATCGACCACTTCGTTGTCGATGCCCTTTTCTCTACAATCACGAATGCGAACTTTGACATAGAAAGTATTACTAAACGAATTGTCGAAGGTATCACTTTAAGAGACCGGTTAAAGGAAGAAGCCCGCAAACAGGCAATCGAACTTCCGGTCATCGACGAACTGGTATGGATAGGCGATGAAAGCAGTTTTGAAGGGAAAGCACTGACCGTCGGTGTTTTACGCGAAGCTAACCCGGACATCCGTTCGTTGAAAGAACTAACCATCTACGGATTGAAAGGCATGGCAGCTTATGTGGAACATGCCGGAAACCTGGGATTCGAGGATAAAGACCTGCACCGATTTATCCAATATGCCCTGGCGGAAATTTTAAGAAAAGACCTTTCCGCAGAGCAATTAACAGCATTGGTTCTGAAAACCGGAAGTTATGGTGTGAAGGCCATGGCTTTATTAGACAAGGCAAACACCAGCAGTTACGGTAACCCGGAAATCACACAGGTGAACATCGGTGTCCGCAATAATCCGGCAATCCTTATCAGCGGTCATGATCTGAAGGATATGGAAGAACTGCTTGCACAGACAGAAGGAACCGGAGTCGATGTTTATACACATAGTGAAATGTTACCGGCCAATTATTATCCGGCTTTCAAGAAGTACAAACATTTTGTCGGCAACTACGGAAATGCCTGGTGGCAGCAACGGGAAGAGTTCGAGAGCTTTAACGGACCGATCCTGTTCACAACAAACTGTATCGTACCGCCGCTGGAAGGAGCTTCCTACAAAGACCGTGTCTATACAACCAACTCGACCGGTTTCCCGGGATGGAAACATATACCTTCCAGAGAAGATGGTAAAACAAAAGACTTTTCAGAGATCATAGCACATGCCAAACGTTGTGCAGCACCGAAAGAGATCGAACATGGACAGATCACCGGAGGTTTTGCCCATAACCAGGTAATGGCTTTGGCTGATAAAGTGATCGATGCCGTTAAAAGCGGTGCAATCCGTAAGTTCGTGGTGATGGCCGGATGCGACGGACGTATGAAGAGCCGTAACTATTATACGGAATTCGCCAGCGAATTACCCTCCGACTGTGTGATCCTGACTGCCGGTTGTGCCAAATACCGTTACAACAAATTGCCATTGGGAGATATAGGAGGTATTCCCCGCGTATTGGATGCCGGACAATGTAACGACAGTTATTCACTTGCCGTTATAGCCATGAAGCTGCAGGAGGCTTTCGGACTGGAAGATATCAACCAGCTACCGATCGTCTATAATATCGCCTGGTACGAACAAAAGGCGGTGATCGTCCTGCTCGCCCTGCTGAGTCTTGGAGTCAAAAACATTCACTTGGGTCCGACGCTTCCGGCTTTCCTTTCTCCCAACGTGGCAAAGGTTCTGGTTGAGAACTTCGGTATCGGGACGATCAGCACTGTAGACGAGGATATTGAAAAACTGATTCTTGCCTGATATTTTAACGAAACTTTGTATATTCGCAACCAAATCCGGATAAGAATGGTTATATCATAAAAAAGGCGAATATATATGGGGAAGTTTTTACAAGAATTTAAGCAGTTCGCCATGCGCGGCAACGTCGTTGACATGGCTGTCGGTATCATCATCGGTGGTGCTTTCGGAAAGATCGTATCTTCTGTCGTTGGAGATATTATTATGCCAGCAGTAGGGTTACTGGTGGGTGGTGTGAACTTTACGGATTTGAAAATCGTATTGAAGCACGCGGTAATGGAAGGTGACAAAGTAATCACTCCTGCCGTATCCATCAATTACGGGAACTTTTTACAGGTGACATTGGACTTTATCATCATTGCGTTTGCAATCTTTCTGATGATAAAAGGGATGAATGCCCTCAACAAGAAGAAGGCAGAGGAAACTCCCGCCGCCCCTCCCGCTCCACCGGCTGATGTTCAGTTGCTGACTGAAATACGTGACTTACTGAAAGAAAAGAAATAAGCAAAAGCCTTACGAATAAGGTTTCCACAAAGATAGGGAAGCGTGTCAAAACAGAGGTCTACCTCTTTTGACACGCTTTTATTTTCTATGCACCGACAGGTTCCGGTACATCCGGTTTCGGGAACAGGCGAGAGCTTAATGCTTGCAGCGCCCGAGCTTTATCGGCAGACTTCATAACCAGCGAGACGTTACTGCTACTTCCTCCGTAAGAGATCATCCGCACAGGGATATCTTTTAACGCATCTATGATACGGGCTTCAAAGCCGACATTCTGCCATTCAAGATCTCCGACAACACATACGATCACCATATCCCTTTCCACATAGATCGTTGCATACTTTTCCAGGTTTGTAACTATTTCCTGCAAATGTTCGGGATTATCTATGGTCACAGAGACACCGATATCCGATGTCGTCACCATATCGACAGCCGTTTTATAAAGAGCAAACGTTTCAAAAACCACATTCAGGAACTTATGAGGTGGTAAAATATTCAACGACTTCATCTTAATGAACACGATATTATCTTTCGCCGCTACCGCCTTGATCCTTCCCTTCTCTGCCGTATTGGAGATCAGTGTTCCGGGAACCTCCGGCTGCAAAGAGCTTAGCAGGCGGACGGGGATATTGTTATCCTTTGCCGGGCGGATACAGAAAGGATGGAGTATTTTCGCGCCAAAATATGCGAGCTTCGCTGCCTCTTCAAAATTCAATTGGCGGACAGGTGCCGTGTGATCCACTACGCGGGGATCGTTGTTATGCATACCGTCAATATCCGTCCATATCTGTATTTCTTCAGCATGGATGGCAGCTCCGATCAGGGAAGCGGAATAGTCACTTCCCCCACGTTGCAGATTGTCCGTCTCTCCGTATGCATTCCGGCAAATGAAACCCTGTGTGATGAAGATTCCGGTACCGGGGAAGCGAGAAAGCTGGTTATTGAGATGCTCTGAGATATATGCCATATCCGGTTCTCCATCAGCATTGATCCGCATAAAATCGAGAGCCGGAAGCAAAGCGGATTTTATTCCCTGCTCCTGCAAGTATAAGTGCATCATTCCGGTCGAGATCAATTCACCCTGTGCCAGGACCACTTTCTCATCAAATATGGTAAAAGGTGTATCGGCGAACGCCCAGATTACGTTGAAGCGCTCCATGACCAGTTCCAGCGCCTTTTCCTTATAGGTGACAGAAGAATATAAATCCTCGATATGTCCGGCATAGGTCTGTTCCAGACGGGTGATGATCTTATTTGCTTCATCAGCCTCCTTACGGTAGAAACAGCGGGTGATGTCGACCAGCGAATTGGTCGTTCCGGACATAGCTGATAAGACGACAATTTTAGGTTCTCCATTACGGATTATAGATACGACGTTCTTCATCCGTTGGGCTGAGCCAACAGATGTACCGCCAAATTTCAATACTTTCATGATTGTTTACTGTGTTATCTAAATTACTATCAGACTTCAAATTTTATAATGAACGTACTCCCTTTACCGACTTCGCTTTCCACACGGATCGTACCGCCATGCGCTTCAACAAAGTCTTTGCTGATCGCCAGTCCGAGGCCGCTACCCTGCACTTTGGTTCCGGGGACACGGAAGTAACGGTCGAAGATGCTTTGATGGTAACGAGGATCGATGCCTTTACCGAAATCGCGGACGAATATCTCCAGGGATTTGCCCTCCTGACGGGCTCCAATGATGATACGACCGTTCTCCGGCGTGTAATGGATAGCGTTCGACAATAGGTTGGTCAATACCCAGGCAATCTTTTCGCTATCGACAAATAGCTTGGAGATCTTCTCCGGATACTCGACTTCGATATGGCAGCCGAACCGCTCCGCTTGCACACGGTTTGCCTTGATCGCGTAGTCGATCAGTTCGATCGGCTTGGTGATCTTCGGGTTCAACTGTAGTTTACCGGTTTCCACCTGCGTCATTTTAAGCAGTTCGCCGGTTATTTCCAGAAGGCGGTCGCTGCTTTCCTTGATACTTTCAGCCAACGCCTTTTGCTCGTCGTTCATATTGCCGACACGGTTATCTTCCAGGAGCTTGAGGCTCATCATAATGGCAGAGATAGGTGTTTTCAGCTCATGGGAGATGGTCGAGATGAAGGTTGTCTTTGCTGAATCGAGCTCCTTGAACTCTGTGATATTCTTCAGAAGAATTACGTCGCCGACATACTGGCTGCCGTTTTTCTGGTCGTCCGTTACATGAATAGGGATATACTGGACTTTGAAATAACTTTCTTTATTATCGGCATAAATCTTGAGCGGTTCTTCCTTTTCGTTCGGCTGAACCAATTCACGGACGAGGCGGCGCAACAGATCGTTCTTTAAAGCAAGTTCGGCGGCGGACTTACCGATCACATTTTCACGTTTCAGATTGAGGATGGTCAATGCCACGTCGTTGGCAAAAAGAATGATACGGTTACCGTCCAGGCCGATGATCGGTTCGGTAATGCTGTTTACGATGGCTTCGATGTATTTCTTGCCCTGGATAATATCGGAAAGCGTACTTTTACGGTATTCGGTCAGACGCTCCGCCATCCGGTTGAACGATTGGGCGACTTCGGTAAATTCCTCATATTTTCCCAGGTCGAGACGCTTCTCATAATTATGGTTGGCAATTTCCATGATACCGTCTGTCAGCTTACGAATCGGAGTATTGATGGATCGCGGGAGACGTATCAGGAAAGCAAAGGCAATCAGAATACAGGTGATACCGATGATACAGATCCATAGCAACGCTTCATGCGCGGTATGTTCCGCTACCTGGCTTTTTCGGTAGATAGAAGCCATGTTCAGGCTCATCACCTCGTTCAGGGCGATGCGGACACGTTGGATGGAAGCATCGTTCATGTCTTTCTTCATCGATTCATATTGTGTGACCAGATGAGTGGTCGCTGCATTCTCGTCCACCTCTGTTATATTCTCCTTTTGCAGGCCCAGGTTCTTTTCAAATTCATTCCGTGCCACCGGGTCGGTCTTGATGCGTTCGAGTGCATCCAACATACGGCGAGAATACAGCAATGTGTTGTAATTATCCGCAAGGATATTCTGCGTATCTGCCGACATACGGTAGATATTCTTTACCGACAGACCGCCCAACAGAACGATCATTGCAAACAGCAGACCTATTCCGTAGGTGAGCTTCGTTTTAATCTTTAAACTAATGGACTGTAACATGTTATGCCAATATTATCAGGTCAATATTCATTTGTGACAAGCTATTCAGCAATTTCCGGTACTGGAAACAAGCACGAAGGACGGAAGTGAGCGTAAAAACAGGCTTTCCGATACAGACGGTCGTGATCTGCTTTTCGCGGCATACCGCGATAATGCTGTCGGGGATACTTTTCGACTGGACCTGCATCACCTCGCCTCCCAACTCTGCCGCCAGTTTGAAATGGTTGGACAGATAACGCTGGTTTGCCAGCGGAATGCGCTCGATACTTTCGCGCGGCGTTTGCACGTAAAGGACAAAGAACTTCGTGTTGTAGCGGGTAGCCAGCCGCGCCGCCTTGCGGATCACTTTCCTCGGCGTCTTTTCATTACTGCTGATGCAGGCCAGGAACTTCTCGTGGCGGACACCGGTATTGACCGGGACAGCGCTCTCCACCTTCTTCTCGACACGGAGGGCAACCTCCTTCAAGGCCAGTTCGCGTAGCTGGAGAATGTTTTCGGATTTAAAGAAGTTATTCAGTGCCGTCGGAATCTTTTCCGGCTTGTATATCTTGCCCGCTTTCAAGCGTTTCACCAGTTCATCGGCTGTCAGGTCGATATTCACGACCTCATCCGCCTGCTCCAGGACACTGTCGGGGATGCGTTCTTTGATCTCGATGCCGGTGATATCCTGCACATCTTCGTTCAGACCTTCCAGATGCTGGATATTTACTGCCGTAATCACGCTGATACCTGCTTCTAAAATATCCGTCACATCCTGCCAACGCTTTTCGTTCTTGCTTCCATCGATATTGGTATGTGCCAGTTCGTCCACGATCACGACCTCCGGATGGATATTCAGGATTGCCTGCAAATCCATCTCCTCCACTTCCTTCCCCTTGTAAAACGACCGGCGGCGCGGTATCAAAGGTAAACCTTCTACCAACGCCTCCGTTTCAGTCCTGCCGTGGGTTTCCACATAGCCGACCTGCACGTCTATTCCGCTGCGAAGCAATTCGTGCGCCTCCTGCAGCATGCGGTATGTCTTGCCTACACCGGCGATCATACCGATGTAGATCTTGAAATTGCCGCGACGGGACTTTTTCAGCAAATCTAAAAAGTGTTGTACGCTTTGTTCTCTGTCCATGAGTTGCCTGTTTCAGATTACCACGGTCTTAACGATATTCCAAACACTAAATGAGCGTCTTCCATACGAGGATTCCAAATAGCCTGCGCAAATATAGGCAAAGAGAATGAATCGCTGAACTTTATTGCCGTACTTCCTTTGAGCGCGACGTTGGTAACAGCAAATCCGTCATTGGTCTTCGTGCCGGTATATACGCCGTAAGAGGTATAGGGAAGGAAACCGCAGGTCAGATTCAAATCGACCATTTTTACAGAGAAAGGATAGTTCAATTCGACATAAGATGAATAATTTTGATTGCCGTCGGCATCCTTATCCTGTCCGGCGAACATAGTGTACCAGGCGATCGAGAGGGGAAGTTTCTCAACCGGGAGTGTATAGGCTACGCCCGCTTCAAAATGATGTGCCGTTTCATGGCTTTTGAAGTTGAAGTACTTGTTCGCACCTTGACCTGCCCACCAGAGGTCGGCGATGGAGAGGGTCAGACCGGAGTTTCCAAAGGTATAGGCGGCGGTGAGGTCGATCTCTTTATTGGCGGCACCCTCCGAGGATTTGTAACCGTCGAAATCGGTCGATCCCCATGCCGTCAGGGAGAAGCCTCCGGCGCTGAATGCCAGTGTCGGTTGGAAACTTGCTCCCGTTTGGTAGAAGCCTCTCCAGATATAGGAACTCACGAGGTCACCCTGGACAGTGAAGTTTACGGGGCTTTCGTTTTCCTCCGCTTTCAAGGCAGTAAAGGAAGATAAAGAGAAGATCAGGGAGGCTAATGTGATACTTTTAACGATAGATTTCATATTCTTATATATTCAAGTTGTTATTGTCATCTGTTTTATTCCGGTTATTTATTCATTGCCGCTTTCTCCAAAGCGACATTCAGTTTCAGGACATTGACCTTTTCGGGACCGAACAAACCTAACAGGGGTCCTTCCGTATTAGCACTCACCAGGGCCATCACTTTTTCAGGAGAGAGGCCGCGTGCTGCCGCTACCCGTTGTACCTGCACGTATGCGGCTTTCGGAGAGATATCGGGATCGAGTCCGGAACCGCTGGCGGTGACCATCTCGGCAGGGACTTCCCCACGTTTCAGATAAGGATGGTGCACCAGGAAAGTGTCGATGCGGGATTCTACTTCGGCAAGGTATTCTTCGTTGGAAGGGCCTTTGTTACTGCCGCCGGAAGAGGAAGCATCATAGCCGTCGCCCGCACAGGAGGGACGCCCCCAGAAGTAAATGTCCTGCGTGAAGGTCTGGCCGACGTTTGCGGCACCCACGATCTTTCCGTTCAATTCGACAACATCTGCATTTCCTTTGTTTGGACCAGCGACCTGTGCAAAAATCCACAGGATGAAGATGTAGCACACACTGAATAAAATACAGAATGCTACGGTCAGTTTAAATGATTTAAAAAGAGTCGATATCATATTATTCGTTATTTTAAAATTATTACTGCATTACATAAAAAGACTGACTACCATATCGATCAGCTTGATGCCTACGAAGGGAGCGACTATACCTCCCACCCCATATATCAACAGGTTGCGACGAAGCAAAGCAGAAGCACCGATCGGCTTGTAAGCGACCCCGCGCAAAGCCAGCGGTATCAGGATAGGGATGATGATCGCGTTGAAAATAACCGCGCTCAGGATGGCACTCTCCGGACTATGCAGATGCATAATGTTCAGTGCAGCCAACTGCGGGATCGCTACCATGAACAAAGCCGGTACGATCGCAAAATACTTGGCGACATCGTTTGCGATACTGAATGTAGTCAACGTACCGCGTGTCATCAGCAACTGCTTACCGATTTCCACGATCTCGATCAGCTTTGTTGGGTCATTATCAAGATCCACCATGTTGCCAGCCTCCTTCGCTGCCTGCGTACCACTGTTCATCGCAACGCCGACATTCGCCTGTGCCAGTGCGGGAGCGTCATTCGTACCGTCACCCATCATGGCGACCAGTTTTCCGGCTTCCTGCTCCTTCTTGATGTAGTTCATCTTATCTTCCGGCTTTGCTTCGGCGATATAATCGTCCACACCTGCCTTTTCCGCAATATATTTAGCTGTCAAAGGGTTATCACCCGTTACCATAACCGTTTTTACCCCCATCTTGCGCAGGCGTTCAAAACGTTCCTGGATACCCGGCTTGATGATATCCTGCAATTCGATCACACCGATAATGAAATCATCCTGCGAAACGACCAGCGGCGTACCTCCGTTACCCGATATCTTCTCCACCAGCTCGGCTACTTCCTGCGGATACTTGTTTCCTGCCGCCTCACTCATCTTACGGATAGCATCGAAAGCACCTTTACGGATACGCGTACCATCTTTCAGGTCGACACCCGAACATTTTGTCTCCGCCGTAAATTTGATCATGCGTGAACCCGAAGTACTCAGGTCGCGGATGCGGACACCCTTTTCGCGTCCCAACTCTACAATCGATTTACCTTCCGGAGTTTCGTCGGACAAGGACGCCAGCAGGCAAGCCTGCACAAATGAATGTTCGTCGATCCATGTCACCGGATAAAACTGCGTAGCCTTCCGGTTACCAATCGTGATCGTTCCCGTCTTGTCGAGCAGCAAGGTATCGATATCGCCTGCCGTCTCCACAGCCTTACCCGACTTGGTGATCACATTTGCACGCAACGCCCGGTCCATACCAGCGATACCGATCGCTGAAAGCAGTCCCCCGATCGTAGTCGGTATCAGACAAACGAACAAAGAGATGAAGGCTGCGATCGTGATCTGTGTATTCGAATAATCCGCCATCGGTTTCAAGGTGCCGCAAACCACTACAAACACCAGTGTAAAACCTGCCAACAGGATCGTCAATGCAATCTCATTCGGTGTTTTCTTGCGGGATGCACCCTCGACAAGGGCAATCATCTTATCCAGGAAGCTCTCTCCCGGCTGCGTGGTCACTCTCACCCGTATCTGGTCGGACAAAACTTTCGTACCGCCTGTTACCGAACTTTTATCGCCGCCCGCTTCCCGGATCACCGGAGCGGACTCGCCTGTAATGGCACTCTCGTCGATGGATGCCAGCCCTTCGATGATCTCACCGTCGGACGGGATCGTATCGCCTGCCTCGCAGATAAAGATATCGCCTTTCTTCAGTTGCGAACTGCTTACCGTCGTAATGCTTTCATTCGCACCAACCAGCTTAGCTGGTGTTTCCTCACGGGTCTTCCGTAAACTGTCTGCCTGCGCTTTGCCACGGGCTTCGGCGATGGCTTCGGCGAAGTTGGCAAAGAGCAAGGTTACAAACAGCACAATGAATACCAATATGTTATATCCGAACGAACCTTGTGTATGATCGCCTGTCACAGCGGCCCAAAGGGTAACAAGAAGCATTACGAACGTCACGATCTCTACGATGAACATGATCGGATTCCGGAACATCGTACGCGGGTCAAGCTTCACGAACGATTGTTTAAAACTTTCTATAACAAGCTCCTTAGGAAATAAGGAAGCAGCTTTTTTATCTTTCATATTATTTATTCTTTTCGTATATCGATATGAATATTACACCTATCAATTGTTATCTGTAAATCGAGAAATACTCCGCAATCGGTCCCAGCGTCAGTGCAGGGAAGAAAGACAAAGCGGCTACGATAAAGATCACACTGAATGTCATCACGGCAAATGTCGCCGTATCCGTCTTTAATGTCCCTGCACTTTCCGGTATATATTTCTTCTGAGCCAGCAGTCCTGCAATGGCAACCTGCCCCACGATCGGAAGATAACGGCTGATGATCAGAGCCAGACCGGTCGTAAAGTTCCAGAAGTAAGTATTATCGCCCAGTCCTTCAAAACCGGAACCGTTATTCGCTGAAGACGACGTATATTCGTAAAGCATCTCACTGAAACCGTGGAACCCCGGATTGTTCAGCCAACCACCTTCCGCCTCCACAAAAGCCGGGTTATATACCCAATAGTAGCAAGCCACCGCCGTACCGATTAATATCACGAACGGATGTGCCAGCGCCACGATCGTTGCTATCTTCATTTCGCGCGCCTCTACTTTTTTACCCAGGAATTCCGGCGTACGCCCTACCATTAAACCGCTGATAAAGACGGCAATGATCAGGAATGCGTAATAATTCATGAATCCTACGCCCACGCCGCCAAACCAGGTATTGATCTGCATGTTCAGCATCTCCATCATTCCCGACAGAGGCATCGTGCTGTCGTGCATACCGTTCACCGACCCGTTGGAGGTCACCGTCGTCGTACAACTCCACAGTGCAGTGGCTGCCGCTCCGAGCCGCGTCTCTTTTCCTTCCATCGCTCCCGCACGCTGGTCGATTCCCATCTCCGAGATCATCGGGTTTCCCTTCGTCTCATAGTGCGTATTAATCGCAACGCTCGCCAGATAGGCAAACAACATCACTCCGAAGATCGAATAAGCCAGTTTCTTCCGTTTCAGGTAGAATCCCAATGCAAAGACCATCGCCATCGGCAAGACAAGGATTGCCCAGCATTCGACCATATTGGTCAGATATGTCGGATTTTCCAGCGGATGCGATGAATTGACTCCGAAGTAACCGCCTCCGTTCGTCCCCAACTGTTTGATCGGGATGATAGCGGCAGCCGGACCCTGCGAAACCATTTGTTCGGTACCTTCCAGTGTCGTCAACTTCATCTTTCCGTCAAATCCCATCGGCGTACCTTCCACGATCAGGATACAGCCAACGATCAGGGCAAGCGGTAATAGGATACGGGTACAGCTTTTCATCAACAGGTTCCAGAAGTTACCGATCGTCTGTGTCGTTTTCGATGCCATCGCCTTGAAGACACCCGCCAGCGCAGCCATACCGGTTGCCGCCGTAATAAACTGGAACAGCATAATCACGAACAACTGTGTAAAATAGGTCAATCCGCTCTCACCGCTGTAATGCTGCAAGTTACAGTTCACCATGAAGCTGATGCAGGTGTTGAACGACAGATGCGACGACTGTCCTGCGTTGCCATCGGGGTTCAGCGGTAGATACTGCTGGAAATACAAGAGCAGGACTCCCCAGAAAAACCAGAAGAGATTGATTGTCAGAAGTGCTTTCAGGAAACTTTTCCAACTCATCTCCACATTCGGGTCGATGCCGCACAGCCTGAAAATAAAACGTTCCACCGGAGCCATGAAGTCCAGCCAGGTCTTCTCTCCTTTATATACTTTTGCGATGTACATTCCCAGCGGATACGCCAGGACGATCATCAATACTATTTGCGTGATGCTACCTACTAATTCCGTATTCATCTTTTCATCCTCATTATTTGTTTAAAACTTTTCGGGCTTCACCAATACATACATCAGATACCCGAAGATCACGAGACAGAGTATAAACAATGCGATAAACATATCTTCTCTCCTTTCTTTAAATCTTTTCGAACCAATCTACACACTTGAAAAAGAACCAATAGCAGAGACTCCCTACTCCGCATACAAAAATCAATGATACAATCTCATTTTCTAACATACCTTTGTTATTTAATCGTTAATACTAATCGTTTCGCCCTACTATATGCCAAAGGCGTGCCAGAAAAGGAAGACACACACATGAGGATTTGATACATAAACACTTATCCTAAAAACAAAGATTAGGAGACGAGAATACAACCCTACCATTTTGAAAGGGTCAGCCTACCAAAACGGAAAAACATATTAAAACGGAAAGATGAAAACAGCGTCGGGGAAGTAAAAAAACTCTTTACAAAAAAATGGTGTACCAGATAAGTTTGCTTAAGGATGATGAGTAGAAAATAATATGTTAAGTGCGTATAGCATATTTTCTGACTCGCAAACCATCTGATACACCTAGTCTAGTATTAATGTTCCGTGTCATCACGACAGGGAATTTCCATAAAACCTCACGGTTTCGTCCTACTTATAACTAATTTACCCGCAAAGCAGGCAAAAAAGCTCTAAACCCTAAAACTAATATATATCCCTATCTCCGACTGAACTTTAGTGCTATCATTCATATATTCAATTATCTATACAATCGGATAATACGGTTTATCTTCGTTTTATTTTTATTCTATCTCAGGCCGGTCGAATAATCCTGTCGATTACAAGCAAATTAATACAATTACTAAAAAAGCCGTATTTTCCTTCAAAGTCCTCAAAAATCGTCTTTGAGTGACTCTTTGTATTAAATTGCCAAAGCCGAACAATTTTCAGAAAAACTTTTCAGCAGGATTTCTCTTTCGACAAACCGGATCTTTATTCAATACTAATTCAAACCAACTGATATGATATAAAAAACAGAAATTCTTTATATTTATTGATTATCAAATGATAAATGAATAACCGGAGGATGATCGTATTGCTGTTGTTCCATACTATTCTAATATTAGTTATGACCCGATAAGGGAGTTTGTTTGTTTATTGTATTTAATAGTTAATGATTAAATGACTAGAAAAAACGAACGTTTTATCTAGTCATTTTTTAAGACCTCTTTACATATTGTGTTTTTGTTGCCTAGCTTTTTTGAAGTTGTGGAAATTCAATGCTTCTGTATTTTTTTTCTTTGAAATTGTTTTTTTAATTAAGATAAAATCATACATTTGCAAATGAATGAAAAAAACGTTCGTTTATTTTAGTCATTCATATTTAACACTTTTATTGACTATTTTTCAAGTTCTACAAACACTATAAGCAACACACATTTAACAGTATTATTCTCCACGAAAAGCATTTATTTAATAAATATTATTTTACAATAAGTATCTCCATTGTCAAAATCCTATCAAGCATGTTTTAATTTATCTCCGACCGGACGAACAATGAGTATAGAACCCAGATCGATAATATCGTCAATCAGTTGCAGCAAAAGTGAATGAATATTTTCGATGATACAAAAGAGACTGTAATATCTCTGAATTTATTCAAAATATAAACCTATCCAATTTAGAAACTCATTCCGTTCATATGAAATCGCTATCTTTGCAGGCAATCAATTAAACTTAGTATCGAATGGACAAGCAAACGACTTTTCCTAAAAAGCGAATGGTAGATTTTGAATCGTGGGAACGTAAAGATAACTTTAACTTCTTCAGAAATTTCCTGAATCCGTGTATAACTATTACGTCAGAGGTTGAATGCTCGGGGGCAAAAGAGAAAGCGAAACAGAATGAGGAGTCCTTTTTCCTGCATTATTTATACGCGATCCTGCGGGCGGCAAATGAGATAGAAGAGTTGCGGTTCAGAGTGGATAATGAGGGGCAGATCCTATGTTTTGAGACTGTCGATGTGTTGTGTCCTATCCGGATGCAAGCAAATGGGAAGTTCTATACGGTGAGGATTCCGTGGAAAGAGGACTTTGTGGCCTTCTATCGGGAAGCGCGTCATATAATCGATTCTATTCCGGAAGACGGAAACCCGTACGGAACCGAAAATGACTCCACCGAAGACCAGCGGTATAGTGTTATCCTGGTGAGCGCAACGCCAGACCTGTATTTTACATCGATGACGCACACGCAGGAGCGACCGAGCGGAAGCAGTTACCCGTTGCTGAACGTCGGAAAGGCCGTCGTGAGGGAAGGAAAACTGGTGATGCCTGTTGCGATCAATGTGCATCATGGTTTTGTAGATGGTGCGCATCTGGCAACATTCTATCAGAAAGTAGAAGCCTATTTACGATAAGCGAATGTCCTTCATATTCCCTTTTCTTATAGTGACGAAAATACCTCCCTTTGCTCTTGGGAAGGGGCAAAGGAGTGTGTCAGAGCCAATCACAACCCATATTCTTCAATCTTCCTGTAAAGCGTAGTCAAGCCGATCCCCAGTAGGCGCGAAGTCTCTGTTTTATTTCCTTTCGTATATTTAAGTACCTTCTGAATATGCATTTTCTCAACGCCGCTTAGGTCAAATCCGGCATAAGCATCTGTTTCTACTGCATCTGTACGCTGTATATTTAACGGCAATGAATCCGGGGTCAGTGTATCGTCATCGGCTATGATCAGGCTGCGTTCTACCACATTGCGAAGCTCACGCACATTCCCTTTCCAGGGATTTTTTTTCAATAAATCAATATAATCCGGAGAGATCGCCTTGATGTCTTTTCCCATCTTGGCAGACAAGGTGGAAACAAAAGCCTTCACATGCAGCGGAATATCCTCCACCCTCTCCCGTAATGCCGGCAGATGGATCTGGAAGACGGACAGGCGGTAGAATAAATCCTCCCGGAAATGTCCTTCGGCAATCTCTTTCGACAGGTCACGGTTTGTAGCCGCTATGACGCGGACATTCACCTTGACGGGGCGGGTATCGCCGATCTTGATGAACTCGCCGGTTTCAAGGATACGGAGCAGCTTGGCTTGCAGGTCGAAGGCCATTTCTCCGATCTCATCGAGGAAGATCGTACCGTTGTCGGCCTCTTCAAAAAGACCTTTCGTCTCTTTCAATGCGCCTGTAAAAGCCCCGGCTTTGTGTCCGAACATATCGCTCTCCAACAGATCGCGGCTGAAAGAAGAACAATTGATCGCAACAAAGGCTTTTCCGCTCCGGGTACTGTGTTGATGGATGGATTGGGCGAAGACTTCCTTGCCCGTCCCGGTTTCGCCGGTCAGGAGGACAGGTACATCGGTCTGGGCAACCTTGCGGGCCAGGGCAATCGCTTCCTGAATGGCTGGCGATTTGCCTACGATGGTATCGAACGAGTATTGTCTGCCGACCGGCGAAGTGGATAGCTTGCTCTGCTGGTAGGCGGCAGAGGCTTTTTCCATCGCCTTTGCGATCAAGGGGAGTATTTTATTGTTATCATCGCCTTTGGTAATGTAGTCGAAAGCACCATTCTTGATCGCTTGTACACCGTCAGGGATATTACCGTGCGCCGTCAGTAAAATAACTTCGGAGAAGGGACGCAGTTTCTTTAGTTCGCTGACAAGTTCCACACCGCTGCCGTCGGGCAAGCAGACGTCGCACAGGATAACTTCGGGTGTATGCTGCTCCAGTTGCTTCAGGCCTGCTTTGCAGGTGGCTGCCTGGAGAACATCGTATCCTTCCAGTCCGATGATCCGTGATAATAAACCTAAAATTTGTTTTTCGTCGTCAATAATCAGTACTTTTCCCATGTTGTCCGGTTTCTGATAACCGTCGCAAATGTACAATGATTATTTTTTTCCACAAGGGGATGCAAAAGAATATATTCAAGGCTATAACAGGTTTATCAGGGCTTGCTTGTTCAGGATCTTCACCTTTCCTCTACCCAGGCTGATGAAGCTGCTGTCTACGAGCTTGCCGATTTCCTTGGAAAGGGCGGGGCGCGTGACTCCGAAGTATTCGGCGAGCTGCACCTGGTTATGTTCCATCTCTACGATATCTTCACCTTCCTTCAGATGGTCGAGCAAATAATAGATGTAACGGCTACGGATGCCACGAAAAGACAAAACACGCAGGCGGGTCATCGTGCATTTGTTGCAACTCGTACTGACGCAAAGGAAATTATGGAGTAAAAGGGGAGTCGTATGCATGACCTTAAAGAATGATTCTTTGGGTATCTTCATCAGAACGACATCTTCTTCGACGGAGAAAGTGGCAGGGAACTGATTCTTTTCAGCAAACACATGCGGAGTGGCAAACGTGCGGGGCGCCTTGATGACCTCTACCCGTACTTCGCCTCCTGAAACGTCGACTACATCTACGTTCAGCTTACCTTCCAGCAATACATGTATGGCATGACAGGGGGAACCCTGGTGGATAATGATTTTTCCTTTCGAATGTTCTTCAATAGTATATTCTATATTCTCCAGAAACTCGTCCTGCATCTTCTGCGTAAAATTCCGGAACAGTGGTATTTTAAAGATATCAGTTATATTCATTCGGCATCGATTTAGTGTCGGAAATGTTCCATACAAAGATAAGAACATTTCCGATACTACAAACTACCACTTGGCAGTAAATATTCTTGGATTAATGTTGATTGACAACCATCCCCAATCCTGCCAGCTGTCTTTGCTGCCTCCCTTGACGGCTTCCATCGTCGATGTTCCGAACATGGTGGAATAGCCTGCGGAGAGCTTCACGTC
This sequence comes from Parabacteroides sp. AF18-52, assembly GCF_003479145.1. NCBI lineage: Bacteria > Pseudomonadati > Bacteroidota > Bacteroidia > Bacteroidales > Tannerellaceae > Parabacteroides > Parabacteroides sp. AF18-52. The sequence continues at coordinate 20,599 of NZ_QUGR01000027.1, forward strand.
TTTCATGATCTGCCAGTCGACCTGAAGATCGAGTTCGGAACCCAGGCCGCGATCGAGATCCTTGCCGTTTACAGTGAGATCGCTGGTGATCGAGAAGTAATGATAAGTCAGGGCGAGGTTTACCTTTGAAGAAGCGTTGTAAGCGACCTTTATCTGGTTGTCCCACAAGCCCGGATTTAAGTTGTCCTTGAACGGTGTGGCATAGTAATAATCCATAGCACCGTAGAACTTATGATGCGTTCCGTATAACGGATCGAAAGCCTTGTATTTGGCATCAGGACCGTCCGCTGTGCCTGCACCGCTCAGGTAATCGCTACCGATCCCCATGCTCCACTGCGAATTGAATTTATAGGCGGCATTCAACGCCCATAGAAAAGCGGAAACGTCACGCTTGTTCTTATTCTTTCCTGACTGGTAATAGAAAGTACCGCCGAAAGTCCAGTCGCCCGGCTGATAGTACAGATTCGCACCCATCGTCTGCATGAACTTCGTGTCGGACTTTTGTTCTTTCTGCTCACCGGCTTCCAGTCCGAGATTCATAAATAAGAACGAAGCTTTAAACTCTTTGCTGGCGACGTGCTGGTACCATAGTGTCTGCATGTTTTTGTAGGGCTGCGCACCGTCGGCGTAGAAGGTGCCATCGATTTTAGTTTCGTCGTTCTGGTTGAAGGCGAGGATCAGGTGGAGTTTATTCTTTTTGTTTTCGTAACCGAGTTTGAGAGCGTCGTGGTAACGACCGGCAATGTTCCAGTCAAGCCCGCCAAGGATGCGTTCGTCATCGTAGATCAGGGACTGGCGTCCGAGTTTGGCAAACAGGCCGTAACCGAAGTCCAGTTGTGCCCATGCCTCGTTCAGGATGAAGCGACCGTTCTTATCTATCTGCGGGTCCTGTCCCCAGACACCGACATGCTGTGCGGAAAGGCCCAGCGAGAGATTCTGCCGCTTGTAATTCATAGAAAGACGGGCACGGTTGTTGATAAAGCCTGCCGGTCCCTGCCCTTCACTACGGGGATTTAATACACCGTTGCGGTATTCCGCCCTGGGGCGTATCTGCGCACTCATAGAGAAGGTATTCTCCTTATCTTTGGATGTTTCATTTTCATCTGCTTTCATCCACACCGAGCCTAGTAACAGAAGCCCGGAAAAAACAATCACCCGTTTTTTCATATCGTTTCTATTTAAAGTTAATATTTCTATTTGCTTTTTATTCCATGTTATATACGTGCACGCTGTTTCCCTGTGCTGAAGGCAGGTAATTCACGCCGAACCAGCAAACCTGTAGCAGGACAAAAGCGAACACCAATAATCCGAGAGCAACCTTATATTGTTTGTACCTGTGAAGCCTGAAATGAATGTACAGCAGGTTGCCCAGCCAGGTCGCAGCCGCCCAGGTCTCTTTCGGGTCCCAACTCCAATAATGCCCCCAGGCCTCTTTCGCCCAAAGTGCACCGAACAGCATGCCGATCGTCAGAAAGGCAGTCCCTACATAGACCAGGTTGTCGCAAAGGCTCATCACCTTCCGGTCTATCGGCCTCTTCCACGAGCGGATCAACAGATAGACAGCCACGATCGCCGCCGCTCCCAGCATCGCGTAAGCAAACATATATACTATCACATGCGGTGCAAACCACGGACTCTGCAAGGCAGGCATCAGCGTTTTATTATGTATCTCCGGCTTGAACAGATTAATGCAGATAAAGACAAAAGACAGCACCGTACTGAACGACAATATCCATTTATACCGCCAGCGGATATAAGTAATGATCCCCGCAACCGGCAGGAAGAACGAGTACCACAAGCGCGTCTCGCCCATCGTCCGGAGCGGCGGACGTTCCAACGACATCCACATGCCCACAATGAAAGCCATGAATATCGCCAGTCCGGCAACCGTCCACCCGATGACCTGCCCCGGCTTATTCGTCCGGTAGGCCATCGCCGCACCTATCGTCCAGCAGATAACGGACGGCAAAGCGAAATATATAAAATGACTCCAATCCATATTATTCTGTTTTTGTGTCGTTAGCGGCCGCTTCCTCCTCCTTATTTCCCGGAGCCTGAATGAACAGGCATACAGAGCCGAGCAACAGCATCAGGATGCCGGCGTATACCACCGGAAGCCACGGATCGCGAACCAATTCAAAGACGCTGACAGTGCTCCACTTCCCCTTCGTCTCGTCATAGCTCAGCTGATAAATTTTCCATCCGGCTATGCTGAAAGGCTTGTTGACTTCGATAAGCGCATCGGCCTGCTTCTTGTCCTGCGTATAGACGGAAACTTCAGAAGCAAAGCGTTTCGGCTCCCGACCCGGCATCACCAGGCTGATCTCGTCGTTCAGTTGCAAGGAGACGTACGGGAACATGAAACTGCCGCAACTCACCCAACCGCTCTTCTCCACACCATCTTTCTTATTGCGTACCCTGACAAAGACAGCGGAAGTGGCACCTTCGGAATGAAACTCGACAAAGTTTACCGTATCTTTCCCATGAACACAGGCAGCCATCGGAAGCGAGCGGATCACTTCCACCTCCCAATCCAATAAAGAACCTGATAAAGGCGTCTCTTCCACCAACATGTTTTCAGGATTATTTTCCGGTAACGCATTTCCAGTCGTGTTATCGATAACCAGCAGTTTCGGAGGATATTCATCAATCGTAAAAGATTTCAATTCAATCGCCAAAGGTAGTTCTTTCATTTCCCCGGTCTCATCCGTCGCCCGCCATTCGGGTTGCTCTAAAGGAACCGTCATACGCATGCGCTGCAAATCGCCGTTTCCCAGGATAGCCGCCAGCAGAGTGATGAACAATCCTGCATGATTCAGGATAAAAGGGATATCTTTTTTTCTGAAATGAGCTACTTTACGAATAGTCACTAATCCTAATACCGAAAGAAAGTAAAGGAACAACAACATAAAAGGCCACGAGAGCGTCATCTGCATGAAACCCAACCCAGACAGTAGTCCTCCGTGAGTAACCGTTACGGAGGGAGCCACCTGTCGGGTCAGTCCCATGATGATAACCAAAACCATCCATGCAGTTAAAGACGTAATACTCGCCGTGAGGCTGTAAAACCACTGCAAAGCAGCAGCTTTACGGCTCGCGATATATACCATTATCAAGAAAAACAGGAACAAACCTCCCGTTATAGCATTCAGGGGATACCGGAAAAGCGTCGGATCAACCTTTCCGGCCGTCAGTTGCAGAACCGCTCCGGTAATGAACAGGCCGATACAGATTGCCCATCCTTCCTTATATCCCCAGGGTTGTCTCCACATATCTTTAAATCTTATCAGCCAGACGTTTGTTTGCCTTCGCCTCTTTGATCCATTCCGGAACGATCGTGTTCATGAACTTTTCCTTAGCCTGACGTTCGGCAGCCATATCCAGGCCGATATATTGTTGTGCTTTGTCTTTTGTAGAGATATCCGGCATCGGCACATCGTCCGTGTAACCTAATTTCGACAACACCTTCGATACCGCCAGGCGAGCCTGCATAGTCTTATCCAGACCATTGCCCAAAATACGCTGTATCTCCTGGGGAGCATGGAATGCACCGCCGTGGGAAGCAACACCGAAGTCCCAGCGCCATTGTGCCTGACGAAGCAGTTTCAATATCGGAGCCATCTGATCTTCCGTAGCGCCCTTATCCCAGGCAAATTTAGCTTCTATATGAGCCTTTGCCAGTTCCGTTTCGAGGCGGTTACGCATTTCGTTCGCCTTATTCTGGCGTTCATAAACGTTGTTGCGGAGCGTCTCTTCGCTTTCGCGGTGGCAAACCTGGCAGGTACGGTCGATCATAGCCAGCGGACTCATAATATGATGGTCGCTATATTTCACACCGCCTTCGCTCTTGTAAGGCATGTGGCAGTCGGCACACGAAACACCGCGCTGTGCGTGGATACCCATCATGGAGAGTTCATAGTCCGGATGCTGCGCTTTCAGTATCGGTGTGCGGCTTAATTTATGCGTATAATCTGCAAAACCTTCCTCATCGTAGTAAGCCTCCATATCCTCAACCGTAAAACCTTTATCCCAGGGGAAAGTCAGATATTTGCCGTCCCCTTTGAAATAGTATTCCACATGGCATTGTGCGCAGACCAGCGAGCGCATCTCCTGTTGGGTCGCTTTATTGATATCGCGTCCCTGGCGCTGGAAGGCTTCTATCAAAGCCGGACGGCTGATATGAAGATTCATATTCTCCGACTCATGGCAATCGGCACAACCGATGGGGTTCACGATCTCCGTGCCCATAGAAGCCCATTTTCCTTTATAGAAATTATCGACACCGATAGCCTGCATCATACGCGGGACATCCGGACTTTTACAAGTCCAGCAAGTTGCCGGTTGCGGGCCTTCGTCCGGTGTCATCGGGGAACCGACACGCAAGGTATGGCGCATATCCTCGATCGCATGCATGTGACCACGCGGAGTTGAATAATCTTTCGAGAAAGCATATCCCGCCCAAAGGATCACCATTTCGGGACGCGCTTCGAGTACATCGACCATCTGGTTGCCGTTGAACTGGCTCCGGAAGCTGGTATCGGCAGTCTGCGTCCATGTTTCATATTCGCGCGGATAGTTCGGGGCGAACTTTTCGTTCACCGCTTCAATCCCTTTGATTTCGACCTTCTTGTTATTCATAACGCTGGCAATTTCAGCCCGTCTCTCGTTGATAGAAGCGGCCAGTACACCCAGTACAAAAACGACAGCCATTGTTCCGATAAACAACAACCAGCCCTGCCATGATTTAAGTTTCTTTTCCATATTCGTTGATTTTTATTTTATTCGTTTTACTTAAGCATCTCTTTCAGCCAATCAGGCGTATTGGTTTTCGGGTAAGGAACGATGGCCGACGGTGTCGACGAAAGGCTGTTCGATCCTCCGTGAGGCACTTCGCGATGGCAGTCCCAGCAGGCCTTCCCCTCTCCTGCCATAGCCATTTCGTGGTCGATCCGGCCCGCATTGACAAATTCCGTATTCAATTGCGTATGGCAGCGGATACAGTTGTTCATAATGACTTCGGCACTCTCGTCGATAGCCTGGATCACCTGCGGCTCCCCGCGCATCATAAATACAGTGGCATGACGCATGCCGTCCATTCCTTTGAAGAACCATTTCTTCGCGGCGTTTTCGTGTGGCACATGGCAGTCGTTGCAGGTGGCGTTCCTGCTGTGCGAACTATGTTTCCAGGTGGCATAATAAGGCCCCATGATATGGCAGTTCACACAGGTCGACGGCTCATCCGACAAGTAACTCCAGGCCCTCGATACATAAAATGTATAAAAGCCCAGACCACAGATCGCCCCACTCGCCACAAGCGCAAATAACTTGCTGCGCCGGGTAGGCAGAATCGTGTTTATGATCTCTTTTATCTTCATACAGCCTTAATTAAAGTTTAATTGATTACAAATATCTTAATTCGGATACAAGTAAAATGTAATAAATATTACATTGCACGAAAATTATAGAAGAAATGAGAAAAGTTTTATTCATAGCAGTCTCCGCACTGCTGATGTGCACTTCATGTGTAACGAAAAAGAAATACCTGGAAGCTGAAAACGGGCGTCTCGAAGCCATCGGCCGTGGCAACGCGCTACAGGAACAACTGGTAGATTGCCGGGATACCGGCGACAAGCTGAACGAGCGCCTCGCCGCCCTCCAGCGCGACACGACACGCATGGGCAGCAATATCCGCAATTACCAGACGATGCTCAGTTCGAACATGACACAACAGGAGAAACTGAACAGCCTCCTCAGCCAGAAGATGGAAGAGCTGAACGAACGTGAACGGACGATCAACGAACTGCAGGACATGATCAACGCCCAGAACGAGAAAGTCCGCAACCTGCTGAACAGCGTGAAGGATGCCCTGCTGGGCTTCAGCAGCGACGAACTGACGGTGACTGAAAAAGACGGCAAAGTGTATGTCGCCATGTCCGACAAGCTGTTATTCGAATCGGGCAGCGCGCGCGTGGACAAACGAGGAAAAGAAGCGTTGGCAAAGCTGGCGGAAGTCCTCAACAAACAGTCGGATATAGACGTATATATCGAAGGGCACACCGACAGCAAGCCGATCAATACGGCACAGTTCAAGGACAACTGGGATTTGAGCGTGATACGTGCTACATCGGTAGTCCGCATCCTGACCAAAGATTATGGCGTGAACCCGTTGCAGATCCAGCCCAGCGGACGCGGCGAATATATGCCGGTAGCCGACAACGAATCGGCCGAAGGACGCAGCAAGAACCGCCGTACGGAAATCATCATGGCTCCGAAGCTGGACAAGCTGTACCAGATGTTACAATAATATATATAAATATAAAAAAATAAGGCAGCCGCGAAAGTCTGCAAAAAAGAACGCAGACAACACAAAATACGCAGGGAAATCCAGACCATATTACTCATTAAAAGAATAAATCTGTAAGACCCTGCGTACTTTGCGCCGTCTGCGTTTCCTGTTACGGAAGCCTGCGACGGCTTTATTGTCATGGAAGAGACAGTCGTTTACATAAATCTGAAATCTTTCAGAACCTTCTGTAACTCCTGGCGGGCAAAAAAGATACGGCTCTTGATAGTGCCTAACGGGAGATTCAGTTTTTCAGCTATTTCGTGGTACTTGTAACCGCTTACGAACATAGAGAACGGAACTCTTAAATCATCGTTCAGTTGCTCGATCGCCTTGGATATTTCCTGTATCTGGTAGGAAGAATCGGGAGAGTCGAAACCTGAATCGCTTGTTACATTCAAATTATACAGGTCGGCACTCGAATCGACGATTGTCTGCGTACGTACAACTTTGTGGTAGTTATTGATGAAAATATTGCGCATTACAGTTAAAACCCACCCCTTGAAGTTGACGTTATCAACGAACTTTTCCTGATTATTCAACACTTTCAGTGTTGTATCCTGCAACAAATCCTGGGCATCGTCCCGGTCGGCAGTAAGCATAAGTGCAAAGTTCAGCATGTTCTCTTGCAAGCCTACTAATTTTTGTTGGAATTGGAGTGTATTCATATCATTATTTTTTTGTGTAATTAAAACGATTATCCGCTATTAATCAGCGTTAAATATGATACAAATATAAGAAACTTAACAATACGATTTTCATTCGTTGGCATACATTAATAAATAAGGCGCCATCTTAATATATTTATACTTAAAAGTGCTGATAATGAGCAATATTTACAACTAACGGATCAGTTTCTTCAATAACGCCCCAACCCACCACGGAACAAGGCTTGCAGAAAACGCAAAAGGGTGCACCGCGTCCGACATGACAAAACGGACTGACGGTACACCCCCGATACCGATCTATTGACGTAAATATTTATTTAAAACACCGGACAATGCCTTAATATCGATCGGTTTAGCCAGATGCGCGTTCATCCCCGACTGAAGCGCAAGCTTTATATCTTCTGTAAAAGCATTTGCCGTCATCGCAATAATCGGCATTCGCAACACATCCAAACGCGGGAGCAACCTGATCCTTCGCGTCGCATCATACCCGTTCAGCACAGGCATCTGAACATCCATCAGGATCAAATCATAATAACCTTCCTCCGAACATGACACAATATTTATCGCATCCTGCCCATCAACGGCAGCTTCTACGCTAACTCCGCTCATGCTTAGGATACTGATGGCTATCTCACGGTTCAGTTCGTTGTCTTCGACCACCAGGATGCGCTTGCCGGAATAATCGTTGTTAAAAAAACTAGGCCGAACCTCTTTCTTCACCTCTTTTTCTTCCGTTTTCACAAAAGATTTCAGGGTATTGACCAGTTTCGATCGGTACACCGGCTTGGTCATGCAAGCATCGACTTTCGCTTTCCGGGCTTCTTCCTCATATTCTTCGATGTCGTAAGCCGATAAGATAATGATCGGTATATCCTCGCCCACGATCATTCTTATTCCGTCGGCAGTTCTTAATCCATCTATACCCGGCATTTTCAAATCAAGTATGATGGCAAAATAATATTTATCTTCCTTCTTGTATTTTTGTACCTCCCTCAAGGCTTCATACCCCGAAGGGACATGTTTATTGGCGATACCCAGTTCCGTTAGATGATGGCAGACGCTCAGGCAGGAAAGCTCATCGTTATCTACCACCAGGATCGGACGTTCGTTGGTGTCTATATCTTCAACGGGAGCCTGTTCCCTGTATATCATCGGGAGTATGACCGTGAAGCACGACCCCTTGCCGTATTCGCTTTCCACACGGATCGTACCGCCCATCATTTCGATTATTTTGTAACTGATCGACATGCCGAGTCCGGTTCCCTGAATCGTTGAAACTGCTGTATCTTTGGCGCGTTCAAAAGGGAGAAATATTTTTTCAAGAAATTCAGGTTTCATACCCCGCCCGTTATCTTCAAATACAAACTTGTACATTCCTGTATTGTTCTGGATGTCTTTTTCTTCTATCGTGACATTGATCTGACCCTTTTCGGGTGTATATTTAATGGCATTGGACAACAGATTCATAAAAACCTGTTTGATACGTTGTGCGTCTCCTACAACATTCTCATGTTGCATTTTCGTGATATGAATATGTAAAGTATGCTTTTTCTTTTTTATTTCGGGTTGCATCATCAAGACCAGTTCTTCCAGCAAGACACCTATGTTGATCTCGTCTTTCGATAAAAGCAGCTTGCCGCTTTCGATCTTCGACATGTCCAGAACTTCGTTGATCAACCCCAGAAGCATATTTGACGAGCTTTCGATTTTATTTATGCAATCGAGCACCTTCTCGTCATTACCTATATTCGCTTTGGCGAGAAAACTCATACCTATGATCGCATTCATAGGCGTACGGATATCGTGGCTCATACTGGCAAGAAAATCAGATTTCGCATTATTTGCCTTTTCAGCTAATTGCAAAGCCTTCTGCAATTCGACAGATTGCTTTTTCAGTTGCTTCTGTAATTCATATTGTTCAGTAATGTCAATATAGACAAAGAGATAGATCGGTTCATCATTTTCCCATTTGATGCACGTACCGTTCAACTGCATATAGGTATCGTTACCATCCTTGTCGTTCGTGTGGAAAGTTAAATGGATCGGATCACCTTTCTGCATGGCAGGAAGGTATTTATCGAACAAGACCTCGTTTTCCTCATCCAGATAAAAAAACTGCAAGCCGCTGACAAACGACTTCTCATCGATACCTGTAAATTCTATAAATTTCTTATTGGCTTCCAACAGGATGAAATTTCCGTCCCGGCAGATCTTTTGTTTCGTGACAAAGCCGGGAAAATGCTTATAGGTAATCTTTTTAACGAGTTGTTCCTGCATGCTTTCATCGACATTGGTCATAACAGTATAAGCGATACTTCTCCCATCTACCAGCTGGTCGGTAAATGTAGTCGCCAACTTAACCCATTTCAAACCGCTTTTCACAGGCATCTGGACTACTATCTCATAACCGTTCTGCTGATTTTCGAGAGCTTCATATATTTTATTATTTATCATTTGTGCAGATTCAGGACAGGAGGCCATATATAAATCCGGTCGATTATGAAAAAGAGCCTCGTATTCTTCTTTTTCATATTCGATCAGTTCATAATAAGCATCGTTTGCCCAAAGAAGCGTTAAATGTTCGTCCAGCAAATGCTTGCTGATACTGACCCCCATAAGCTTTGTAAGCATGTTATACTCAAGGTCTATCCTGGGTTGTAAAAATTCGTCATCCATAGAGTAGTTGTTATTTGTTATTATACCCACTGTTTTTGCGGGTTATTATTCAATTTCAGGACGGTCGCCGCCGCTGCCACTATCCGGGAAGGGCGTGTTGCTGACACCGTTATCCAACTTACCGCCAGCCTTGCTGCCATAACGGTCGGAAATCTTGGAGCGATATTCGTCGATCATGGCGTTCCACCAGGTGAATAATTCAAAGTACTTGTCGTTACCGTTGTAGCGAGTGTAGGCGTTCAGTTCGTCCACCAGTTCGTCGTACGACTTGTTTACCCATATACGTGCATTTTCTGTATTCACCGGGCGTTTACGGCTGACATAGACAGACAGTTTTTTATTGATCAATTCTATACATTCGTTATTGATCGTTTTAATGGAAGCTACCTGTTCGGTGAGTCCGAGGGTTGTTATTTTGTCTTTGTAAAGATCGGATTCCAACAATTTGATAAATTGGACCGTATCCTGTATCAAGTTTTCCAGTGACAGGTTACGGACTTTCCTAAATCCGCTGATAGCGGCTACCAAAGAAATCGCTGCCAATCTTTTTTCTTTGATCCGCGATTTTTTATATCCATCGACAATTTTGAAAATCGTACTCCGGTTATTAAGGTTTTCATTTTTTACCTGATTCACCTCAAGGACAAATTCGTTTTTAGAACGTTTTACAATACTATATTCATATTTGTCGACGTTATCTGAGAAAACATCGTAACAAGACTTGACAGAAGTAATGACACCGTCAAGACTATTCATTTTTTGGATGATTGCTTTTGTAGCATCTAATAATTCACCGTTTCTTAACCGCGATTTTGGGAAAGTTTGAATCTTTGCCATAATGGTATTCTTTTTAAGTTTAATAAAAATGGATCGTTTTGTTTTTCCGTAGTACTACAGAATGACGAAAACAATAGGAAAACATCTACCGACCATGTACGGAACAGCAAAAAGTGTTTCTCAACATGTTTCATATGCCATTTGAAGTACAATACATTCTTAGCGATAGTATTAATGTGCGTAAGAACGAATAAAAGTGTGATTTTTATTTCTCCGTACATGGTCGGAGATTGTTTTCTTATCGTTTTTGTCGTTTCGTATCTGGTCGGTGAAATTTCCCCAATCGATTGTTTTTCGTCGTAGTGCCGCGGCGGAAAGTTTCTTTGTATTGCGATTAAATCGTCAAGTGCAAGGAATATTGGTTGTTGTGTTTTTCTTAAATCGACCATGTAGGTTACTCCTAAAGAGCAGATTGTTAATATATCAATATTATTCTGTTAAAAGAATGACTAGCTAAAACGGTCGTTTTTTCTAGTCACTACAAAGCTAGTCAATATCTTTAATAAACAAAGGCTTTTTTGAAAAAAATATCATTGAAATTCAGATTTTTACTTGTTGATTTTTCGTGTTAGTTAAAAAAATGGATTTGATGAAAACCATGACTAGAAAAAACGACCGATTATTTTCGTCATAGGAATTAACGTTTCATTCTCTTGTTTTTCATACTTCAAGATACCATTAATACACCCTTTGTTAACATATCTTTCCCCTTCTTTGTAGAAATAGTTTTTTATCTCTATACAGACTATTGTTAATATCAAAATCCCATCATAAACAATTCAGATACATAAAGTTAACAAGCAAAGTACAAAAAAAGCAATTAGACAAAGTCTTTTGAATGATATAGAGCAGATCAGCTGCAAAAGATATAATAATGTATTAACCTGCTGGTAGAATTCATTTATTTCAATTATTATCAATTTCGAGCTATCCCCCTTATCAAAGTGACTTAGCTATTACAGGTCTATTTGCCGTCAGTTTTAACTGACGGTTTACAAGTTTTCTCTCTTTTTTGGCTTCAGCCAGATTTCTCTTCAATAGAGAGACTGCTTAAATGGGACTAAAGTCCAAAGAGAGAGAGCATTTACTAATCCGTTGGTTAAAACCAGCGGCAAATGAACCTGTAACTAAGCATGTTTTATGTATGACTGATCGCTTGCTCGGATAGTTCAATTATTTCTATATCCGTTTAGCAACGCTTATGTTTGAAGTTCTTTTTCTCACAGAAGCCATGAAAAAAAACGTCTTCTGCCTTTGAAGTAAATGAAAAACAACTATCTTTGTCCCGTTGCCTGCTAGTAGGCAGCAGACCATTAAAACCATTGACATATGGAAAAGTACGTTAACATTATGTTAGACCGGGCTTTTAAAACCGTTTTCGGTGAAAAGCAAGTAGCAATCGACTTTATCAATGCCACCCTCGAAGGCGAGCACCGGGTCAAGGATCTGACCTATCTCGATAAAGAAATCCAACCTGAGGTAATAGAACAACGAACGGTGATCTTCGATCTCCTGTGTGAAGACGTGGATGGAAGTAAATTTATCCTCGAAATGCAGAATTGCCCGCAACGTTATTTCTTTAATCGCGGATTTTATTACATTTGTCGGATGGTTTCCCGTCAGGGAGAAACCGGCGATAACTGGAAGTACAGCTTGCTTCCGGTATATGGCATCTATCTGTTAAATTTCTGTTTGCCAGAGCTTCAGAGTTGGCGTACCGACGTGGTGTTGGCCAACGAGGCGACAGGAAAAACTTTCGGCGAGGTCAAACTGAAGCAGATTTATCTGTCGTTCGACCTGTTCAATTTGAGTGAAGAGGAATGTAAGACGCCTCTTGAGAATATGGTTTATATATTGAAGAATATGAATTTATTTGATATGTCTCCGTTCAAGGAGAAAAACGATGCCTTCAAACGCCTGCTCGATGTGGCGAATCTGGAAGCGATGACAGCGCACGAACGTGCCGTCTACGATGAAAACCTGAAAATTTATCGCGATTGGCGCAATACGTTGGAGTATGCAGTGGAAGAGGCTGAAGAGAAAGGGTTGAAAAAAGGCGTGAAGGAAGGTAAAGCGGAAGAACAGCGTCTTATTGCTGCGAATTTTAAGAAACAGGGAGTAGATATCGAAACGATTGCCCTCTGTACCGGTTTGTCGGTAAAAGAGATTGACGAATTGTAGTTTCGCTATTGACTATAAATAATTTATCAGCCAGGTTGTTATGTTCTTACAACCTGGCTGATTTTGTCTTATATTCCTTCTATAATTGCCAGATCCTCTCTGGAGTTGAGTCATTACAACCGGTAGGAACAGGTTCAACTCTACCCTTGCAGCAATATATAAAACAAAAAAGGGCAGGTTTAAAACCTGCCCCTACGGACGAAACCGTCTGTTTATTTTTATTTCCTGCATTTAATTGCAAAATATAATATGTATAGGAATGCTACCAGCGGCACGACAAACCCGATTGCCATATTGTTCTCGCCGATATATCCCATCAGCATCGGACTGAAAGCACCTCCGGCAACGCCCATCACAATATAGGAAGAGGCCTTTTTGGTATAACCTCCCATCCCTTCCAGTCCCAGTGCAAAGATTGTCGGGAACATGATCGACATGAAGAAGAAAGAAATATACAACGCATACAACGATACCGCTCCGGCCGAAACGATCACCAACGCCATACAAACCGCATCTGCCAGTGCAAACCATGTCAACAGTTTTCCGGGCGACATCCATTTCATTGTGAAACTGCCGGAAAGACGGCCGATCATAAACAAAGCCATCCCACCGAACGCCAGTATCCGCGAAGCCTCGATGTTTGTCATTTGCGGATCAGCCTCGGTCACGTAATTTATGAAGAAGCTGAAAATTCCCGTCTGCGCCGCGCAATAACAGAACTGCGCCAGCACTGCCCGCACAAACTGACCGTGCCGCCACATGGAAGTGGCAGGAAGGGCAGCAGACGCGGTTGTTTCTTCCTGATCCTCTACCTTCACCTCCGGCAGACGGGTGAAAAAGAACAGGACAGCCACCAGCAACACGACTCCGCCGACCAGAATATAAGGCTTGGTCAACGTGAACGGGTCATCCTGTGCACCGCCGAATATCAGGGCGCCACCTACCAGCGGGCCTAATATCCATCCCAACCCGTTGAACGACTGCGAGAGGTTCAACCGCTGTGCACCCGACTCCGCAGGGCCGAGGATGGTCGAATAAGGATTTGCCGCCGTCTCGAGAATGCATAACCCGCAAGCGATGACGAACAATGCCACCAGAAAAGGGGTTGCCGAATGCAGGAAAGCGGCAGGTATAAAAGCAAATGCGCCCGCTGCAAAAAGTAGCAGGCCGAGGATGATTCCTTTTTTGTAGCCGTAGCGCTTCATGAACATGCCTGCAGGCAGTGCCATGAGGAAATAGGCGATATAGGTGGAGAATTGCACCAGGCCGCTCTCGGCTTTCGTCATGGTGAAAGCACCCTGGAAATGTTTGTTGAGGACGTCCAGCAGTCCGTGAGCGAATCCCCATAAAAGGAAGAGGCTCGTAATAAGGATGAAGGGGACAAGATACGACTTGCCGTTCGGAGCGGCGAACAGGCTTTGTTTAGTTTTCTTTTCCATTGGATTATTTTGATATTGTTTTTTTCACCTTTTTATTTTAATGGTTGCAAAGGTAAGTTTTTCATTTAACAAATGAAGGGATTGGGAAGAAGGATGATTGTAATATCCGGTTGCAGTGCTATCGAATTAAAATTAACCGGTGCGGAAATTATCAGATTTGAATGTTTCAAAGATTGTCAGTTTGAGCTATTCCCTTATCAAAGAGACTTCGCCATTACAGGTTCATTTGCCGTCTGCTTCAGCTGACGGTTTGGTAAATGATCTACTTCTTTGAACTTTAGTCCCATTTTAAACGTACTCTCTATGCTAAGAGAAATGTGGCTAAAGCCAAAAAGAGAAAAAACTTGTAATCCGTCAGCTGAAGCAGACGGCAAATAAACCTGCAACTAAGCATGTCTTATTTATGACTGATGGCTTATGTTCGAATAGGCTTAAATCTTTTTAAATTGATGCATTGGCAGATCGTCTTGTAGACTCATTCTTATTATTATCAAACATTTGCCACATATATTTGCACGAATTATATTTATTTTTTCTTCTCCAGATAGAACGCCGGTATCATATAAGAAACGGTATAGGCTGAATCGGCAGAAGGGCGATACAGATGGATACTCTGGAAGACCAGCTTTGCCGAATCCATATCCAGCACGAGCAGGTCGGGATAGGCGGATTCGGGGATCGTATCCGACGGATTCACTCCCGCATTCTTCAATTGCCCCTCCCAGAAGGATGGAATATCTTTGGTATATAAAACTTCGTCGTTTTTACCGAATAGCTGCAACGTATCATTGTTATTGACCGCATACATACAATCGTCATTCTTATATCCCGTCACAGGCACCAACGTCCGGTAGCCGGACAAATCGAGCGGATATTTGTTATCTATCTGCATATACGAATTCCGGTCGTATCCTCTTTCGTTCCCCGGCTCATTCTCCCTTCCTTCCTGAGAGATCCTTTCGATATCTTTCGCCGTGATACCCGGAATATAAGTAACCACCGACAGCAGGACGACCGCCAGGCAGGCCGCATACAAATACCTTCCCCACCGCTTCGTCAGGAACAGCACGACCAGTCCCGTCAATATTCCTCCCACGGCTACCAGATAAACACGCGGTTCCGTGAACCCGTACTGGTTGATGCGGTAATAAGTCCCGATCCAATACATCGCCAGCGCAGGCAATACTACCCAGCTCGCCTGTTTATAAAACCAGTCGTAATACCTTTTGGAAAGGAACACCTGGCACCCTTTCAAGACGAACGTGGCGGATATAAAGCTGACCACGATATAAGCCACCGCCCCTTTCGGCAGCGACCATAGTACGGCTACTTTTATAAAATAAAGGTACAATATCACCGCATAGATCAGCAGCACCGGCGAAAGCACGTAGTTCAGTAAGACTTCAAACAGCCGGTTGCTTCCTTCGTCCCTCTCCTCTTTCTCCTGGTTGAACATCAGGAACAGCAAAGACATCCCGCATATAAATATCAGATAGGCAGCCTCTGTGTAGAACCATCTGTAGCTGTCTTCCCATATCTCAAAGATATACCGTACGGATGCATTGACGGATATCGCCAGCAGATAGGCGATCCCGGCAAGCAGCCCCGCCGACAACACTGCTTTGAGATAGCGCAGGGCAACACGGACAAAATCGTCATTGTCGCGTTTCCATCCGCTTATCAGGTAGACGAGTTGCACCACGACCAGCGAAACGAGATAGGTAGGTGTCCAGATAGCCTTGTCGTCCATCCAGAGGAACGGTATGAAGAAGAATGCGGAAAGATAATACAGTACCCGCAACCCGACAGCTCCCTTCGTACCCTCCTGCCGCATCAGCCCGTTCAGCGTATAGGTCGCCAGGAACAGCATCGGAAAATAGATTAGCGGGCCTACGAGGAAACTATATTCATACCCGCTCTCGTAGTGGACGCATCCTGCCAGACTGAAAACGACGGACATCGCGACCTCTACCGGATGTTGCCTGACTGCCGAACGCAGGCGGTTCACGAGGGCTTTTATTTTCTTTTTCATATGAGCTTCTATTTATTAGCGTGAAACGAAGATAAGAACTTCTTATTTTTGGAACAAATCAGATAGCTGTTTGTTTTATTAATAAACATAACATAAAATACAGCTATGACACTAAGTAGAAAATTATCCGATGCTCTCAACGAGCAGATATTGGCAGAGATGTGGTCTTCCAATCTCTATTTATCAATGTATATCCACTTTACACAGATCGGCCTCGACGGCTGTGCGCACTGGATGAAGAAGCAATCGCAGGAAGAACTGGAACATGCATATAAAATGATCGACTATTCCGTTCAGCGTGGCGGACAGGTGAAGTTGGAGCAGATCAATGTGGTGCCGACGGCTTTCGGTACGCCGCTGGAGGTGTTCGAGCATGTCTACCAGCATGAAGTGCATGTGTCGGAACTGATCGACAAATTGGTCGACATCGCCCATGCTGAAAACGACAAGGCTACGCAGGATTTCCTTTGGGGATTCGTCCGCGAACAGGTGGAAGAAGAAGCGACTGCCAAGAATCTTGTCGAAAAACTGAAATTATACGGCGAACATCATGTGGCCATCATGGATCACCATCTCGCCAAAAGATAAAAGAATGTCCTATTACTTACAACAGACTTTTACATTGAATGACCGGATGCGGCTTTTCTGCCATTAAGCTGCATTCGGGAAAAATAAGAAACCCTTCCGGACGTGAAAGATGATTTCAGCCGGGAGGGTTTTTATTTTGTTATCAATAAGTATCCGGTTTATTCGACAGCCTTCAGGATAGCTTTTCCCCAGAACTCGCCCAACACTGCTGCACCTTTCTCGTTGGGATGGAGATAGAAGGTTCCGGCATTCCCGTCTTCAGGGAAAAGGTCTGTCAGGTAGTTTTCCTTGAAATAATCGAATGCCTCCGTGTCGCCCATGAACACTTGTCCGGGGAAACGTTTGGCATATTCTTCCACGAGTGATTGCAGTACCGGGTAGTAACTCTGCAAACGGTTCAGCCCCTCCTTCAGATACATCGCTCCGTTGTACGTGTTCGGACTGTACCATACCGGACGATTCAGGACGATCTTGCAATTCGGGTACAAGGCGAGCAACTGGTTGATGATGGCTTTCATGTTTTCCTCATATTTCTCCGGCGAAGCGGGTGCACCGTTCGGACCGGTGATGGCGCTGTCGTTCGTTCCCAGCATAATGGAGAAGATCAGGGTCGCCCAGGTTTCATCGGCAAACTTGTCGGCGGCGGCTCTCGCTTTCGGGAACAGGGTTTCCGTAGCCGGAAGATAATCCGTGGTCGTGCAGCCGCTTACTCCCTGGTTGGAGTATTTGACCGAGGTGACGGAGGGTTGTTTGGTCAGGTATAAGGCAGCTTTCACCGGAGGGGCATCGTGCGCAGGGTCTGCGATCAATGCACCGGCAGTAATGCTGTTTCCTATAAATACGATGTTCATACTCTTTTTATTTTCCGCCTTCATAAAAGGGTTACTGATTGCCAGTCCCAGCAGCAGGCAGGCTATTTTCGCGATCTGTTTCATATCCGTTCAGTTGAGTTAGATTATTTGCCTGCGAAGGTAAAAATAAATCCACTATTTCGGGGTGCTTTTTCAACCAAACTTTTGCGCCTTCCAATTCGCGTAAGGGATAGTCTTCCATGATGTTCATCAGTTCACTCAACTGCTCGTTGGTGAATCTGAAGTTTTTGAAGAAGGCCGCCACAAATGGGTGCGTCTCGGAGAAGCCTTTGGTGGCAACGGCTGCAATATGCTCGGTATCGCCATAAACACCTTTGTCGTCGTCGAGGAACTTGAGGTCATAACGGGCGAACATCCAGTGGGGGGTCCAGCCTGTGACGACGATCCAGTCGTTATGCTCCACGGACTTCTGGAGGAAGGCGGTCATGGTCGGGCCGCTGGAAGGCATTAATTTGAGTTGCAGGCCGTAATCGTTTACGGCGTCTTCCGTCAGGTTCATCAGGCTGGCACCGATATCGATACCGATAATTTCGCCTTTGAAGCGTTCCTTATTGGCATTCAGTTCTTCGATCGTATTGATCGTCACGTAGGACGGGACGGCCAGACCTAAACGGGCGTTCTCAAAAGGGATGCCGATCGTTTCCAGGCGGTCGCCGTATTTCTTCATGTAGTCGACGTGAGTATCCGGAAGCCAGGCATCCAGAAAGAGGTCGACTTTCCCGGAAGCTACCGAGGTGAAGATCGGGGCGATGTCGGCATTTTTCAATGTTACTTTGTAACCCTGCTCCTCCAGCATCGCCTTGGCCAAATAACTCATGGCGATGCCTTCCGACCAGTTCACATAGCCGATCGAAATCTCTTTCGGGTCTTTGGCACGGTTGCAGCTGACCAGAAACATCAGGACAGCCAGCAGCAGGATCAGGTTGATAAGTATAAATAATCTTTTCATGTAAATTCTTTTATGGAGTGAATAACTGAGTTCCGCTTATTTCTTGCGGACAAATCCCTGGGTGATACGGTCGAGGATGATTGCAAGGATCACAACGGCAATACCGCCTTCAAAACCGAGGCCGATCTTCATCTGTGTGATTCCTTTGAGGACTATCTCGCCCAAACCGCCTGCCGAGATCATTGCGGCGATGACTACCATCGAGAGCGCCATCATGATTGTCTGGTTCACGCCGGTCATGATCGTCGGCAATGCCAGAGGAAGCTGTACTTTGAATAGCAGCTGTCCGGAGGTGGCGCCAAAAGAACGGGTCGCCTCGACGATATCTTCCGGAACCTGCCGGATACCGAGGTCCGTCAGACGAACGACGGGCGGCATGGCAAAAATAACGGTCGCGAATGCGCCCGGGACGGGACCCAGTCCGAAGAACAAGACTGCGGGGATCAGGTAAACGAAGGCGGGCATGGTCTGCATCAGGTCCATGACGGGGCGGATTATCTTGGCAGCAACCCGGTTACGCGCCGTCCATATTCCCAGCGGTACGCCGAGGATCAGGGCAATCACGGTAGAGGACAGGACCAATGCGACGGTCTGCATAGTCTGTTCCCAGAAGCCCATTCCATAGATAAGGAACAAACCCAGCAGTGTCAGAGCGGCTGTTCCTTTTCCGGCTTTATACCAAGCCAATACGGTCAGGGCCGCGATCATTATATAAAAGGGTATCCATAGCAGGCCGTTCTGGAAGGCGTCGATAAAGCCTCCGATTATATTGTTGACGACATCAAAAAAATGCGCCCAGTGTTCCGTCATCCAGTTGATGGCGATTTCTATATATTTTCCGATATTGATCATAAATCTATTGCGTTTTGAATTATTTCTTCTATTTCTTTTTCATCCTTTCCTGTCATTTCAATGATAATGGCGGATGGGGGGATAACGCCCAGTAAGCGGTTGTTCTCATCGACTACCGGCAATGCCTGCCGTACTTTGGACAGCAGAGGGAGCATATCTTCCACAATGGTGTTTTCGAGGACGGACGGGACTTCCTTTTTGATAATGGGACCGATATCCTTCCCGCCTTCTTTCCGCAGGTTCAGTACATCTTTATAGTGTATCTCTCCGATGAATTGGTCGTCATTGCCGATGACGGGCAGTGCGTAGAGGCGTCTTTCACGCATCTTCCGGAGAATGGTTTCCGGACCGTCTCTTTTGACTCTGACAACGATGGGTTGCCTGAGCATGATCGACGAGGCTGTTACGATTCGGCCGCGGTCCACGCTTTCCGTAAAACGGGTGACGTAATCATTGGCGGGGTCGGTCAGTATCTCTTCCGGCGTTCCCACCTGCACGATGACGCCGTCTTTCATAATGGCGATACGGTCGCCTAGCTTGATCGCCTCGTCCAGGTCGTGGGTGATAAAGACGATCGTCCTTTTCATCTTCTCCTGCAGGAGCAGCAACTCGTCCTGCATCTGTTCGCGGATCAGCGGGTCGAGTGCAGAGAAGGCTTCATCCATCAAAAGGACCTCGGGATTGTTTGCTAGGGCACGTGCCAGTCCGACACGCTGCTGCATTCCGCCTGATAATTCATCGACCCGCTGGTTTTCATACCCTTTCAGACCGACCTGAAGGATACTCTCCAGGGCTTTCTTTTCGCGCTCCTGTTTAGGGACGCCTTGCAGTTCGAGGCCGAAGGATACGTTATTCAGAACGGTGCGGTGAGGTAGCAGCCCGAAGTGTTGGAAAACCATCGCCAGCTCTTTTCGCCGGATCTGCAACAGTTCCTTGTCCGACGAACGGGTTATATCTATCCCGTTCACCCGGATCTCTCCCATTGTCGGCTCGTTCAGCCGGTTGATACAGCGTAATAAAGTCGATTTACCGCTGCCGGAGAGGCCCATAATGACGAACATCTCGCCTTCTTCTATTTCCAGGTTCGCGTTACGCACGGCAACGGTACAGCCTGTTTCTTTTAGTATTTCCTGTTTGCTTTTTCCTTTCAGGATCATCTTTTTCGCCCGACTCTTCTCGGGACCGAAAAGGATGGATAAGTTTTTTATTTCTATTTTTGCCATATCTCGATTATTATTTAGGTTTATGATACAAGGGGTCGTGCTCCGGTTCATATTGGCCGGATAAGCAAAGTTCCTCTTCCGGACGCACGCAGTGAATCCGGAATGACTTTTTAATCGTAAATTTATCTGCTAATTTTTATACCTTAATGGTAGACGAAAATTTTACTCTTTCGTTTATATAACAAGTAAGCCTTGAATTTGTTCATTTATATCAGGAAGTTAATGCTGATGGAAGCATCCGATAGGCTTAGTTTCAGGAAATAAAGAATTATCTTATTTTTGAATGAAATTACGTGAATAAATTCGTACCTGACGAAAGGTGATAACCAATCATATTCAGGAAACCTATCGGTTGCCTGCTAAACAAAAGAAGCGTGGAAACTGTTGATATATAGACATTGAGGCTCTCGACAGGCCCCCCAACAATATATATAACAGTACCACGCTCTTATCCATATACACGAATCAATTTCTACAATTCTCTCGGTGTGTATAAATAGAAAAGAACATTTGCATTTACAGTACTATTATTTGTTGGGATGAAATTGTCGAGATTTCAATGTCAAATAATATTTAAAAACGCTTATGTCTAACTAACAAATCGCCCATGTTGCAACACCTTGCATTTCATGTGCGGAACAAAGATACACAGAAGATTCAAATAATCAATTTTTCGCTAAAAAATATATACATATCTTCCATCCTGCACCAGGCTTCATGCCTACTCCTCATTTAGTTATCCCCAAAGGGATTTGTCTGGCGGTACATTGAAATTTTTTATGCCTCCCTCGTTTCTGTTTTTCAGGATGCTGAAAACTGATTTAGCGCGAACTAATTTCGTTTATCTATTCGGTAATTCGGAGATAAACATGTACATTTGCATTTTAAAGTATTCAATTAAATCTGTATCACAATGAAGACGCAATTATGCCAAAAGCTTGTAGCTCTTTTTCTCATAAGTATAATTGTCAGCGGTTGTAACACCGGGACAAAAAAAACGGCGGATAATGATATTACATTTGATTCGATCAGTGTGGACAAGACCTATCATCTTCTGGAAAACCCGGAGAATCCGAATTGTAACCTTCAGATAAACTTTACCTATCCGGCCAAATACGACGACAAAGAGATCCTGAAAAAGATACAGCAGCAATTTGTGTCTGCATACTTCGGGGACAGTTACGAAAAGCTATCTCCTGAAGAAGCGGTAGCCAAGTACACGGAGGATTATCTGAATAATTATAAGGACCTGGAGGGCGAATACAAAGAAGAAGTGGCAAAAGCCGACGAAACGCCAGTCGGAGCCTGGTTCTCTTATTACGAAATGTCTACCAACGATATCGCCTATAACCAGAACGATATCCTCAGTTACTCAATCTACGTAGAAAACTATACCGGAGGGGCGCATGGCTCGCATGCGACCGCCAACCATGTCATCAACATGAAAACCGGTACTCCGGTTACGGAATCCGATATTTTCATCGAAGATTTCCAGGACGACCTGGCGCAGATCCTTGTAGACCGGATCGCCAAACAGAACAGTGTGGAGAATGCCAAGGATCTGGAAAACATCGGTTTCTTCAGCATCGACGAGATTTTCCCGAACAACAACTTCCTGATCGACGAGAATGGGATTACCTATACATTTAATGAATATGAGATAGCAGCCTATGTGGTCGGCGCAACGAGTGTACATCTCCCTTATGAAGAGATACAGTACCTGCTCAAGAAAGAGAGTCCGATCGCACATCTGGCATTTTAAATACAATTTATGGAACTGATAAAAACTTATTTTCCGGAGCTATACGAAACGCAACTTGCACAATACGAAGCTCTGTACGACTTATATACAGACTGGAATGCAAAGATTAACGTCATATCGCGCAAAGATATCGAGAATCTTTATCCGCATCATGTGCTCCATTCGCTGGGGCTAACCAAAATGATGAAATTCAAAAACGGTTCTACCGTAATGGATATCGGTACGGGAGGCGGATTTCCGGGTATTCCGCTGGCTATCTTCTTTCCTGAAGTACAATTCCATCTGGTAGACAGTATCGGAAAAAAGATCAAGGTCGGGCAAGCCGTTGCCGAAGCGATCGGTTTGAAAAATGTCACTTTCCGCCATTGCCGCGCCGAAGAAGAAAAGCAACTGTTCGATTTTGTTGTCAGCCGGGCTGTTATGCCGCTGGGCGATCTGGTTAAAATTTCCCGTAAAAACATACGGAAGGAACAACAGAACGCACTGCCGAATGGTTTAATATGTCTGAAAGGTGGTGAGTTGGAACACGAAATACAGGCTTTTCGGAAACAAGCGATTGTTGTCGAGTTAGGCGACCATTTCAAAGAAGAATTTTTTAGTACTAAAAAAGTAGTTTACGTACCATTATGATCACAATAAAAGCGTTTGAGTTCAATTACTTCCAGGAAAACACATTCGTGTTGTATGATGATACCAAAGAGGCGGTTATTATCGATTGCGGATGCCTTCGTCCGTCGGAAGAAAAAGAATTAAGTGATTTCATTGCAGAGAACAAACTGACGGTAAAGCACCTGTTATGTACTCACTTACATCTGGATCATATCTTTGGTAATCCGTTCGTATTCAAAACATATGGGCTGTCGCCGCAGGCACACAGGCTCGATGTGGAACAGCTTCCACCTCCCGACAAGCAGGCGCAGGCTTTCGGATTGCCGGGACATTATCAGCATATTCCGGTCCAGAAACTGTTGGTCGGCAATGAAGTGGTCAAGTTCGGCCATTCAGAGCTGCTGGTACTGACTGTTCCCGGTCATTCTCCCGGAAGCGTTGCCTTCTATAATAAGAAGAACGGTTTCGCCATCGTGGGAGATGCCTTATTTGCCGGAAGCATCGGGCGTACGGACTTGTGGGGCGGCAATCAGGAAGTATTGATCGCTGCCATCAACGACAAGTTGTTGTCACTGCCGGACGAAACGGTCATTTACCCCGGACATGGCCCGGAAACGAGAGTTATCGATGAAAAATTAAACAATCCTTATTTATAAAACACATTAAATACTATGGACACAAATAAATTTGTAAACCGCCACGTCGGCATTGCAAAGGAAGATATTCCGGCTATGCTTGAAGCTATCGGTGTTAAATCGGTTGACGAACTGATTGACCAGACAATCCCGGCCAATATTCGTCTGAAAGAACCTCTGAACCTTCCGGAGCCAATGACTGAAAGGGAGTTTGCAGAACATATCGCAGAACTTGCCTCCAAAAACGAAGTCTTCACATCTTACATCGGAATGGGATGGTATGACACAGTTTGTCCTGCTCCTATCCAGCGCAATGTTTTTGAAAATCCGGTATGGTACACTTCATATACCCCGTATCAGGCGGAAGTTTCTCAGGGACGCCTCGAAGCGTTGCTGAACTTCCAGACTGTCATCAGTGAACTGACAGCTCTGCCCCTGACCAACTGTTCTCTGTTGGACGAAGCTACCGCAGCTGCAGAGGCTGCCACGATGTTTTACGGAACTCGCAGCCGCGCACAGGCAAAGGCAGGAGCTAACACTTTATTTGTAGATGAAAATGTTTTTGAATCTACATTGGCCGTGATCCGAACACGTATGGTTCCGCAGGGAATCAATGTTGTGGTCGGCAATTACAAGACATTTACATTCACTCCTGAAGTATTCGGTGCGATTGTACAGTTCCCGAATGCAGACGGTTCGGTTGAAGATTATAAAGAATTCATTGCGAAAGCCAATGCGAACGAAACCCGTGTTGCCGTGGCTGCCGACCTGATGAGCCTGGTATTGCTGACTCCTCCGGGAGAATGGGGTGCCGATGTCGTATTCGGTAGCAGCCAGCGTTTCGGTGTACCGATGTTCTACGGCGGTCCTTCTGCTGCATTCTTCGCTACGAAAGATGAATACAAGCGTGCTATCCCGGGACGTATCATCGGTATCTCGAAAGATGCTTACGGACACCCGGCTTACCGTCTGGCTTTACAGACACGCGAACAGCATATCAAACGCGAAAAGGCGACCTCCAACATCTGTACCGCACAGGCTTTACTGGCAACAATGGCCGGATTCTACGCTGTATATCATGGAGCAGATGGTTTGCGCAACATCGCCGGACGTATCCATGCTTCTGCCGGATTCCTGGCTGCCGAATTGGAAAAGTTAGGCTACAAACAGCTGAATAAAGATTATTTCGATACCTTGAAGATCGAATTACCTGCCAACGTATCCATCAACGCGCTCCGCGAGATCGCATTGGAATGCAAGGTGAACCTTCGCTACTTCGAAGGCGGTCAGGTAGGCATCAGTATCGACGAAACAACACAGCCTACCGATATAGGCGTATTGTTGTATATCTTCGCCGGTGCTGCCGGAAAAGATTATATGCTGGAAGAAGCGATCCCGGAAAAGACTTATTTTGATCCGAAATTCGCCCGTACTTCGGACTTCCTACAAGAAGATGTATTCAAGAAATATCGTACGGAAACCGAGTTGATGCGTTACATCACCCGCCTGGGACGCAAAGACGTGTCGCTGGCTCAGTCAATGATCTCTCTGGGATCATGTACGATGAAGCTGAATGCTGCTTCTGAAATGCTTCCGTTAAGCCGTGCAGAGTTTATGAATATTCACCCATATGCCCCGGAAGAACAGGTAGAAGGTTACAAAGAGCTGATCGAGAACCTATGCTGCTACCTGGCTGAGATCACCGGATTCAAAGGTGTTACCTTACAACCGAACTCAGGTGCTGCCGGCGAATATACAGGTCTCCGTGTTATCCGCGCTTACCTGGAAAGCATCGGACAGGGACATCGCAATATCGTATTGCTGCCTGCTTCGGCTCACGGTACAAACCCAGCGAGTGCCATCCAGTGCGGTTATACGACTGTTACCGTTAAATGCGACGAGAACGGCAATATCGACATGGAAGACTTCCGTGCCAAAGCGGAAGCTAACAAGGAGAATCTGGCTGCCAGCATGATCACTTATCCGTCTACACACGGTATTTTTGAAGCCGACATTAAAGAAATGTGCGACATCGTTCACGCTTGCGGCGGTCAGTTATATATGGACGGTGCCAACATGAACGCCCAGGTAGGATTGACAAATCCGGGAACCATCGGCGCAGACGTTTGTCACCTCAACCTGCACAAGACATTTGCATCGCCTCACGGTGGTGGCGGCCCGGGTGTCGGTCCGATCTGCGTAGCCGAACATCTGGTTCCGTTCCTGCCTTCTCATCCGGTGGTCTGGGGCAGCGATCTGAATACGGTTTCTGCCGCTCCCTACGGAAGTGCCGGTATCCTGCCGATCACATACGCTTATATCCGCATGCTGGGCACAGAAGGATTGGAAACCGTTACAAAAACAGCCATCTTGAATGCGAACTATCTGGCTTCTAAATTCAAAGATACTTACGGTATCGTTTATACAGGTGCCACAGGACGTGTCGGCCATGAGTTGATCCTCGAATGCCGCGGAGTAAAAGAAGCATCCGGTATCGACGAAGGCGATATCGCCAAACGTCTGATGGACTTCGGCTACCATGCTCCTACGCTCTCATTCCCGGTACACGGTACCCTGATGGTCGAACCGACCGAAAGCGAAAGCAAAGCCGAACTCGACCGCTTTGCCGAAGTAATGGACTGCATCTGGAAAGAGATCAAAGAAATAGAAGAAGGTAAGGCATCCAAAGAAGATAATGTGCTCAAAAATGCTCCGCATCCTGAATACGAAGTAACAGCCGATGAATGGAAGCATGAATACCCTCGTAGTAAAGCAGCTTTCCCGCTGGAATGGTTGCATGACAGTAAATTCTGGATCAATGTGGCACGCGTAGACAATGCATACGGTGACCGTAACCTGATCCCGACTCTCTGTGCTTGTGAAATTTAATAACAAACAAATCTGAATGAAAAAAGTATTTATCGCTTTAGCAGCCGTTGCCCTTCTGGCAACGGCTTGCACAAAAGCACCGGAATCAAAAATCAAAGTGTACGGCTGGCAAGGCGAAGGTGGTAACACGACCGAAGAAACCTTACAAGCCGATTTTAGTAAATGGAAATCTCATGGCCTGGACGGTATGTGCTATAATGCCGGACACGACTTACAGAAAATTCAGCGTGCAGCGAAAGTCGCTCATGCAAACGGCATGGAGTATCATGCCTGGATCCCTGCCATGCTGCAAGGGGATATGGATTCAACCCTTTATGCCGTAAACCGTAAAGGTGAACCTGCTTACGAAGTACAGGCATATGTTCCTTATTACAAATGTCTTTGCCCGAACCATGAAGGTACGGCAGAATTCCTGACTGACCTGTATGGCAAAGTGGCTGATATCCCGGAAGTGGATTATGTCCACCTGGACTACATCCGCTATGTAGACGTGATCCTGGCAAAAGGTCTTTGGGAAAAATACGGCTTAGTGATGGATGAAGAATATCCGACTGCCGACTATTGCTATTGCGATAAATGTGTAGCCGACTTCAAAGCTGCTACCGGCATTGACATCAAATCGGTTGAAGATCCTTCCAAATGCAAAGAATGGGCACAATTCCGCTGCGACCTGATCACGAAACTGGTCGACCGCATTGCCGATACTGTTCACGCAAAAGGTAAGAAGGTTAGTGCTGCCGTATTCCCCGGTCCTGACTCTCATGCCAAATGGATGGTTCGCCAGGAATGGAACAAATGGAATATCGATGCATTCTTCCCGATGAACTACAACGATTTCTATCTGGAAGATGCTGCCTGGGTAGGCGAAGTGACCAAAGAAGAAGTAAACTCTGTCAAGGGAGAAAAACCTGTTTACAGCGGTCTGTTCATCTGTCGTGACTGGCAAAACAAAGCCAACATCAAAGACCCGGAAGGACACGGATTGATCCCGTCGGAGATCGAAGAAGCCGTTCGCGGATCGATGGAAGCCGGTGCAGCCGGTGTAGCTCTGTTCACGCCGGGAAACATGACTGACGAACACTGGAAGGCTTTCGACAAGGCTATTCATCAAACTTACACCGTAAAGAAATAAAAAAGACTTACACGAAATGTAAATACACGCAGGTATACGCAGCTCTAATTTTCTCATCTGCCTATACCTGCGTTTTACGTTTTATATTCTATATTCTAAAAACAAATAACTATCACATGAACACAACGACAAAGAAAGAGAAAATCAAATTCAGTAAAGCGTTTTGGGTAGCCAATACCGTCGAACTATTTGAGCGTGCCGCCTACTATGGCGTATTTATCGTAATAACCCTTTATCTCAGCCGCATCCTCGGATTCAACGACATACAGGCAGCAACTATCGCCGGAACATTCTCTGCATTTCTTTATTTTCTTCCAACTTTTGCCGGTGCATTGGCCGATAAGATCGGATTCCGTAATTCCATGCTGCTGGCTTTTTCTTTACTGACTATCGGTTATGCCGGTTTAGGACTTTATCCTACCTGGCTTCAGTCTGCCGGACTGGTCGAATACGGGACTACGACTACATTTACCGGATTGCTTGAAAGTAATCTTCGTTATGGGATTATCCCGATCATGATACTGATCGTTATCGGCGGCTCATTCATCAAGAGTGTGATCTCCGGAACGGTAGCCAAAGAAACGACTCCCGAAACCCGTGCCAAAGGTTTCTCCATATTCTATGCAATGGTAAATATCGGAGCTTTCTCCGGCAAAACGATTGTAAAACCATTGCGCGAAGCATTAGGAAACGAAGGATTGATCACCCTCAACTATTTCTCCGCTTCGATGACTTTTCTCGCCTTACTTGCGATCTGGTTCTTCTATAAAAGCAGCCAGCACTCGGGAGAAGGAAAGACATTCGGACAGATATGGAAAGCATTGATCAAAGTATGTACAAACGGACGCCTGATCACGCTAATCATCATCATCTCCGGATTCTGGATGGTTCAGCACCAGTTGTATGCAACCATGCCTAAGTATGTTTTACGTCTGGCAGGTGAAGGGGCTTCTCCCTCCTGGTATGCCAACGTAAACCCGTTGGTGGTTGTGCTGACCGTTAATCTGGTCACCCAGTTAATGCGTAAAAAGACAGCACTGACCTCTATGACATTCGGCATGTTCATTATGCCGATATCCGCACTTTGTATGGCTTCGGGAAATATGCTCGATGGAAATACAACGATTCTGGGTATGCATCCGGTTGCCTTTATGATGGTAGTCGGTATCGTTTTCCAAGGATTGGCTGAGACATTTATATCTCCCCGTTTCCTCGAATATTTCTCATTACAAGCCCCCAAAGGAGAAGAAGGGTTATATCTAGGCTTCAGTCATCTCCACTCGTTCCTGTCGTCCATTCTCGGATTCGGATTATCCGGTTTCTTACTAAGCAAATATTGTCCGGAACCAACCCTGTTCGCTACGCATGAAGAATGGGTAGCAGCCAGTGCCAACGCCCATTATATCTGGTACTACTTTGGAGCAATCGCTTTAGTATCGGCATTTGCCCTGATTATTTATGGTCAGGTGGTAAAACGACTGGATGCAGCAAAAGCCAATTAAACATGGGGAAAAGCACCTGTCAGAGTGCTCAAAAAACCCTAAAGTGTGCACATTTCAGGTTAAAGTTGTTTGATATAAAGAATGTTTGACTACTTTTGCAATCGGTAATTTTTTTACTAATTACCGAATAATTTTCAGACAATAGAAATCTAATATTCCTATTTAATATGAGTTTAAGAATTATTGTTTTAGCGAAGCAGGTTCCGGACACACGCAACGTGGGAAAGGATGCGATGAAAGAAGACGGAACGGTAAACCGTGCCGCACTTCCCGCCATCTTTAACCCGGAAGACCTGAACGCATTGGAACAGGCTCTGCGCCTGAAAGATGCCTACCCCGGATCAACTGTTACATTACTGACTATGGGCCCGGGACGTGCCGCCGAAATTATCCGTGAAGGTTTATACCGCGGAGCAGACGGCGGCTTTTTGTTAACCGACCGCGCCTTTGCCGGAGCCGATACACTGGCTACTTCATACGCTTTGGCTACGGCTATCAAAAAAATTAATGATTATGACATCATCATCGGTGGCCGTCAGGCTATCGACGGAGATACAGCACAGGTTGGTCCCCAGGTAGCAGAAAAGCTGGGATTGACACAGATCACGTACGCTGAAGAAATCCTGAATGTGGATGAAGCAGCACGCCGTATCACCGTTAAACGTCATATCGACGGAGGTGTGGAAACCGTAGAAGGTCCGCTGCCTATCGTCATCACAGTAAACGGCTCGGCAGCTCCCTGCCGTCCGCGCAATGCCCGACTGGTACAGAAATACAAACGTGCCATGGGTGCACAGGAAAAAGCAGTCCACCCGACAGCCTGCCATCCGGACGTTCCGAGCGAACTGCCGTATGCAGACCTTTACGAGAAACGTCCGTATCTGAATATCCAGGAATGGAGCGTGAACGATGTAAACGGAGATCTGACACAGTGCGGTCTGTCCGGTTCACCTACAAAGGTAAAGACTATACAGAATATCGTGTTCCAGGCAAAGGAAAGTAAAACGCTGACCAGCGCGGATAAGGATATAGAAGAGATGATTGTTGAACTGTTAGCTAACCATACCATCGGATAAGATTATGAATAACGTATTTGTATATTGTGAGATTGAAGGCACAACCATTGCCGATGTAAGTCTCGAACTTCTGACCAAAGGTCGTAAGTTAGCGAATCAGTTAGGTTGCCAGCTGGAAGCAGTTGTTGCCGGTAGCGGCCTCGAAGGTATAGAAAGCCAGGTACTGCCTTACGGCGTCGACAAAGTACACGTGTTCGATGCTCCGGGCCTGTTCCCCTACACTTCACTACCCCACTCTTCTGTCCTGATCAACCTGTTCAAGGAAGAAAAACCTCAGATCTGCCTGATGGGTGCTACCGTTATCGGTCGCGACCTGGGCCCTCGTGTATCTTCTGCACTGACCAGCGGTCTGACTGCAGACTGTACTTCATTGGAGATCGGTCCTCACGAAGATAAACGGGCAGGTATCACATATGAAAACCTGTTGTATCAGATCCGTCCAGCTTTCGGTGGTAACATCGTAGCAACCATCATCAACCCGGAACACCGTCCTCAGATGGCTACCGTTCGCGAAGGTGTGATGAAGAAAGAGATCCTGGATGCCAATTATAAAGGCGAAGTGGTAAAACACGACGTAGCAAAATATGTATCCGATGCTGATTATGTAGTAAAAGTGATCGACCGTCACGTAGAAAAAGCGAAACACAACCTGAAAGGTGCTCCTATCGTAGTTGCCGGAGGTTATGGCGTAGGGTCGAAAGAAAACTTCAACCTGCTGTTCGAATTAGCTAAAGAACTTCATGCAGAAGTAGGTGCCAGCCGTGCTGCTGTCGACGCCGGTTTCTGTGACCACGACCGCCAGATCGGACAGACCGGTCTGACCGTTCGCCCGAAACTCTATATCGCTTGCGGTATTTCCGGACAGATCCAGCACATTGCCGGTATGCAGGACGCAGGTATTATCATCTCTATCAACAACGACGAGAACGCTCCGATCAACACCATCGCTGACTATGTGATCAACGGTCCGGTTGAAGAAGTGATCCCGAAGATGATCAAGTATTACAAACAGAACAGTAAATAAGATATGGCTAACTTTTATTTAGATAATCCCAGCATGAAACATCACCTGCATCACCCGTTGATGCAGCGGATCGTAGAGCTGAAAGAACGCGGCTATGCCGACAAGGATAAATATGACTATGCTCCTCAGGATTTCGAAGATGCAATGGACAGCTACGAAAAGGTACTGGAAATTGTAGGTGAAATCTGTGGTGAGATCATCGCTCCCAATGCAGAGGGCGTAGACCATGAAGGCCCGTCTGTTGCCAACGGACGTGTGACGTATGCCAAAGGTACCCAGGAAAACCTGGATGCCGTACGCAAAGCCGGCCTGATGGGTATCGCAATGCCCCGCCGCTACGACGGTCTGAACTTCCCGATCGTTCCTTACATCATGGCAGCCGATATGGTATCGCGTGCCGATGCAGGTTTTGAAAACCTTTGGGGATTGCAGGACTGTGCGGAAACATTATACGAATTCGGTAACGACGACCAGCGTCAGCGTTATATCCCGCGCGTTTGTGCCGGAGAAACGATGTCGATGGACCTGACAGAGCCGGATGCAGGTTCCGATCTGCAGTCTGTTATGCTGAAAGCTACTTACTGCGAAAAGGACGATTGTTGGTATCTGAACGGAGTAAAACGTTTCATTACCAACGGTGATGCCGATATTCACCTGGTACTGGCACGTTCCGAAGAAGGCACACGCGACGGTCGTGGTTTGTCCATGTTCATCTACGACAAACGCAACGGTGGTGTGAATGTTCGCCGTATCGAGAACAAGATGGGTATCAAAGGATCCCCTACTTGCGAATTGGTATTCAAGAATGCCAAAGCCGAACTTTGCGGTGACCGCAAACTAGGTTTGATCAAATATGTAATGGCATTGATGAACGGTGCCCGTCTGGGTATCATGGCACAGGCCGTAGGTTTGAGCGAAGCGGCTTACCGCGAAGGTTATACCTATGCAACGGAACGTAAACAGTTCGGCAAAGCGATCATCGAATTCCCGGCTGTATATGAAATGGTAGCCCTGATGCGTGCCAAAGCGGACGCTTCCCGTTCCATGCTTTACGAAACAGCTCGTTTCGTAGACGTTTATAAGGCGTTGGACGATATATCCAAAGAACGTAAGCTGACTCCGGAAGAACGTCAGGAAATGAAGAAATACAGCAAACTGGCTGACGCATATACACCCATGGGTAAAGGTATGACCACCGAATATGCCAACCAGAATGCATATGACGCGATCCAGATCCACGGTGGTTCAGGTTTTATGAAAGACTATGCCTGCGAACGTATCTACCGTGATGCCCGTATCACAAACATCTACGAAGGTACTACCCAGTTGCAGGTGGTTGCAGCGATCCGCCACGTCACCACAGGTACTTACCTGGCTCAGATCCGTGAATACGAAGCCATCGAATACAAACCGGAACTGGAAGGTCTGAAGAACAAGCTGAAAGCAATGACTGACAAGTACGAAAAAGTAGTTGCCGCGGTTACAGAAACCAAAGACAACGAATACATCGACTTCCAGGCACGCCGTATGGTAGAAGCTGCCGCTCATTGTGTCTTCGGTTACCTGCTACTGCAGGATGCCAACAAAGACGACAGTTACCGCCGTTCAGCCGAAGTATATATCAACTACGGCCAGGCAGAAGTTGACAAGATCGAATCTTTCATCAACAACTTCAACCGCGAAGATCTGGCGTATTACAGACAAGCATAATACAACCATCTCATAAAAAAGAAAATCCGGGTATCGTTTGATATTCGGATTTTTTATTTCAAAAAAGGCAGGTGTTATCGATGGTAATGCCATAACATCCATTGCATAAATCCTCGTAACGATAAATAAATCAGGAATGCCATCCATAATGCATGGTTTCCCATTATTCCGTAAAACAGATAATAGACAACGAAGAATGTACCTGAAGCCACCAGCATCGAATAAAGCATCAGGCGGGTAGCCGTAGCCCCGATCAGGATGCCATCCCAAAGGAAAGCAGCAAAACCGGCCAATGGGATAGCCAGCACCCAGTAATAATAAGTTCCGGCAGCCTCTATGACTGTCGTGTCGTTGGTCAATAAGCCCAGAAAGCCTTGACCGCCTATCATATACAGAATTGTAAAGGATAATGATAAACCCCATCCCCAACGGAATAATAGCCGGATCATCCTTTGTAATCCATTCCGGTTCTGTGCACCGACATAACGCCCTGTCATCGCTTCGCCGGCATAGGCAAAGCCATCCATAATATAAGAAAACAAGGTGAATAACTGCATTAATAAGGTATTGACAGCCAATACGACATCTCCCTGCCGCGCCCCTGTCGACGTGAAAAAGGTTGTGACAGCCACCAGGCACAACGTACGGAAAAAGATATCGCTATTTACCTGGAAGAAACGATGCATAGCTGTCCAGCCCAGGATCTCCCGCCAGCGAAAAGGAATTTTCAATCTTCCGTAATAACGTAGCCAAAGCAGTAAAGCCATAAATAGTCCGGCATATTGGGCAATCAGCGTACCCAATGCCACACCTTCGATCTTCATATCCAACAGATAGACAAAAGCCAGACTCGCCACGATATTCACTATATTTTGTGTAATCGCGATAAACATCGGGAAACGGGAATTCTGCATGCCGATAAACCACCCGGCAAAACCATACAACCCCAGTACAGCGGGTGCTCCCCATACACAGATACTAAAATAAACCGTAGCCAACTCGCGAACCTCGGCAGTAGCATCTATCAAAAGAAAAGCGACTTTCCGAATCGGATACTGAAGCAGTAACAGGCATAAAGCGATAAAAAGTCCTACTCCCACCGCCCTCAACAAAACACGGGTCACCTCGTTCAGATCACGTTTACCAAAAGCCTGCGAAGTCATCCCACTCGTCCCCATCCGCAGGAAACCAAACAACCAATAGATTATATTAAACAGCATCCCTCCCACTGCGATCGCTCCGATATAGGAAGCCGATCCCAAATGCCCCACAATGGCGACATCGATCAATCCCAATAGAGGAACGGTTATATTTGAAACGATAGAAGGTATTGCTAGTTGCAGGATTTTTTTGTTCATGTTATTATATCCAAAAGTTTATTCTTAAATTTGTGAGCAAAGTTACGTATTACTTTATATATAACATTATAATGCAACAATGTACCAATAACAGATAAAACGCGAACCATAAGTGATATCAAAAACACAGGACATTCGCACTCCCTGTAATACAGATGTTTACATTTTTATTAATAATAATACAGACATTATTTATTGTCTTATATCATTATTCGCAGAATCATTCGCCGAAAATGTTATAAATAAAGCTTTTAATAAACATGCAGTCGTATCCTTTACGGGTACGTGGATTGAAACTTGGTTATCAGTTGGTTTTGTTGCTTAACCTTTAGTCGTATCCTTTACGGGTACGTGGATTGAAACCCAGTTAAAGATATTGAAAAACATTTGTAAAGAGTCGTATCCTTTACGGGTACGTGGATTGAAACCGTATATTTGCATTATCAAATTAACCGAGCGGCGGTCGTATCCTTTACGGGTACGTGGATTGAAACAAAATAGGGTTGGAAGGATTGTTAAAAGAAGAACCGTCGTATCCTTTACGGGTACGTGGATTGAAACCTTCTTAAATTGCAGCAAGGTGCAGATAAATTCAAGTCGTATCCTTTACGGGTACGTGGATTGAAACAGCTTAGAAGGAAGGGGAGGAATGGTACAACGATGTCGTATCCTTTACGGGTACGTGGATTGAAACTACTATCGACAAATAATTAAACCTTGATTTTCTTGTCGTATCCTTTACGGGTACGTGGATTGAAACCAGCTAATGAGGATCTACCAACGATCAATAACCAAGTCGTATCCTTTACGGGTACGTGGATTGAAACCGGAAGATTGAACCTACATAAATGTCCTTTAGAAGTCGTATCCTTTACGGGTACGTGGATTGAAACTGGATGAGTTAAGCAGCTTTAAGTCTCCGAAAGCGTCGTATCCTTTACGGGTACGTGGATTGAAACACCGGAGTTGGTTAAGCGTACTGTTTGTGTCGTATCCTTTACGGGTACGTGGATTGAAACTCATAAGACGTACAGGAAAATAAGTCAGCCGTATGTCGTATCCTTTACGGGTACGTGGATTGAAACATCAGAAGAACTGAAAGAAAGACGAATAGATTTGGTCGTATCCTTTACGGGTACGTGGATTGAAACTAATCAAGGCAAATACAAACAGCGAGTGGGATTGGTCGTATCCTTTACGGGTACGTGGATTGAAACATCCAATTTAGCTGGTGTCTTAACAAAAAAGCTTGTCGTATCCTTTACGGGTACGTGGATTGAAACTGAGGATAGCGATGGATTGGATGATGATGAGCCGTCGTATCCTTTACGGGTACGTGAATTGAAACTCGGAAGCAAAAAGGGACAAGGCCCCGGTTACAGTCGTATCCTTTACGGGTACGTGAGTTGAAACTTAACTACTGACCAGGTGGGGACTTTAACTTACGGTCGTACCTTATGTAGGTACGTGAGTTGAAACGGACTCATACGATGATGCCCTGGTTAATACCGGGTCGTACCTTATGTAGGTACGTGGGTTGAAACGTACAGTGGGACACCCGTGAGATCGATATGGCAAGTCGTACCTTATATAGGTACGTGGGTTGAAACTCAAGAGAGACAAGATTTTGCCAAGTACCGGATGGGTCGTACCTTATATAGGTACGTGAATTGAAACCCTACATACCCTGTTGCTACAACTGATCCAGTGAGTCGCATCCTTTACGGGTGCGTGGATTGAAACACTAAGATAATAGTTTGAATAGATTAAGCCGGAATGTTGAACTCTTTCGGGTGCATGAATAATCCAGCATACTTTTAAAATTAAGGGCTGGAAATAACTATTTATTGAAAAATAAAATGTAGCTTTGTACTTATAGGGGAATTAATAAAGTGCTGTTTTTCAAAGCACAGACACCCATATTTCAATTAACCAACTATTAATCTGACAATTATGAAATATCATAATAAAGAATATTGTTTAGATGTTGAAGGTAAGCTTGCCTGTTTTACCCGTCCTGAAATGAAGATCGAGCGAGTCAGTTATGATGTTATTACACCTTCTGCTGCACGTGCTATCTTTGAAGCCATATTCTGGAAACCAGCCATTCGATGGAATATAACACGGATAGAAGTTTTGAAACCAATAAAATGGATTTCTTTTAAAAGAAATGAAGTAGGGAGTTTGATGAGTCCACGTACTTCCGACTTATTCATAGAAGACAACCGACAACAAAAGTCCAGTTTACTATTGAAAGATGTTCGCTATAGGATATATGCAGAGCTAGAATTTATTCCACCAAGAAAAAGGAATACAGAAGAAAAAGAGAAAAAAACCTCAGTGCAAGCCGATGAAAACCCGGGTAAGTATAACGCCATGTTTGAACGCCGAGCTAAAAAAGGACAATGCTTCAATCAACCCTATTTAGGCTGTAGAGAGTTTTCCGCCAACTTCACATATATAGATAATCCGATAAAAGGAAATGGTATACAGGAAGATCGCGATTTAGGATATATGTTATATGATATGGATTTCACAAATGAAAAGAATCCCAAACCAATGTTCTTTCGTGCAATTTTGAAACAAGGAGTTTTAGAGGTTCCTGCAATAAACAGTGAGGAGGTACGCCGATGATTTTACAAGCATTATATGAGTATTATCAACGTAAAGCGGATGCTGATCCAGATAGTATTGCCCCTAGAGGGTTGGAATGGAAAGAAATCCCCTATCTTATTCTGATTGATAAAGATGGAACATTTGTGGAATTACAGGATACAACAGAAGGTTCAGCGAAACAAAAACGTGCTAAAAAATATTTAGTCGTTAAGAGCAAAGGACGTTCCGGTAGCGGTAGTTGGCAAACCGTAAATATCCTATGGGATCATTTCGGTTATGTTTTGGGACAACCCAAAAACACCGATGAAAAAGGAAAGCCTAAAGCATTAGAGGATGCCCGCAAACAAAATAAATCGTTTATACAGGAAGTGAAACGGATAGCAGCACTTTTTCCCTCTAATGAAGATATTCAAGCCGTATCCCGTTTTTATGATATTGCAGAAAATATCGAACGGATAAAAGCGGATTCTTTATGGGAAGAATGTATAAAGAAAGACGGAACAAATTTATCTTTCAAAGTAATCGGTAATACGTCTATTGTTGCAGCAAATCCAGATATAACATCTTTAATAGAATGCAATTCGGAGGAAAATGAAGAAGAGGGTATATGTCTTATTACCGGGAAAAAAGCACCGATTGCTTTATTAAATAGTGCTATTGCCATACCCGGCGGAAAAAGCGGAGCCAAATTGGTCGGTTTCCAAAAGAAATCGGGGTACGATTCTTATTACAAAGAACAGGGGATGAATGCTCCTATTTCAAAAGAAGCAGAAGATGCCTATACAACAGCACTTAATACGCTTCTAGGAAAAGACTCTTCCAATAAATACCGACTGCACGATACATCCGTTGTTTTCTGGTCACAAAAACCGACTAAACTGGAACAGAGCTTCGCTTTCCTTATTTCAGCCCCACCCAAAGATGATCCGGATAAGAATATAGAAGTTATTAAAAGCTTTTTATCTTCTTTGGAATCCGGGGTATTGGATGAAAAAGATAAAACTCCTTTTTATATTTTGGGACTATCCCCTAATGCCGCTCGTATCTCCGTGCGATTTTGGCGTCAAGGGACAGTAGGAGAATTTTCAAGTTATTTCAGACAACATTTTGAAGATCTGGACATAGTAAGAAATAAAAGTAAAAAAGAATATTATTCTCTCTTTAATTTGCTTACTCAAGTTTCTTTTCAGAATAAAATGGAAAACCTTCCACCCAACCTGGCCAGTGATTTGACCCAAAGTATTTTGGATAACAGAGCCTATCCTGCAACACTGCAAATGCAATGTCTCACCCGGATAAAGGCTGACCGGAATATAACATCCATAAGAGCTGCTATTCTCAAAGCATATTTAAATCGAAAATATAGAAATCGTACTAATAAACCTAAAGATATTATCATGGGATTAGATTTAACAAATACAAATCAGGCATACTTATGTGGCCGCTTGTTTGCTATCCTCGAAAAAATTCAGAGTGATGCAATCCCCGGAGCTAATTCAACCATAAAGGAACGCTATTATGGTGCAGCTTCGACAACACCGGCAACTGTCTTCGGACGCTTACTCTCCTTATCCAGACATCATCTGGCAAAATTAGATACAGGTAAATGTGTCTATTATGAGAAGTTACTACAAGGGGTAATTTCTGATTTGGATAGTAACGGCTTACCGAAATATCTGTCGATAGACGATCAATCCCGCTTTGCGATAGGCTATTATCATCAGAGAGAAGATTTATACACAAAAAAGGATACAACAGATAAAGAATAAAAACAATAATTCTATACAATATGGAAACAGCAATAAAAAACCGTTATGATTTCGTCTATTTATTTGATGTACAAGATGGTAATCCCAACGGAGACCCTGATGCAGGAAACTTGCCCAGAGTAGACTCCGAAACCGGTGAAGGCTTGGTATCAGATGTTTGTCTGAAGCGAAAAGTCAGAAACTTCGTTCAGATAGTAAAAGACAGTGAAAAACCTTATGATATTTTCATTAAGGAAAAAGCTATTTTGAATAACCAGATAGCAGAAGCTCATAAACAGGAAGATGTTAAAGCGAAAGAAAAAGGAGATAAGACAGAAGCAGCCCGTCAATGGATGTGCCGGAATTTCTATGATATCAGGACATTTGGAGCTGTATTAAGTACCGGAGAAAATGCAGGACAGGTTCGTGGGCCAATCCAATTTACTTTTGCTCGTTCTATTGACCCTATTGTGACAGCAGAGCATAGTATTACCCGCATGGCAGTAGCAACTGAAGACGAGGCTAAAAAACAAAGTGGTGACAACCGTACCATGGGACGAAAATATACAGTACCCTATGGATTATATAAAGCTAACGGATTCATCTCTGCACATTTGGCTACCCAGACCGGATTTAATGAAGATGATCTGAATTTATTTTGGGAATCATTAAAGAATATGTTCGATCATGATCATTCGGCTGCAAGAGGTATGATGAATGCCCGTAAATTGATCGTATTCAAACATAGTTCAACACTAGGAAATGCCTCTGCTCATACGTTGTTTAATCTGATTGATATAAAGTTGAAAAATAAAGAGGTTCCTCCCCGCTCGTTTAACGATTATGTAGTGACTATCGATAAGGATAAACTTCCGGAAGGAGTGGAACTTTTAGATATGATATGATAGAATACGGAGATGAAGATCTATTGATGCTTTCCGGCATTCAGCATATTACATTTTGCGAGCGTCAATGGGCACTTATACATATAGAACAACAGTGGGCTGAAAACAAGCTCACTGTTGAAGGCAACTGGATGCACCAAAAGGTAGATGATCCCCTGTTAATGAACCGCAATAAAGAGGTCGTAACATTGAGATCCGTAACTCTTGTTTCCAGAAGACTGGGACTTTATGGAATATCTGACGTTGTAGAAATGGTTGCGTCATCTTCCGAAGAAAACGCAATACGGCATCCTAAATATCCGGGATTATGGCGATTAATTCCGGTAGAATATAAACGGGGAAAACCAAAGAAAGATCAGATTGACGAAGTCCAGCTATGTGCTCAAGCCATCTGCCTGGAAGAAATGTATGACATTTGTATTGAAAAAGGCTTTTTATATTATGGTGAAACCCGCCATCGGGAAGAGGTTCTGCTAACGAAAGAGTTACGGACTTTAGTTGAAGAAAAATGCAAAAGAATGCATCAGTTGTATGAGAAGAAACTTCTTCCGCCTGCGATATACAAAGCACATTGCAAGTCTTGTTCCCTGAATGATGTATGTATGCCTAAAGTGCTGACCAAAACACCAAAAGTGAATTCTTATCTTACCCAATTATATGAATAGAGTATGAGAAAATTGTTGAATACGTTGTATGTAACAACTCCGGAAGCCTATCTTACCAAAGATGGAGAAAACGTTGTAATCAGAGTAAAAGAGAAGGATATTTTTCGTATTCCGGTATTGAATATAGAAGGTATCGTTTCGTTTGGATATATGGGAGCATCTCCGGCTTTAATGAAGATGTGCGCTGAGAGAAACGTAGGATTATGCTTCTTAAGTGCTAACGGACAATTTCAGGGACGGCTTTCGGGACCGGTAAAAGGGAATGTACTTTTAAGAAGAACACAGTACAGAATAGCAGATGATGCAAACAAATCGTTGGAGATCAGTCGTATCTGTATAGCCGGGAAGATAGCAAACTCAAGATCTGTAATAGAGCGATTCAAGAGGGATCATATATCTTCTGATGAACAGCTTTCTGTATTTCTATCAGCTTCTGAGAAATTGAAAAGATCGAAAAATCAAGCATTAATAGCAGATTCATCCGATAGCCTCAGAGGAATTGAAGGAGAAGCAGCAACGACCTATTTCTCCATCTTTAGTCAGATGATTATTGCTCAGCGTGAAGATTTTCCTTTCAGTGGAAGAAACCGGAGACCACCAAAAGATAAAGTAAATGCATTGTTATCGTTCGTGTATACATTATTAAATCATGAGATCCAATCTGCATTAGAGTCTGTTGGACTTGATCCGTATGTTGGTTTTCTGCATACAGATCGTCCAGGTAGAGCTGGGTTAGCGTTAGATATGATGGAGGAGTTGCGAGCTTATATGGCAGACAGATTGGTTTTGTCATTGATTAATCGCAAACAAATTTCAGGTAAAGGTTTTATCGAACATGGAGATAATGGAATTGTTATGAATGATGATATCAGGAAAGAGGTTTTATCTGCTTGGCAAAAAAGAAAGAAGGAAACTATTATTCATCCATATTTGAATGAATCTGTTCCCATAGGACTGATTCCATATATCCAGGCAATGTTATTAGCCCGATTCCTGAGAAATGATTTAGATAATTATCCTGTCTTTTTAATAAAATAGCAGTATGTATGTTCTGGTCACATATGATGTAGAAACAATGACTCCTCAGGGACAACGCCGGTTACGACAAGTTGCACGACAGTGTATGAATTACGGGCAACGCGTTCAAAACTCTGTTTTTGAATGCTCTGTTTCTCCTACTCAGTTCACTGAATTAAGATTGAAACTATTAGATATTATAGATAGTAATAAAGATAGTATCCGTTTCTATTTCCTGGGTAATAATTACTCTAAAAGAGTCGAGTATATCGGAGTTGTCACGTCTTATAATGTAGAGGATGAGTTAATAATTTAAGTCCCTGCGAACCTGAAGTGGTAACGGATATACAAAGATGTTCGCTATTTCTGATTTTCAGCATATTATATGCTTTACCTTTCGTTCCACCATAAAGAAACAAGATAGTAAATAAAGTTTCGCATAACAGCATATTTAATACGCTGTAAATGTCCACGTTATTTATCATGGAGTCGTACCTTATATAGGTACGTGGGTTGAAACCATCAACCATTGATAATCTTCTGATCCGTCATGAGGCTGTAATTTAAACTGTGTCAGCAAAGCAAACAAATAAAGTATTAACTTTGCTAA
>NZ_QUGR01000028.1:0-53391 GCF_003479145.1 Parabacteroides sp. AF18-52
TCGATTCTGACATAAGTTTACCGTGGTGTTTTGTCAACTTATTTCAGGACAGGACAATGCGGTACTGTTCAGCGGCCGATAATTGTCAGCCGTTCGGTTGATGATTATGAGCCAATCGGCCGATAACTATGAGCCGATCGGTTGACGGTTATCAACCGTGGATTACCCGCCGTACTAATTCAATTTAGTCGGCATGCTTTTTCAAAACAGGTCGCATCCTTTTCCCATTTTCTTTACGGAGGCTTATTTGAAACCTAACTTATCGAATAGCGTCCGTTCTTCCGCAGTTGCATTTTTTATCGTATAGGCGGTAAACTCCCGTGGGTGATTGTAATTAGACCGGAACCATTCGAATTTATCAGGTGTTTCCCGTAATGCCTTGTCTACGGCAAGCGGATCGAAACTTCTGAAGATCGCATGTTCGATACGATGCTCCGTAACATTGTCCAGGTCGATCACCGGATTGGCAGGAACGGGAGGGACGACCTCCTTCATTTTTTCTATCTTCAGTCCGAAGAAGCGTTCGATATTTTCCAGGCAGGTACGGGTCCCGTTGGCTTTACCGTCGGCAGAGAATCCGGCAATATGGGGAGTGGCTATGGTTGCCAGGCTTATTAATTCACGGTCGATTGCCGGTTCGTTTTCCCAGCAATCGATCACTGCTTCGCTTATTTTTCCTGATTTCAGGGCATTCACTAGCGCCGGAGTATCGTGTACCGCTCCTCTCGAAGCGTTTACGAACCAAGGCTTTTTCCGTGTTTGGTTGAAAAAGGCTTCGTTTGCCAGATGGCGGGTAGCAAAACGCCCTTCTTTTGTCAGTGGCGTATGGAAAGAGATAATATCCGCTTCTTCTGCAATCGTATCCAACGAAACGAATCCTGCCTCTCCTTCCTCTTCTGCCCGTGGCGGGTCATTACGTAAAACGTGCATGCCATATGATGCGCAGAGTTTTTCCAGTTCTTTGCCTACATGGCCTACGCCGACTATTCCGATCGTTTTCCCCTCTAATGGTTCGTTTCTGCGGAGACCGATGGTGATCAGCGAAGATAAAACATATTGGGCGACCGAAACGGCATTGCATCCCGGAGCATTTTTCCAGGTAATACCTGCTTCATCACAATACTTTATGTCGATATGGTCGAAACCGATGGTTGCTGTCGTGATCAGCCTGACGCGGCTTCCTTCCAACAGTTCACGGGTGCATTTGTCGATGCTTCGTACGATCAGGGCGTCGGCATCATGAATGGTTGAAGGAGTGAACTCGTTTGAGTTGAGGTATTTTACATCTGCGATCGGTTCGGCAACCCCTTTCAGGTACGGGACCGTGTTATCAGCTACTATTTTCATTTTCTTGCCTTTTACTACTGGCAAAGATAGAGATTATTTGCGGAAGTGGAGATAAAAACGTAATTTGCACGCTTTAAATATCATGAAAGACTAATGTGTATAAAAAACTGGAAAATGAAGCATCTGTTGTTGTGTGTATTATGCTTGCTGGCCATTGTTTGCATTCCTGTATACGGCCAGGGGAAGTATACGAATCCGCTGCCCGTAAAGTTCGGTGACCCTTATGTATTGTTGGCTTCCGACGGGCGTTATTATATGTATGGCACGGGCGCAGGGGCCGTGGATGGTTTCTGTGCTTATTCTTCGGATAATCTGATAGACTGGAAACCGGAAGGACAGGTCTATCGGGGTAATATGGCCGGTTCGTGGGCTACAGCCAACTTCTGGGCGCCGGAAGTGTATGAACGGAAAGGTAAGTTTTATATGTTTTTCAGTGCCGATTGGAAGGAGAATCCGACTAATGAGTTGGAGAATTTTAGGATCGGTATTGCTGTTTCGGACAAACCGACCGGTCCGTTCAGGGAGATGAGCGACCGCCCTCTTTTTGACCCCGGCTATCCTGTTATCGACGGTAATCTGCTGCAAGATTCCGACGGACGTCTTTACTTATATTATTCCCGTTGCTGTTACAAGCATCCGGTAGAGAGTGAAGTGGCTTCATGGGCACGTGAGAAAAATATGTTCAACGAAATAGAGGAAAGCTGGATTTACGGTGTCGAGCTGAAACCTGATTTAAGCGGCATCATCGGCGAACCCGTGTTGATCCTGCGCCCGCCTGTTACCAATGAAGACCCGCAGGCTGAATGGGAGAGCCGTTCTGTAACGACTGGCGAAGTGAACCGCCGATGGACGGAGGGTTCATATATATTTAAGAAAGGCGATATCTATTATATGATGTATTCTGCGAATTATTTCGGAGGAAAGAATTATGCTGTCGGCTATGCGACTTCTAAAAATCCCCTCGGTCCTTTTGTTAAATCGGCAAACAACCCGGTACTGGAGAAGAATGTTGAAAAAGGCGGGATCGTGACGGGTACGGGCCATAACAGCGTGACTTATTCGAAAGACGGAAAGCAGATGTATTGTGTGTATCACGGACGTACGCAGAATACAGGTGAAGAGCGTGTCGTTTTTATCGATAAGATGGGAGTGGACGAAAAGGGCAACTTGTATGTGGAAGGTCCGAATACCACTCTTCAGGAAATTCATTGATAGATTATCAGAAAAGATTTTCTACCTTTGTCAACAGTATTTACAGAAAGCAAAACGATTATTTATGAATTTCAGCGAACAGTGTTACCGGATATTTGAACAGGCTACGAAAGCGTATCATGTTTCTGATGATGTGGATGCAACCATGCATAATCCTTATGAGGTAAAAAGTATCGAGTTTTATCTTTATTTGAAAAACTGGATTGATGCGGTGCAATGGCATCTGGAAGATATCATCCGTAATCCGGCGATCGACCCGGTCGAGGCAATAGCGATCAAGCGCCGTATAGATAAATCAAATCAGGACCGTACCGATCTGGTGGAACTGATCGATAGTTTCTTTCTGGATAAATACAAGGATGTAAAGGTCTTGCCGGATGCAACGATCAATACGGAGAGTCCGGCATGGGCGGTAGACCGTTTGTCTATCCTGACA
Organism: Parabacteroides sp. AF18-52; assembly: GCF_003479145.1. Lineage (NCBI taxonomy): Bacteria > Pseudomonadati > Bacteroidota > Bacteroidia > Bacteroidales > Tannerellaceae > Parabacteroides > Parabacteroides sp. AF18-52. The sequence continues at coordinate 2,996 of NZ_QUGR01000028.1, forward strand.
CTCAAGATCTACCATATGAATGAAGAGGTGAACCGCCCTGATGCGACTCCCGAACACAAAGCCAAATGTGAAGAAAAACTGAAGGTACTGCTGGAACAGAAGACAGACCTTTCAACGGCATTGGATCAGTTGCTGACCGATATCAAAGAAGGCCGCAAGTACATGAAGGTGTACAAACAGATGAAAATGTATAATGATCCGGCTTTGAATCCTGTATTATACGGTAAAAAATAAAATGGCAATGAAAGTATATCATGGTAGCAATATGGTAATAGAATATCCGAAGGTACAAACTACCGGTTTCTTTAAAGATTTCGGTTTCGGATTTTACTGTACGGTGTTGGAAAAGCAAGCCCAACGGTGGGCAGCTAATAAAACTCCGGCTCATATTGTTAATGTATACGAATATAAGGAAATTGCCGGGTTACAAATTCTCCGTTTTAAAGAGTTGACGGATGAATGGCTCGATTTCATAGCCTCTTGTCGTAAAGGAGTTCCACATACTTATGACTTGGTGGAGGGACCCATGGCAGATGATTCGGTTTGGAATTATGTAGAAGATTTTCTTTCCGGATCGATCAGTCGTGAAGCATTCTGGGCATTGGCTAAATTTAAATATCCGACTCATCAGATTGTATTTTGTTCTGATAAGGCGATAGAGTCGTTAACCTATGAAAAGAGTTACGAGTTATGAAGAATGTATTTTTTCCGGATGAAGAAATAACGCAGGATGATGTGTTTTATGTTTGTAGCCTGATCGAACGTATAGCACGGCGTTTGAAGCAGCCGAATCGGTACGTCGTAAATTGTATGGGAAAACGGGGTGTTGCTGAAAAACTATCCTTGGCAAATGTTATGCATAGTGAAAATCAGCAGGCTGTCGTTGAACGGTTGATTCAGGAATATCGAATGCAGACTGGCAGTTTTGATGTGACGAATGTTAATCCTGATTTAGTCAGTCATATCCCGGGTGAACAGGACATGGGAAAAGTGTATATGCGTCTGATCCTGTCCACTCTTTATTCGTGGGAAGATTATGCTGATGCGATCTTACGCATCTATAACGATAAGATATGTCGTACGATAGACAATTATAACGGGAGTGCTTATTATGAGCCTTCCTATTATTTAACCCGCTGTTATTATAGCGGAACATTCAATTAATAGATGGCAAAAATACTTGTTATACGACTTTCAGCTATAGGCGATGTCGCTATGACGGTTCCGGTGATTTACTCTGCCGCCAAAGCGAATCCGCAGGATACGTTTACTGTTCTTACGCAGGCATTCCTGATACCGGTCTTCATGAACCGACCGGCGAATGTGGACGTGATAGGAATCAATACGAAGGCTGCGGAAAAGACATTGCGCGGACTGCTCCGGTTTGCTTCTGCCTTGGTTAAGTTTGAGTATGATATGGTACTGGATCTGCATAATGTGATCCGTACGATCATAATCCGCAGCCTGTTCCGGATGAAAGGGAAAAAGGTTTATGTTGTAGACAAGGCCAGGAAGGAGCGTAAACGCCTTACTGACCGCAACCATAAGGATTTAAAGCCTTTGCGTCCGGTGATCGAGCGTTATGCCGATGTATTCCGGGCTGCCGGACTGAATTATACGGAATCATTTACTTCCCTTTATGAATCGCATCCCGCCGACCTTTCGGCTATGGAAGCGGTGGCAGGTACGAAAAAAGGCAAATGGATCGGGATTGCCCCCTTCGCCAAACATCGTGGAAAGATTTATCCGGTGGACGATATGGAACAAGTGGTCGCCCGTCTCTCTGAAAATGAAGATTATACGATCTTTCTGCTGGGAGGACGCGGTTACGAGGAGGCCGTCCTTGAACAATGGGCGTTCCAGTATCCGCGTGTGAAAAGTCTTGTCGGACGTTATTCGCTGGATAACGAACTGGCCCTGATCAGTCAGCTGGATGTATTGCTTTGCATGGATTCCGCGAATATGCATTTCGCTTCCCTTGTCGGAACGAAGGTAATATCCGTTTGGGGAGCGACTCACCCGTATGCGGGTTTCTATGGTTATCATCAGGACCCTAAAAATGCGGTCCAGTTGGATCTTCCCTGCCGTCCCTGTTCCGTATTCGGACAGAAGCCCTGTTTTCGGGGGGATTGGGCATGCATGACACAGATAACACCGGAAATGGTAATTGCGAAGGTAGATGGTCTGCTCAAATAAGTTTTTGTCGTAATATTAGAAATATATGAAACTAGTAGAAAAATGTAAATCGTTCGTAAATGCACCTTTATGGAAAGAGGAAAAGTCACTTTGGTGGGTGTGGATATTGACCGGTGTTGTTTATGCTCTGATTAAATTTTTCATAGGTAAATATAACAATTATAAGATATTTAAATATGTTTTTCCGCACAGCATAGAAGGGTTGACTATTTATGGGGAATATCCGGCAGAATATTATGATTCCAATCAGTATGGAATTTTGTTCAGCGCCCTGATTGCTCCATTCTCGGTATTGCCGGACTGGCTGGGATTAGTGTTATGGATTACTGCTAACACGGCGTTTCTCTTTTATGCGATTAAACAACTACCTCTTTCCACTTCGCAGAAAATTTTCATATATTGGTTCTCATATATAGAATTGATGACTGCACAGGGAGTACAACAATTCAATATTTCTGTGGCAGCCTTTATTATTCTCGCTTTTGTTTTTATAGAGAAGAAAAAAGATTTTTGGGCTGCTTGTGTGATTATGCTCGGTACTTTAATTAAAATCTATCCGATTGTCGGATTGGCTTTTTTCTTTTTTTCTAAACAAAAAGGAAAACTTATTATCTCGGGGATTTTCTGGGGAGCATTATTCTTGGTTTTTCCGGCTTTATATACTCCGGGATTCGATTATGTGATTTCACAGTATTATGAGTGGGTTGCACAATTACAGCTGAAGAATGGCTTGAATTTGTTTGCTGAAGCGCAGAATATATCTTTGCTGGGAGTTGTCCGTAAATTATCAGGATCGGAGGTTTATAGCGACCTGTGGCTGATCCTTCCGGGACTGGTGCTTTTCTTTATCCCTTATCTGCGGATATCTCAATATAAATATCTATCCTTTCGCATGATGTTACTGGCTAATGTCATGTTGTTTGTTGTATTGTTCAGTACGGGTACTGAAGCGAGCGGGTATATCATTGCTATGATCGGAGTTGCCCTATGGTATATCTGTAGTCCTTCGGAACATAAAAAATATAATTACTGGTTGCTGGTGATCACGTTGGTCGTCGTGGGGTTGTCGACAACCGAATTAGTACCTCGTGTGGTTCGGGCAGGCTTTATCAGACCGTATGCGTTGAAGGCATGGCCTGTAATTGTCGTTTGGTTGACTGTTTGTTATGAAATGATATTTTTGAATTTTTCCAGAAAACCGCTAAATTAGGCAAAAATATTATTGGAAAGATTTGCTATCCCTGTTTTGGAGACTTTCCATAAAATATTAAAATCGATCTGAATTCAGATTATTTTCTGATAAACGTTCATTATGTCCTGAGCTATAGCTTGGTCCAGAAAACGTTTGGCGTACTCTTTTCCGGCTGTTCGCATGTGCTCTGCCTGCGAAGGGGTGGTGAGAATCCAGTTTATTTTTTCATTTAGATCATTTACATCTTCTGGGTTTATATACAGAGAGTCAGGCCCCCCTGCTTCTTCAAGGCATGAACCTGTAGCGGCAATAACGGGTGTGCCGGAGTTTAAGGCTTCTAAAATCGGAATTCCGAATCCTTCAAAAAATGAAGGGTATATGAAAAGCGAGGCCAGTTGATAAAATGCCGGAAGGTCATCGAATGATACATTGTTCAATATAGTGACTTGTTCCTGCATATTATTTTCTCGGATGTATTGTTCCACTGTTTCTGTATAGGGAGTTCTTCTGCCTATTGCGATTAGACGGATATCTTTCCCTGATTGTTTGAGTGCTTTTACGATAAGCAACAAGTTTTTCCGTTGTTCGATACTTCCTACATTCAGAATGAAATGTTCGGGCAGGTTATATTTGTTTTTTACTTCAGATAGTTTGTTGGACTCTGCCTGTTGTAGGAATGAAACATCGCATCCTTGGTAAACTACATCGATCTTCTCTTCCGGAACTTTGTATATCCGGATGATATCTTGTTTGGTCATTTCACTGACAGCAACAATCTTGTCGGCAAGTAGACAGGCTTTCCTGAATTTGAAATTATAAATGTTTCTGTCTATAGTTTTATAAAACTGTGGATAGCGGATAAAAATCAGATCGTGTATCGTTACAACTGAAGGGATGCCGGCTTTCGATAATCCGAATGGGAGTTCGTTACTTAAGCCGTGAAACAAGGCCGGCTTTTCTTTCTTCAGGTCGCCGATAATACCACAGGATCTCCACCAGGCTTTACCTAAGGAACCTAATATCTCATTTTCCAGATAGTGGAATATCACATTTTCTTGCTCCGGAATAAGTGCCCGCAGATGTTCTTTCCCTTTATCCGGAGAATATAGATGGTAACTGTTTTCGGGGTAACTGTTAATCAATGAATTAACAATGAAACGGCTGTAATTCCCTAACCCGGTTGCATTGTGGGTGATTCGTTTTGCATCAAATGCGAGTTTCATGCTTTGCTACTTTTGAAAATGTTAGATATTCGGATACGGGTAATGACAAAATATGTTTGAGTAGGAATCTGTGTTTTTCAAAGCCTTTGTATATTTGATTGATACCACTAAGAATAGTTTTTTCCAATGTCTTATCACTATTGTATGTCACAGTGATAATAGTGAAGTCCACAATCTCTTCCATGTGTATGTTATTATGTTACCAGTAACAATTAATAAGTGATCATCAAAGATACTAATAATCTTTTTAATAATAAATATTTTCTATGTAATTATAATAAGGATCTAATTATACAGGAAATATGTTTTTTTTGCGACCGAAGTCCAGTCAATAGTTGACATTCCTTCTTTTAAAAAGTATCCTCTTTATCCGGGTTTTCATAGAAATTGGAATGCTGGTGATTACTTTTTATTCAGACTTTTGTTCTTTGGCTTGAATATGCTGTTTAAATTCTTTGCAAGTGGCAAAAGAGTATTTTTTCTTTAGTAAAAAAGAAATCAAGTTGTCAAGTCGCCTGACCATTCCTTCTCCTGAATGGTTGGTCATAATAAACGGTAATTTCCATTCTTCTTTGTGGGCCTTCAGATTGGTAAATTCCCAAGGATGGAAATAGGTGATGGCGTATCCATCATGTTTTAATGTTCGATAAAACAGCCAGCGGTAAACTTTAGCAGGTAGATTATGATAAGTCAACCAAAACAACGGGAGGCGGAAAGCCGGAGTAACGGACGCTGGGAGCTGCAATACTTTTTCTTTATAAAAATATGTGCGTGGTTTATCCAGATGGTTGTATCTTCCAGGAATGAAAGTCGGATTCAAAGATGAATTGTATGTATAACCGGCGTTTTTAATATCCTTCTCATCGACCGGCATCATGCGTGCCATGCGGAAACCCTCTACTGGTTGTCCGGTCAGTTGTTCAAGAAATTCGCGGGAACGTTGCAGGTCGGTTTTCTCAAATGAAGAATGATAATATCCGTGTGAAGCGATCTCATGTCCACCCTGCAGTATATTCTGAATAATTTCAGGAGCATGGGTTGCAAAATTAGCTGTGCAGAAGAAGGTCGCATGTACCTGATATTTGTCCAGACAGGCTAATATTTTTCTGGTGCCTTCGATAGAAACCGCCATCTGTTGTTCGAATGGCAAATCTATTCCATGTTCTTGAGGAACATCAAATTCTTCAATATCAAAACTGAGTAAGATCATTTGTGAATAAAATTGAAAGAAAGTTTGCCATTTCACGCTTTAATACATTGAAACCCATATCAGATACGGTTAATCCGTCTCTGATACGTGATTGTACGGCTTGTATGTTTATTTTTTTCTGTTGTCCTTTATATATAAATTCGGTATCGAACAGGAAACTGTTAACTTTTGTTGATAAAAAAACCGTTTTTCCAGTCTGGTTGAATCCTTTCAATCCTCCCTGTGTATCGCGTATTTTTAAGCGGAGAAAAATAGCATTGCATAGATGGGATGATTCAGAAAGGAACCGGCGGAAGGGTGGCAGGTTTTTCTGATAGCTCCTGTCTCTTGTTGCGACAACTATATCGGCTCCTTTGAGTAGGCTATTGATTACTTCTCTAAAAGAGTCGTCGGTATAAGGAAAGTCGTAGTCTGTATATATGATATATTCAGACAGGGTCTGTTGTACCGCTTTGCGTAATGCGTATCCTTTTCCTCTGTTAGGGCGATAATCGATTATCTGAATTCCGGGGATTGCCTGTTCCAGCGCGGCAACGGTTTCCGGTTCATATCCGCGTTTTGACCCGTCACTTACAATAAACAAGTGGAAATCTATGGGACTAAATAAGGATTGTATCTCTTTGAATTTCCCTATAACCTTTTGTTCCCATCTTGGCGGTGGATTGTAACATGGTAGAATAATATCTATCTCAGTTCTGTCATTCATCATCTTCTTTGTCAACATATAGGTAAACAGCCTTGCTTGTAAATATCAGGTACAAAGATATGACAATTAATTCTTTGTATTTGTATTTAAACTAATTTGTACGCATCTTGACAGATCTTAGCAGTATTGGTTTATGTTCGCGACCCGGTATCTGGTGATCGGTTTTGATATCATACAACTCTATCGAGACTTGATTTAAAATTTTAGTTTTGGTTTAAGTGCTAACTTTATTATGAAGTCCTCTATTTCAAAGCGAGCTGCATAACGTGGCATGAGGTATGGGTTGTTGTTGTTCAACAACCGATCGTTTTCAGTGGTAAAAGCCAGTCTGTATTTGGCTTCAGCTACAGCTTTAAGAGCGTGGTCGGAAACATCTCCTTCGTGTACGATGCCATTAGGGTAGGCCATATAATGACAGGCCTTATTCGTTCTCTCTTCAATCAGTCGCTTGCTTTCTATTAATTGCCAACGAGTTTGTTCGTATGTTTGATAGTTATTACAAATAAAGTGATCCATGCAATGGGCTCCGATTGTACAGGAATATTTTGTTTGTAATATTCTTACTTCTTCCCAGTTAAGTGGCGCATCAGCTGAATGTAAATGACAAAGTTCCTGGTAAGTCTCAGGAGATACATTGTTAATTAGTTGCTGACAAATTTCATTAATTAGTTCTATATTTGAATGCTTTAATGTATGACTGATGAACCCAAACACCTTAGTTCTTTGTTGTTCGTTTAATAAGGGCGATTTGAATTTTATACATTCGATGTCAATATTGTTTAGCATTGGCGCTGTAATAATAGCTCGTGCAATGAATGTCGGGAATCTGTTTCCACTCTCTATATGACCGGCAGATACAAAAACAGTAAACGGAAGGTTAAATGATTGTAGGATTGGGGCGGCTACTGTCAGGTTATTTTTATATCCGTCATCGAAAGTTATCACTACTTCTTTATTTGAGAATTTCTTTTCTTGGAATCGTTGGTAATACTCATCTATGCAGATGACCTCATATTGTTGGGATATGAATTTAAGTTCTTGCTCAAATATATCTGGGGCAATGTGAAGCGAAGGAAATTGGTTTACATGATCTACGCCGTGGTAAAAGATAACACGGGGAGTTCGATTTATTGTACGGAGCAGTTTATCTATCCCGAATCGAATTAGATTATGTTTTAGTTTCCTATTTTTCATTCTATCCAATTTTCTTCTTTTTTTTCGTATTCGAAATTTAGAAATAACCGACTGTGGGCATAAAATGGATTTTTGCCCTTCAATAGCTTCATTTTCTTTTCCATCAGGTCTAAATTGGTAGAGGTATCTCGAATCAGGCTATGGTATGAGTTTTCCCTGTCGATTGTATTTGAAATGATTTTTTTGAAGCGGGTAAAGTATTTGAGTTTATTGCCGATAATTTCTTGAAAATGGCGAAACATGACATCTTCATATCCATAGTTGCCACAAAATTCTTCATCATATCCTAAAGTAGAGAAAAAGATGGCTTTTGAGGTATAGAATATATTGCATGGAGATTGCAGCGAATGTCCGGTAGTGTCTACCCGTTTAAATTTGTATAAGCTCTTTTGAGGTATTTTACTATCGAGTATCTGAGCTAGTAATTTTTCAGGGAAGAAATGATCGCAATCTGAAAGGATTATTTTCGGACTGATAGCACATGTTACTCCCAGGTTCCTTGCCCCTCCTTGGTTCCAACGTATGTCGCTTTTTATTCGATAGAGTTGGTAATTGACGTGGATGTGATTGGGGATTTTTACTTCAATAGGTGAACAATCATCCACAATAACAAATTGGATACGTCGTAGTATATCAGGATGTATTTTTGAATAAGCCTCCAGTAAGTCTGTTAAGACTTTTGTATCTTTTTGATTAAAAAAAACTGGCATTATATAGCTTAATTCAATTTTTGTCTGTTGTATTGGTATCATTTTTTCTTAAATTACCTCTTATCCTTGATTGGAAAGTCTGAGTTTATAGTAACAGTGTTTTACAAAACTAGATAAAGTTTTGAAACATTCCAATTAATTGAAATGATATTCCCTAAAAACAATGGAATATATTATCTTTGTTCCCTCTAGACTGCTTCTCTATAACTGGCAGTTTTTATAGGTATGGAAAAGAAATCAATTGTTTTGGTAACAGGTGGAGCCGGCTTTATCGGTTCGAACTTATGTGAGTTTTTACTGGACGAAGGTTATCAGGTTGTTTGCCTGGATAATTTCTCTACAGGGAAACCGGAAAATATTCAGCAACATTTTACAAATCCCTCTTTTCGATTGGTAGTAGGCGATATACGGAACCCGGAGGATTGCCGGAAAGCAGTGGAAGGTGTCGACTATGTGTTGCATGAAGCGGCTCTGGGATCGGTTCCTCGGTCCATTAAAGATCCGGTTACTACAAATGCTGTAAATATCAGTGGTTTCTTGAATATGCTGGTAGCAGCCCGTGATGCAGGGGTTAAACGTTTTGTTTACGCTGCAAGTTCTTCTACGTATGGTGATTCTGCATCATTGCCAAAGGTGGAAGAGGTTATAGGAAAACCGCTGTCACCCTATGCAGTGACTAAATATGTAAATGAATTATATGCGGATGTATTTTCCAAAACCTATGGAATCGAATGCATCGGACTGCGATATTTTAATGTGTTCGGACGGAGACAGGACCCGAATGGAGCTTATGCTGCCGTTATTCCTCTTTTTGTGAAACAACTGATCGATCATCAGTCGCCTGTGATCAATGGAGACGGTGAATATTCCAGGGATTTTACCTATATTGAAAATGTAATCCTGATGAATAAGCTGGCATTGACCACTCAGAACAAAGAGGCTGTAAATACGGTATATAATACGGCTTTCGGTGAGCGGACCACCTTGAATCAGTTGGTTGGTTATCTGCAGGAATATTTGAGTGAGTTTGATCCGGAAATAGCGAAAGTAGAAATTAAACATGGTCCGAATCGTTTGGGAGATATTCCACATTCGCTGGCCTCTATCGATAAAGCTAAAAGATTGTTGGGATATCAGCCTTCTTTCAGTATGAGAGACGGCTTGAAGGAAGCTGTTCGTTGGTATTGGCAAAATCTGAAGTAATCAGCAGAAAGGAAGAAATTATGGGAAATATAAAAATAGCAGTTATCGGATTGGGTTATGTCGGTTTGCCGTTGGCACGCTTGTTTGCCACCAAATATCCGGTGATCGGTTTTGATGCGAAAGAGAGCAGAGTCGTTGAGCTAATGTCCGGTCATGACTCGACATTAGAAGTGGATGATGCTATACTGCAATCAGTGCTTGTGAATGATTTGCAAAGTATGACCGGGAACGGGCTGTATTGTTCCAGTAAACTGGAAGATATTGCGTCCTGTAATTTTTATATCGTATGTGTGCCGACCCCGGTCGACCGTCATCATAGTCCCGACCTGACACCTTTGTATAGAGCCAGTGAGACTGTAGGAAAGGTGATCGGTAAAGGTGATATAGTCGTGTTTGAATCGACTGTTTATCCAGGTGTGACGGAAGACGAATGCGTGCCGGTTATAGAGAAAATATCCGGTCTGAAGTTCAACGAAGATTTCTTTGCCGGTTATTCTCCCGAACGTATCAATCCGGGTGACAAAGAACATACTGTCGAGAAAATAAAGAAGGTAACTTCCGGTTCTACTCCGGATATAGCTGTCGTGATCGATGATGTTTATCGTTCCGTTATTACGGCAGGAACTTTTTGTGCCTCCAGTATAAAGGTGGCAGAGGCAGCTAAGGTGATAGAAAATTCACAACGTGATATCAATATTGCTTTTGTGAATGAACTATCAAAAATATTCAATCTGATCGGTATCGATACCAGTGAAGTCCTGGCTGCTGCTGCGACAAAATGGAATTTTCTACCTTTTAAACCAGGTCTTGTCGGTGGTCATTGCATTGGTGTCGATCCTTATTATTTGGCGCAGAAAGCCCAGGATTACGGATATCATCCGGAGATCATATTGGCTGGCCGTCGTATGAATGACAGTATGGGAGAATATATTGCCAATCAGGTAGTCAAGGCTATGATCCGGAAGGATATACCGGTACGTAATGCCGAAGTGCTGGTATTGGGGATTACCTTTAAAGAAAACTGCCCCGATGTACGCAATACCAAAGTGTTTGATGTTGTGAAAGCGCTTCAGGATTACGATATCCGGGTTACTGTATACGATCCTTGGGCAAAACCGGAAGATGTACGACGAGAGTATGGTTTGGAAGTAATGAATACTTTACCCGGTAAAAAATTCGGTGCGGTTGTCCTGGCTGTGGCACATAAAGAGTTTATGAATCTGGATATTCATTCTTTGATACAGGAGAATGGTGTGGTTTATGATGTAAAAGGTTGCATCGACCCGAAATTGGTAGACGATCGTTTATAAGGGGAAAAATATGGAGTATCAGATTAATCCGAAGTATGCCTATTTGGAAAAAGAGATATTGTCTGTCCCTATACGCTTTGACAAGGAAGGAGAATTGATCTATAAGGGACGAAATATACTTAAGGTATTAAATATAGGAGGGATACGTATGTGTATTAAATCCTTTAAATATCCCCATATCATCAATAAAGTGGTTTACGCCTATTTCCGGAAGTCGAAGGCTGAACGTTCCTATCTGTATGCTAATCGGTTTGTTGAACTTGGTATTGGGACGCCTGAACCGGTCGCTTATATTCTTTTCCGGGACAAGGTGGGATTGACATATAGTTATTACATCTCTCTGCAATTGGATGATGTATCTACTCTGCGCGGACTATTTTTGCTACCGAAAGAAGAGCAGATAGAGGCTTTCCGGGCTTTTACTCGCTTTACTTATGATTTTCAACAGAAAGGGGTCTATTTTATTGATCATTCTTTAGGTAATACATTAGTTAAAAAAGATGATGATGGAGTATACCATTTCTGGTTGGTTGACCTCAATCGTACGCAGTTTGAAGTTGTTTCTTCCTGGAAAGGATTAAAAAATCTCTCAATGCTGGAACTACCGGAGTTTTTATTGCGGACTATCGGTGAAGAATATGCATTGCTCAACCATGAGGATAAGGAGGAAATGGTGAAAAGATTGATCCTCCTTACAAAAGCTCATAACGAGCATGTAAAGAGGAAAGGTTTTATTCGGAATACACGTCGGATGATCAAACGTCGTTTGTTTTCATAAGGTACTCCTGTATCCGTAAAGCCAGCTGATGCCAGTCAAATTTCTGTACATGTTTATAAGCATTTTGTCCGAGGCGAGTACGTAATGCTTCATCTTCAATCAGTTTCTTTATTTTTCGACGGAACAGGAATACATATCGTTTGGTAAGTAGACCGGTTTCATTATCGATCAGTAAATCCTTTGTGCCAGCTTGGGTTGCAATTACCGGTAGCCCACAAGCCATAGCTTCGCAGACTGTGTTTGACCAGCCGGCGTGACGTTCTGCTGCTACGAACAAATCCCCCCGGTTGAATAATTCACTGTTCTTTTCAAAAGGATGATTTTGTATGAATTCAAAAGGGACAGTAGTTGAAAAGTTATCTATCAACTGTTGGGCTTTTTCATTGACTGCCGTATCAAATAGCAGCAAACGAATGTTATATCCTTTCTTGTAGAGTTTCTCGCATGCTTTGATAATATATTTGGTACCTTTCACTCGTTCAACCAAACGTCCATATGCGACAATACAGAAAGGACGGCCTTTTACTGTGTAGCTTGTTTTCGAACTATAATTAGCAGTGTTTACCCCTCCCAAAGCCTTGAATGCTTCAATACTGTATTTCTTTTTATCGTGTAGATAAATATTAGTAGAGCAAGCAAATATCTCAATGTTCTTCTGTTTTAAGATTGGACGGAGATTTTCAGTGATCCGGACATGGTAGAATATTCTGCGTTTTGTGTTCGCATTGATCAGCTCATTTAAAAACTTCGTTTCAGTAGTGAACAGGGCATCGATTTCATCTTTTTGTAAATCGGCAAAGGTTTTCGTATCTCCTTTGAAATCATACCAATCGGGTGACTTCCCTTCGATGGTATAAACAGTAAAGCTATGTCCGAGTTCAATGAAAATATTTCCTAATTCCAGAAAACGTTTTACACCTCCGTATAATTTTGTATGGGGTAAAATAACTCCTAGATTCATGTTTGTATAGTTAATTATATTTTATTTCCACAGTTTTTTAGCATGCCCGTTGTCTTTAAAAGCGGAAAGTGCTTTTTTCAGGCGACTACGGAAAATATCTTTTTGAAGTGATATTATATGGGGCTTCCCTACTAATTTCGGTTCAAAAGGTTCACCTCGGCGTAAAATATTCCGTATGAAAGATGCGGAAGTAATACCCCATTTAGAAAGGAATTGCTGACTTCCATTGTTTTTCTTTACCCGACCGGTTGAAACCGATTCGAAATGATAGACACGACTTGCGGACAATCCTTTGAATAACCGGATACCAGCCATCCATAATTTAGCTGAAAAATCAGGGTCACTGTACATACCCGGTGAAAATTCAATGCTGTAACCGCCAACCAGGTCCCAGATATCTTTGTGTACAACATTGGGTGGCCAGGTAGAGCCAAACCAATCAGAGTGTGGTAAAAGTTGATATTTATCCAGCAATTCCTGTTCCTTAAATGTCTCTACGTTTTCTCCGAAATTGGCAGGAGCTATCACGCTTTTACAAAAGAAAGGACGAGGTTGGATCAAAGTAGCCGAAAGAAAGAATTTGTTATCTGGAAGTTGCTGTATTTCTTCCCATAGAAACTTGTCCCAATCGGGACACACGTACATATCATCATTCATATAAAGAATGTAGTCGGTTTTGACTTTGGTTCGTAATGAGTTTAGTGCCCAACAAACTCCGACATTTTCTTTATTATGTATATATTCGTAATTTTGTGTCTCTAACCAATCGGTAGTGCCGTCGGACCCTTCGTTGACATAAATCAGTATTTGATGCCTGTAAGTTGAGTTCTTTTCAATACTTTTCAAGCATAGTTTCAGATAGGCAAGATTGTTCCAGGTTGGAATAAGGATTGAAAAGAGTTGATCGTTTGGAGCCATAGATTCATGTACATAAGTTATTTCCTTCATTTCTGTTCACAAAGATAGGACATTTATCTTGAATCATATTTGAAAATATATTGTACTTTTGTTCATTTGATAAAAAGATATGATAATTTGAGGAAAATATATAGATGAGAACAAACGTATTTTTCTGGTTCCTTTTTTTTAGTTTATGTGTATGTATACCTGGTCATGCCGATGATTGGCGGGATAAAACACCTTTGTTGAAATATGCTCCCCGATATTTTGGACCGAATGCATTCCCATTTCCTGAGTTGATGGGGGGAAAACTTCCTTCACGGTGGGAGGTGGAATTGAGAGGTGAATATCATAAAATGACGGGTGATAAAACGAAAGATGTTTTTGCCCGTTTGTATATTCCAATAGCCAAAGGACGTGCAGGTGTATCGCTTTACGGAGTGATACAGGAATGGTATGAAACATCGCCGGAGGTTCGGGATGAGCGTAATGCGGTGGATGTGAAATCTCCGATTCCCTGTCATGGCGATTTTATACTAACCTGCCATTATCAGGTACTGAGCAGCGAGAAATGGGTGGATATTGTAGCAAATGCAACATTGAGAACAGCCAGTGGTGGCCGTCTGTGCGATGCCCGTTACACTGATGCAGCAGCTTACTGGTTCGACTGTAATATCGGACGTACGTTATGGCAGGATCCGGAAACAGCAGCTTCGATCCGTGTGCAGGGGATGGCAGGTTTTTACTGTTGGATGACGAATGACCTGGTGCATCGTCAAAATGATGCTTTCACATATGCGATCGGGGCACAGGCAACTTTTCGTGGCTTTACTCTGAATTGCGACTATACTGGTATAAAGGGTTATAGAGGTGACGGGGATAAGCCGATGATTCTTCGTACAAAGTTGAATTATGAGATCAAGAAAAATATAATCTCTTTCGGTTATAAACATGGCATACAAGATTATCTGTACGACAGTTTTTCGTTGGCTTATATTCGCTGTTTCTGATGGAATAATAAAAATAAAGAACTAATAGCGAATATTTTATCTCATAGGAATATTTTTTTATTTAACTTTGTTACGACTGTAACTGTTACGGCCGTAACAAAGTTGTAGAAAGATGAAGTTTTATATATGTAGGGGCAAGAATAACCCCTATATTATTTTCTCCCGAAATCGGCCGGAATTTCACCCCATTCGGCTGTTTCCCATTTTAATATGGTAGTTGTATATGTGTTTGTATTCAGCCATTTCTCAGCTCGTTCGATCAGGTCGAAGATCTGTTCATTGACTGGTTCGCGTTCCAGCAATGTTTTGCATTTTTTCTTTTTTACCCAACTGATCGCATTACGGCTGTCAGAATAAATAGGAAGGTTACTTCCTTTCTGCTTTAACAGGGCCAGACCGTGTACGAGCGCAAGGAATTCGCCGACATTATTTGTTCCTTTCTTGAGAGGACCGATATGAAAGATTTCCTGCCCGGTTGCTGTATAGACACCCCGGTATTCCATATCCCCCGGGTTACCGCTGCAGGCAGCATCGACGGCGAGACTCTCGTTGATCGGTTTCCCGACAGGAGCTTTCGGTGCCAGATTGGCGGCAGCTTTGGCTGACGAAGCGGCTTTCAGGTAATGAGTATATCCCTTCTCGAAAGCTTCGACGGCTTCTTCGCGAGTCTCGAACGATTTGTATTTTGCGCCTTCCTGCCCTTCTACCTGCATTTTGCACTCCGCCCAGTTGTCGTAAACACCCGGGTTTAGTCCTTTCCACACTACGTAATATTTATTCTTCGCCATCTCTGTTTTCTTCGGATATGAATTGCAAAGGTAATATTTTGTTACTTTTCTATTGAAAGAAAAGTAATGAAGAAAAAAAACTTTACATTTGCGGTAAACAATCATATACGAAATGAAGCGTATTTTTTTGATAGGTTATATGGGAGCCGGAAAAACGACGGTCGGTAAAGACCTCGCCAAACGAATGGGGCTCTCTTTTATAGACCTGGACTGTTATATCGAAGCCCGTTACCATAAAATAGTCGGGCAGATATTTGCTGAAAAAGGGGAGGAGGCTTTCCGTGATATCGAACGGCGGATGCTCCATGAAGTGGCCATGTTTGAAGATGTATTGATCTCTACAGGCGGCGGCGCTCCCTGTTTTTTTGATAATATGGAGTTTATGAACGAGACAGGGACCACTGTTTATTTGAAGGTCTCGGTGGAAGAACTGGCAAAGCGGCTTGAAGTTTGTAAATCGACCCGGCCCGTGCTGAAAGGACGTTCCGGCGATGAACTGATTGCATTTATAGCCGAAAGCCTGGAGAAAAGAACTCCTTATTATATGAAAGCTTCAGTTGTATTTGATGCCGAAGTGATGTTGACGGAGACGGATGTACATGAAATTTCGGAAGCATTGGAAAAAATATTATAACCTAATAACGTAAGTCAGTTGTCGGACTTGCCAACCGTAAAATCGTATTATGGAAGCAACAGGAGGCAAGCAGCCCCAGGGTGCGTATATTACCCAGGAGTTGTTGAAAGAATTAAATAAGATAAGTAACCGGTTACTGATTGGTATCCCTTGTGAACGGAAAGAAGGAGAAAAACGCCTGGCGCTTACTCCCGAGGCTGTTGACATGCTGACCGATCGCGGACATCGCGTATTGGTAGAGTCAGGTGCCGGTCTGGGAATCAATTACTCCGACAATCATTATTCCGAAGCTGGTGCCGAGATCGTTGCTACTCCGGCGGAGGTTTTCCAGGCGGATATAATTCTGAAGATACTCCCTCCGTTGCCGCAGGAGATCCTGTTGATGAAACCCCGTTCAACTGTCTTTTCTATGGTTCAGCTGAACCTCTTTGCTCCGGAGGCCTTTGAATTGATGATGGCTAAGCGGATCACGGCTATTGCTTATGAACTGATGTCTGACGATCAGAAAAGGTGCCCTGTCCTGAATGTGATCTCAGAGATAGAAGGGACCGCTTCCATTACCATTGCTTCCGAATTACTCAGTAATACCCAGGGAGGAAAAGGGATTCTATTGGGAGGTATTCCCGGTGTATCACCTACTGAAATCGTGATCGTCGGGGCCGGAAATGCCGGAACTGTTGCTGCCCGGGCGGCATTGGCACTGGGGGCATCCGTCAAGGTGTTCGATGACGATATCAACAAGTTGCGTACTATACAACAGGTGTTGGGGCAGGGATTGTTTACTTCCAATTTCCATCCGAACGTATTACATAATGCTTTTCGTACCGCCGATGTTGTGATCGGGGCAATGCGTTATATCAATACACGTTACCGTTATGTGATCGCGGAAGAACTGGTTCGGACCATGAAACGGGGATCGCTGGTGATCGATCTGCGTATCAGCCAGGGAGGTTGTTTTGAAACGACCTGCTGCCTCGCAAAATCCGATCCGACCGTGTTCGAGCAATACGGGGTATTGCATTATTGTATGCCTAATATCAGCAATCGGGTGGCACGTACCACTTCGATGGCTTTCAGTAATATATTTATACCCGTCTTCCTCGCTTTGGGAGATGCCGGAACAGTCCAGAATATGATAAAGGCAGATGATGGCTTTCGTTCAGGGGTTTACATGTATTGTGGAAAACCTGTAAACAATTACGTGTCTAATCATTTTAATTTATCATCAAATAACCTGGATCTATATCTTTCTGCTTTTTAAGTCTCAAAAGTTTTGAACTAGCCAAGTTTATTCTTTACTTTGCGGAAATCTAACTACAAACAAGCGATTAAGCTAATATAAGTAATTATGGCAGAACAAACAAAAGTAACAACGTTGGAAAAGGTTGTAATCCGTTTTTCGGGGGATTCCGGGGATGGTATGCAGTTAACCGGAACGATCTTTTCTAATCTGTCGGCTATTTTCGGAAATGAGATCTCTACATTTCCCGACTATCCGGCGGAAGTACGTGCTCCTCAGGGAACACTGAGTGGTGTATCAGGATTCCAGGTGCATCTGGGATCACGGAAGATCTTTACACCTGGTGATAAGGCGGACGTCTTGGTTGCCATGAACCCCGCCGCTTTGAAAGTGAACGTGAAGCACATCAAACCAAATGCAATTGTCATTATCGATACCGATTCATTCAAAAAGAGTGATCTGGACAAGGCTTTGTTTACAACAGACGATCCGTTCAAGGAATTAGGACTGAACAGTGTACAGGTTGTTGCTGCTCCGATCTCCACGATGGTGAAAGACGGATTGGCAGAATTTGGTCTGGATAACAAATCGGCTCTCCGCTCAAAGAATATGTTTGCTCTGGGACTTGTTTGCTGGTTGTTCGACCGTCCTCTGGAAGAAGCCATGCACATGCTCCAGAATAAATTCGCCAAAAAGCCGGTGATTGCACAAGCCAACATCAAAGCGTTGACAGACGGTTATAATTATGGTCATAATATCCATGCGTCGGTTTCTACTTACCGCATTGAAAGTATGAAGGCCGAACCGGGATTCTATACAGACGTAAACGGAAACAAGGCTACATCCTACGGGTTGATCGCTGCCGCTGAAAAAGCAGGTTTGCAACTTTTCCTGGGTAGTTATCCTATTACTCCGGCTACTGATATTTTACATGAATTATCCAAACGGAAAGATCTGGGTGTGATCACGGTACAGGCGGAAGACGAGATTGCCGGCATCTGTACGGCTATTGGCGGAAGCTTCGCCGGTTGTCTGGCTGCTACGTCAACTTCCGGTCCCGGTTTGGCACTGAAGAGTGAAGCGATCGGTCTGGCTGTAATAGCTGAGTTGCCGTTGGTTATCATCGACGTACAGCGCGGCGGTCCTTCAACAGGTATGCCGACCAAGAGTGAACAGACCGACCTGATGCAGGCTCTTTACGGACGTAACGGTGAAAGCCCGCTGGTGGTTGTCGCCGCATCTACTCCGACAGATTGTTTCGATGCCGCTTACTGGGCAGGTAAACTGGCTGTCGAACATATGACTCCGGTGATCCTAATGACAGATGCCTTTATCGCAAACGGTTCGTCTGCATGGAAATTACCTGATCTGGAAAATTATCCGGAGATCAAACCGAATTACGTTTCCAACTACCATGAAGAAAAACCGTGGAAGGCCTATCGTCGTGATAAAGAAAGCCTGGTTCGTTATTGGGCTATTCCGGGAATGGAAGGTTTCGCACACCGTTTGGGTGGTCTGGAAAAAGACTACGAAACGAGTGCTATCTCGACCGATCCGATCAACCACCAGAAGATGGTTACCACCCGTCAAGCTAAGATCGATAAGATTGCCGACTTTATCCCTGAACAGGAAGTGATCGGAGATGCCGATGCAGATCTGTTGCTGGTAGGATGGGGTGGCACATACGGTCACTTGTATGAAGCGATGGAAACGATGCAGGAACAAGGAAAGAAGGTGGCATTAGCTCACTTCAAATTCATCAGTCCGCTCCCGAAGAATACGGCAGAAATACTTTCCAGATATAAGAAGGTGGTTGTTGCCGAACAGAATAACGGACAGTTTGCCAACTATCTGCGTGGTAAGGTTCCCGGATTTAATCCGTACAGATTTAATCGCGTGAAAGGTCAGCCTTTCGTTGTTGCGAGATTAGTTGAGGAATTCACTAAAATATTGGAGGCTTAAAAAATGACAGATATAAAATTCGAACCGAAAGATTATAAAAGCGACCAGTATGTTCGTTGGTGTCCGGGCTGCGGAGACCATGCCGTATTGAACTGCTTACACAAAGCGATGGCGGAAGTAGGAGTGGCTCCTCATAATATGGCCGTTATCTCGGGTATCGGGTGTTCTTCCCGTTTACCTTATTATATGAATACATACGGTTTCCATACTATTCACGGACGTGGTGCTGCGATCGCAACTGGTGTGAAAACAGCCCGTCCCGACCTGAGTGTCTGGTTGATCACCGGTGACGGTGACTGTCTGGCTATCGGCGGTAACCATTTCATCCATGCCGTACGCCGTAATGTCGACCTGAACATAGTCCTGTTCAATAATAAGATCTATGGTCTGACTAAAGGACAGTATTCACCGACGTCCGACCGTGGTTTCGTCTCCAAGAGTTCTCCTTACGGAACGGTGGAAGATCCTTTTGTTCCTGCTGAGCTGGCTTTGGGTGCGCGCGGAAACTTCTTTGCCCGTGTGATCGATGTCGACCTGAAGAATACGACTGAAGTGCTGGCTGCCTCTGCCCGCCATAAAGGTGCTTCTGTTACGGAAGTATTGGTGAACTGTGTAATTTTTAACGACGGTATACACAAAAGTATTGTCGATAAGGAATTCCGTGCCGACCGTACGATCTTCCTGCGCCACGGCGAAAAGATGATCTTCGGTAAGGAAGGTAATAAAGGTCTTGTCCTGGACGGACTGAAACTGAAAGCTGTCACGATCGGTGAAGATGGTTATACGATGGATGATATTCTGGTTCATGATGCCCATGAAAAGGATAGTACGCTTCATCTGATGTTGGCTATGATGTCGGATGATATGCCGATCGCCCTGGGGGTTATCCGCGATGTGGATGCTCCGGTGTACGATGAGGCCGTTCATCAGCAGATTGAAGAAGTGCAGGCAAAGAATCCTACCCGTACACTGAAAGACTTCCTGATGAAAGGGGAAGTTTGGGAAGTAAAATAAGAATTTACTGTTATACTGAAACAGGAGGGATGATCGTACGATCATCCCTTTTTTGTTTTATCCATCTTCGTTCATTGGAAAATGAAAAAGTTGATTTTTATCGGGAAAAAGTGAGTATAAATGATCGAAACCTGTGTTTTGAAAGAAAAACGTTATTGGAACAATGAATAAAGATTATACGAAATATACCACGGAAAAGCTGTTGGAAGATGATTTCTTTATCGAATCAAACACTTCTCCGACGCTGGATACGATCAATTTCTGGAAAGGACAGATCGCCGACGGACTGGATGAGCAGGAATACCAGTTAGCAGTATTCTTTTTACGTTCCATCCGTGTAAAGAAAGAGCAAATGAGTAATGAACGACAGGATTTATTATGGACAAGGATCAAGGATTCGAACAAGATCCTGCAAATGCAACGTAATCGTCGCTTTCGTTCTTTTATATGGATGGTTGCTGCCAGTGTCACTGTTTTGATTATATTCTCTATTTCATATATATATACCAATGTAAACAAAACTCCGGATGTAGAAGCCATTGCCCGGGAAATGGCTGTTACTCCGGAAGCGGATGATATACAATTGGTTTTACCCGATAAGCAGATTCCGATCAGCGGACAGGAATCTCAGATCGAATATGATGCAAAAGGGACGGTGGTCGTTAATTCGGAAAAAATCGCAGATGCGTTTCAAAGCTCTGCTAACTCCTCCAAGCGATCATTGGAGTTTAATCAATTGATTGTTCCGAACGGAAAACGTTCTACCTTGATTTTAGAGGATGGAACCAAAGTCTGGGTGAATGCCGGTAGCCGGATCGTGTACCCGGTGGCATTCGCAGATAAAAAAAGAGAAATCTATGTAAATGGCGAGGTTTTCCTGGAGGTAGCACCGGATAAGAACAGACCTTTTGTCGTAAAAACGAAGGAGATGGATGTACAGGTTCTGGGTACTTCTTTTAATGTAATGGCATACGAAACGGACGAATCGGCATCGGTAGTCCTGGTGACGGGGAGCGTGCAGGTAGATACCAGGGATGATGAAGATTTCCGCCTGGAGCCTAACAGGATGTTCTCTTATCATAAGGGAGAATGTGATATAAAGGATGTCAATGTAAATGATTATATCTTATGGAAAGATGGGTTATATACATACAGAAGTGAACATTTGTCGGTAATCCTGGATCGTTTATCCCGTTATTATGGGAAAAAGATCAGTTACAAGTCTGATGTGGCAGATTTAAGATGTTCAGGAAAGCTTGATATGCAAGAAGACCTGGAGGTTGTTCTGGATGGGTTGAGTCAAACAGCTCCGATCCTCTACAAGAAAATAGGTGAGGAGTATATATTAGTCAAAGTAGGTAAATAAATGATTGTGTATTAGGTTATTGTTTTTTGAAGCATATATGTTAACAACTTAAATTTGAAAGCCTATGGAAAAAGTTCGAATGGAATAATAATAGATCTGTAAATGTTTACAAAACCGGATAACACTGCCATGTTATCCGGTTGGATCTTTAAATTAACTAGTTGAAAATAACCATTTAAAAATCAATACAAAGATATGGTAAATAAACGATTCTCCAATTACTGGAGTGTTAAATATCGCATTATGAAAATCGCCGCTATATTCCTGATCTTGGGAATAAATGCAAGTTTGGCTAATGATACTTATTCGCAATCGACGACATTGTCTTTGAAAGCGAACAATAAGACTGTACAGGAAATCTTCTCTGAAATAGAAAAACAAAGTGAATATGTATTTTTCTATTATGATGGTGTGTTGGATATTAACCGGAAGGTGAAATTGGATATCACTGATCAGACTGTGGAAGTTATATTGAAACAGTTGTTCGAGGGAACGGATAATACCTATGTTATAAAAGACCGTCAGATATTTATCTCTAAGAAAAAGGATAACGGTTTGATCGGTCCGTTGCCACTGAAAGCCCAGAACAAAAGTACTTTTCGGGGGAAGGTGCTGGATGACTTTGGTGAACCGTTGCCGGGAGCTGCTATCCTGGTTGCGGGAAGTACCCGTGGTGTGACGACTGACCTGGACGGCTCTTTCGAACTGGAAGTGAACAAATCGGATAAGTTAGTCATTTCTTATCTGGGAATGGAAGATCAGGAAGTAGTTATCGGTAACCAAAATGATGTTGTGATCAGAATGAAACCTAAAGTAGATGAATTGGAAGAGGTTACCGTTGTTGCTTACGGTAAGCAAAAGAAGGCTAGTGTGATAGGTGCTATATCTACCATTACTTCTGAACAGCTTCAGGTACCTGTGGCGAAGCTGAGTACAAGTCTGGCCGGGCAGATGGCTGGTATTGTAGCCATACAACGTACGGGGGAACCCGGTGCCGGAGCCGACTTCTGGATACGGGGTATCAGCTCTTTCGGGGCAAACAATACACCGCTTATCCTGGTGGACGGGATAGAACGTTCGATGGATTTGGTCGATCCGGAAGATATTGCGACTTTTTCTATCTTGAAGGATGCGACAGCTACGGCATTGTATGGAGTGCGTGGTGCAAACGGGATTGTCCTGATCACGACAAAACGGGGAAGAGAGGCAAAACCGGCTATCAATGCCCGGGTGGAATATGGGATTTCCAATCCGACCGTAACACCTAAAATGGCGAATGCCTCCCAATGGATGGACTATTATAATGACATCACATTACAGGGAAATGGTCAATTGGCTTATCAACCGATGAAATATGATAAATATGTCAATCATACGGATCCGGATTTGTATCCGAATGTGGACTGGTGGGATACGACGTTCCGCAATATATCGAATAATATCCGTGCGAATGTCAATGTTTCGGGAGGAGGTAAAAGTGTCCGCTATTATGTTGCCGGTTCGTTTTATAGTGAGAATGGTATTTTTAAACCGGTGAAGAACCCTCAGTATGATCCCCAGGTCGGATACAAAAAAATCAATTTCCGGGCTAATGTCGATATTAATGTGACCCGGTTGACGGAACTGAGTCTTTCGTTGTCGAACCAATATGAAATTAAGAACCGTTTAGGGGTTGCAATGGAAAGTGTTTATGAGAATACATTGGCCGTACCTTCCGTTGCTGTTGTTCCCGTATTTTCAGATGGCAGCTTGTCCCGCCCTATTGTAGGGACTAATCCTTATCTGGATCTGAACTATACAGGTTATTCTGCTGATTTCTGGAACAATGCTCAATCTTTGATCAGCCTGACACAGGATTTTTCATTTATTACTCCCGGTTTAAAAGGGAATGCAAAATTCTCATGGGATGCCCGTAATGAATCGACTCTGGATAAGCGTAAGTCGCCGGTTACATACGATGCCCTGGGAAGAGATAAGGAAGGAAATCTGATTTTACATCAGAACCGCGACGGTAATGATTTCCTTTCTCTGGCTCGCTCTAACAGAGGGGCACAGACCTGGAACTTTGAAACATCGCTTACATACGATCAGTTATTTAATGATGACCATCGGGTGAATGGCCTGTTTTTATTCAATATCCGGGAATATACCAACAACTTGTCCGACACAAACCTTCGGTCCGGTACGTCCGGGAGATATCAAATACCGGGATATAGACGGGAACGGGATTATCGACTCAAACGACCGGGTTCCGATGGGATATACGACAATCCCTGAGATCAACTATGGTTTCGGTGTGAGCCTGCGATGGAGACGTTTTGATTTATCCGTATTCTTTCAGGGAGCTACCCATGTAGGACGTATGATCGGAGGAAGCCAGGTGTACGGTAGT
This sequence comes from Parabacteroides sp. AF18-52, assembly GCF_003479145.1. Lineage (NCBI taxonomy): Bacteria > Pseudomonadati > Bacteroidota > Bacteroidia > Bacteroidales > Tannerellaceae > Parabacteroides > Parabacteroides sp. AF18-52. The sequence goes on from NZ_QUGR01000028.1 coordinate 26,985, forward strand.
GACGGCAGTATTCTGTCTCTTGGAAACTTCTATGAAGAGGTAGCAGAGAACCGTTGGACTGAATGGAATCCGGATCCGAATGCGAAATATCCCCGTATGTGGATGTCGGCCTTTGACAATAATAAGCAACAGTCTTCCTTTTGGTGGCGCGATATGAGCTATATCCGTTTGAAAAATGCGGAGATAGGATATTCATTACCTAAAGAACTGATACAAAAGATAGGTCTTTCGACGATACGTTTTTATATACAGGGTGTCAATCTGCTGACGTTTAGCGGCTTCAAATTATGGGATCCGGAACTGAATACCGGAACCGGAGGACTATATCCCCAAATGCGTACGGCTGCCATAGGAATGAATGTTAACTTTTAATTATTAAGCATATGAAAAAATATAAGCATAGATATACAGTAATCAGTCTGTTATGCATGATCGGCATGTTGTTTACCGGTTGTGATGGTTTTCTGGATGTAGAGTTGGATAATCAGATTAAACTGGAGGAAGTATTCAATAAACGTTCCACAACCGAACAATATCTGGCACAAGTGTATGGCTTTGTTCCCCAGACATATAATTGGCATGAAAATGCTGTCGGTGCTAATATCCCCATGAGTGATGAAGCTCTGTTTTCCTGGATGTCCGGATTGGGGTACCATAGTTTTTTGAATGGGACATGGAGTGTCACGACTACCTCCTATGCGATCTGGAAAAATATGTATCAGGCCATTAATCAGGCTACCGTATTTATGAACCACGTAGATGAGTGTGTGGAATTGACCCAGAAAGAAAAAGATATAATGAAGGCGGAGGCTCGTTTTTTGAGAGCTTATTTCTATACACTCTTAATAGATCGGTACGGACCGGTTTATGTTTGGGGAGACCAGGATTCTGATTCCAGTATTCATGCGGAAGATGTTGATCGCCATCCGCTGGAAGCAAATGTGCAGTTTGTGCTGGAAGAATATGATAAGGCCGCAGAGATTTTACCTTTACAGATTACGGATCTCAGTTGGTACGGGCGTGTAACGAAAGGAGTTGTGTTGGCTGCTAAGGCCCGTTTCCTGTTGTATATGGCAAGTCCGCTGTTCAATGGCTGTTCTCTGTATAAGGGAATGCAGAATAAAGACGGAGAATTATTATTCCCGCAGTCACCGGACCTAGAAAAGTGGCAAAAGGCGGCTGATGCAGCTAAGGCTGTCATCGATCTGGGAATTTATGATCTGGTACGGAACACGACAGAAACAGATCCGTTCAAACGGGCAATCCGTTCGTATATGGCGATAACATTGGAAAAATGGAATAAAGAACTTATTTGGGGACAATGGCAAACTGATGGAATGTTCATTGTTGTTCGTTGTAATCCTCCCCAGTTCTGTAAGACCGGTTATGGTGGATATTGCCCTTCTATCCGTTTGGTCGATACTTATCCTATGGCTGCTTCAGGGCGCTTCCCTGTCACGGGATATAATGCGGATGGTTCTCCGGTTATAGACTCGAAATCCGGTTATGTGGAAGATGGTTTTAAGGATAGTTATAAACATCCGTTGGATACTTTCCTGCTTGTAAAAGCACATAACAGTTGTGTCGGGCGTGACGCTCGTTTTTATGCTTCTGTTTTAGCGAATGGGTTCCCGTGGCTGAATCCGGCGATGAGAAAAGAGGCTGTTACATTTTTTGATGGAGGTACTTCTTCCTATTCAGGTAGTGGCGATTGCGTGAAGGTCGGATATTCCTGGCGCAGAATGACCGACCCGACTTTGAATACGGACCAGGGGAACTGGGGGCAATTGGTCGCTCCGATCTTTCGTTTAGGTGAAATTTATCTGAACTATGCGGAAGCCTGTAACGAAAAACCGAACCGGGATGAGGCCGAAGCTTTGAAGTATATCAACCTGGTTCGTGAACGTTCCGGTTTGAATAAACTGGAGGATGCTTATCCGGAAGTCAAAGGAAATAAAAACTTACTTCGTGAGCTTATACAGAAAGAACGTATGGTCGAATTGGCATTCGAGACACTCCGGCTACCGGACCTTCGCCGGTGGATGACCGCTAAAGATGTTCTGAACGGAAAAGTATGGACAAGGAATGTCGCTGCGAAAAATTATGAAGACTCATGGCACAGGACAACGTCTATCTGGGCTTCAGGAGACAGGGTATTCACAGACAAAAATTATCTGTTCCCTATTCCTCAGGAGCAATTGAATGAAATGCAGAATTTGACACAAAATTATGGTTGGTAATAAAAAATGAAGAATATGAAATTCAAATATAATATATTTCTGATGGCCTTATCGGTATTCTCGTTGTGGTTTGTTTCATGTGACGAATACAGGGATGCGGATGAATTGGATGATCAGCTTTATCTGCAAAAATCAGGGTTGCTGGAAGCTAAGGTCTTTAATTGGGGTACTTTTACCTATGAACTGCCTGTGATAAAGAGTGGTAAAGGAAATCATTCCGCAACCGTCCGCCTGTCGGTGGATGAATCCATTTTGGCTGCTTATAACGAAACGAACGGTACCGATTATAAACTGATGCCGGATAATTGTTATTCGCTGAAAGAGGGGAGTTTATCTTTTACGGAAGATGATTACAGAAAGTTCTTTCTGATTGATTTTGATCCCGCCTCCCTGACTGATCTGGGCAACGATGGTTTGCAATATGTACTGCCCTGTTTGTTGGTGACCGATAACGCGGATATTCGGATCGCAGAGGAGGATAAGGCGCAGATTCTGATCAAGCCTTCTGTTTATCAGCCTTATATCGGTTTCGAAACTCCGGGTATATACAGGACGGGATCTGAGTTCAGTATAAAAACGGATGATGATGATGTTTTGGTCATTTATCCTAAGGTACAGGTCAATTATTATAATGACTGGGATATTTCTTATGATGTCGAGGTGAATTCAGCTGCACTGGATGAATATAACGGTTCCCTGAGTGCAGGTGCCCGAAAATATAAATTACTGCCGGAAGGTGCGTATACGATAGATCGTTCGACTTGTATCCTGAAAAAGAACCGGGATTATGAATATCTAAAGATCACATTGGAGGAGAAAGCATTTAAAGTAGATGAAAATAATTATGCTTTCGGGTACTATGCCCTTCCTCTCAAAATAGCTTCTGTCTCAAAGTACGGAATCGATCCGGAGGCGGATGTTACAATCTATCCGATCTCTATCCAGCCCCCGGTTATGGAGAAAACCGACTGGACGATAGAAGAGTGTAATTCTATTATTACGGATGAAGTCGAGAACGCTTCGTCGATGGATATACCGGATAATCTACTGGATAATAATAATAACACTTATTGGTGTACAAGGGCTATCAAGCCGATAGAATTTCCTTATTTTGTCACTATAAACTTGCAGGAGAGTTGTAGTTTATATCGTTTGGGATTCCAGTTGCCGGAAGATGAATCACTGGGAAATATCAAATCAGGCTATTTTGAAGTTAGCACAGATGGTGAGACTTGGACAAAAATTGTAGATTGGAGCCGCAAAAGCAATCTGGAGAATCGTTCAATGGAACTGGATTTCTCAATGCAACAAGCCAATTATATCCGTTTTGTTATTACGGATGCATTTGAATATGCAGATCCGGCATTGGGCAAAGCAAGTGGTGCGGTTTGCCAGGTAGCAGAGATTAATGGTTGGGGTATTTAATAACAGATGTTATGTCAAATAGAAGAACTTTTATTAAACAAATGATGGCTGGAGGTATATTATTACCTTCAGCTCCCCAACTCCTGGCGGAGGGAAACTCTTCCGGAGTGGTTGGAAATGGGGAATCTGTCGGTTCCCGCGAGATACGCATTGCTTTAATCGGTAAAGGCGGAATGGGGACTGCTGATGCGAATTGTGCTTTACGGGTACCAGGGGTAAAGATCACGGCCGTATGTGATGTTTATGAAACGCGTTTGGAGGATGCTAAAAAACAGTGGGGAGATCATATTTTCACAACAAAAGATTATAATGATATTCTGAAACGTAGCGATGTCGATGCCGTACTGATCGGAACTCCCGACCATTGGCATCAACCCATTGCCATTGCTGCCATGAAAGCTGGTAAGCATGTATATTGTGAAAAGCCGGTTATCCATAAAATCAGTGAGGCAGAAAAACTGATCGATGCGCAACGGGTAAGCGGTATGTATTTTCAGGCCGGGAGTCAGGGTATGGCTTCTTTAGGGAATAGAAAAGCCCGGCAACTGTTGCGATCCGGGGCTATCGGCAAAGTCAATTTTATAGACGGGCAGTTTACGGGTGCTCCGGGAACATTGGGATATTATCCGGTAGCTGATAATGCTTCTGAAAAAACAATCTGGTGGAAACGGTTCTTAGGAAATGCACCTAAGCATAAATTTGATCCCCAACGTTTCTTTTATTGGAGGAACTGGAAAGATTACGGAACCGGCATTGCCGGAGATCTGTTCGTGCATGTGCTGGCAAGCCTTCACTATATAACTGATGCTATTGGTCCGGAAAAAGTTTATACGACAGGTGGTATCCGGCATTATACAGACGGATACCGGGATACTCCTGATGTGATGCTTGCTTATCTGGATTATCCGGACAGAGAGGATCTGGGAGCATTCACCGTACAGTTGGGTGCAAACTATGTCGACGGTGTTTCCCGTAAATGGGGAAGTATGGACTTTCGTATTGTCGGTTCGGAAGGAACTCTCGATGTGGCATGGGATAAGGTTACTTTAAAAACGTTGCATAAGGCTGATATGGCCTTCTTGCAAGCATTGGAGCCGATAGGACAGGGGATTGATACGCCGGTTATCAAATCGGAAAAGGAGATAGAATTCATTGCTTCATCGGACTATAAGGGTGGGCATTATGATCATTTTGAAAACTTTTTTACGGGTATCCGTAATAAAACCCCGCTTGTTTGTGATGTCATGTTTTCTGTAAGATCCGCTGCTCCGGCCTTGTTGAGTTATGAAAGTTATGAACGGGGAGAGGCTGTTTATTGGGATGCTGAGAATCTGAAAGAAAGAAAAAAATAAACTTTAAAAGGAGATTTGTCTATGAAAATTATAGGATATGCAGTCTTATTGTTGCTAATAAGCTGTCCTTTGTTCGCATCGAATCCGGTTCTTCCATCGACAGCGGAAACAGTTGTTCCATACCGGTTATCGGAGCAGGAGAAGAAGGATGGTTACCGGTTGTTGTTTGACGGAACTACTCTGGATGGATGGATTAACAACTCTGATGAGTATATATTGGAAAACGGTTGTATTGCTAAAAAAGCCTCGGGATTCGGTAATCTTTATTCGGAGGATAGTTACTGTAACTTCGTATTGAAATTTGAATTTCAACTGACACCCGGAGCAAATAACGGATTGGGGCTTCGGCATATCATAGTTCCGGAAGGTTATTTGGGTATGGAACTTCAGATACTGGATAATGACGATCCTCAATATAAGGACCTGAAGCCCTACCAGTATCACGGAGGTTTATATAATTATGCTCCGGCCAAGCGCGGGTATTTAAAACCGGTGGGCGAATGGAATCAACAGGAAGTGATAGCCCGGGGAGCCAATATTAAGATCATATTGAATGGGACGGTCATTCTCGATACGAATATCAAGAAAGTGATTAAGGATATTCCGTATGATAAGGTACAGTCCGGATTGCGTAATTCATGTGGTCACATCGCTTTCCTGGGACACGACTCGGTAGTCAGGTTCAGATATATCCGTATAAAAGTTCTCGATTGAGAACCACGCAATTGCTTATAAAACAAACGACAGATTACTGATGAATTGTTTTATAGGCAATTGTAAGTTATATACTGATAAGAAGGAACAGAACAAATTGCATTTCTGCCCGTGAGAAAGTGGTACGCAGCTTTTTTAAAGACCTTTGTATCAGATTCTGGGTAGATTGGTAATTCATATCCATGATCTGGCAAATCTCTTCATAAGATAATCCTTCTACAAAACGATAATAGATGATTTCCTTCTGGCGTGGCGATAAAACCTCGAGCATCCGGATCATTTTCTCATTCAGGAATTGTTCTTTTTCATTTTCGATAATCTCATCCTCAATCGTATATTCTGCTGCAAAAACAGGTTCCAGCGAATCGATCTGACTGTATTTTATATCTTTTCTGAATATGTTAAATAGCTTGTTTTTCAAGGATATGAAAAGATATAGTTTGATATTGTCCGTAGACTGGAGATGTTTGCGGTTCTGAAATATCTTTACGAACACATCCTGTATACAATCTTCTACCAGCCCTTTATCAGAGGTAAAATGCATGCCATAAGCATATAATGCCTGCGAGTACTCTCTATAAATATATGTATAAGCTTCATCATCTCCACAAAGAAAATTCTCCCAGATTATCTGATCTGAGTATCTCTCTTTTGCAGTCACGGGGGTTGACTCAGTGTTTTTTCTCATAAGAATGCTACGTGGTTAGACCTTGTTCAGAATCAGAACACAAAGATTGGGAAAAACTACTCATCTTTTTCTGTAAATATATTCACTTTTTTCCAAGTGACTACTTTGGTTGACACTTCTGTCGCAGATTGTAAAGTGTAGTTGACAAATAGACTACCCTGATTGTTAATTGCATGGAAAAGAGCAATTATTACTGAAAAATTTCCTTAATAGAGTATCAGCTATAAAAAAAAATATTACTTTTGTACCGGTCTTAACAAGGCGGGGTAACAGCAGGTTACAAACAGGTATTAGTTCTATTATTTTTTAATTTCGAGAGAGAGAAAAGTTATATAAAGTCAATCATTTAAATTATTATCAAGAATGGCTAATTTAGATTTAAGCAAGTACGGAATCACAGGTGTGACAGAAATTGTACACAATCCGTCTTATGAAGTTCTGTTCGCAGAAGAAACAAAACCAGGTCTGGAAGGTTTCGAAAAAGGTCAGGTAACTGATATGGGTGCTGTAAACGTTATGACTGGCGTTTATACAGGACGTTCTCCTAAAGATAAATTCTTTGTAAAGGATGCTACCAGCGAAAACACTGTATGGTGGACATCTGAAGAATATAAAAATGATAACAAACCAGTAGACGAAAAATGCTGGAAGGCTTGTAAAGAATTAGCAACAAAAGAACTTTCTAACAAGAGATTGTTCGTTGTTGACGCATTCTGCGGTGCTAACGAAAACAGCCGTCTGAAACTGCGTTTCATCATGGAAGTAGCATGGCAGGCTCATTTCGTAACAAATATGTTCATCCGTCCTTCTGCTGAAGAATTGGCTAACTTCGGTGAACCTGATTTCGTTATCATGAATGCTTCTAAAGCTAAAGTTGAAAACTATAAAGAACTTGGCTTGAACTCTGAAACTGCTGTTGTATTCAACCTGACTGAAAAGATCCAGGTTATCCTGAATACTTGGTACGGTGGTGAAATGAAGAAAGGTATGTTCTCTTACATGAACTATCTGTTGCCTCTGCAGGGTATGGCTTCTATGCACTGTTCTGCTAACACAGACAAAGAAGGCAAGAGCTCGGCTATCTTCTTCGGTTTGTCAGGTACAGGTAAAACTACATTGTCAACTGACCCGAAACGTCTGTTAATCGGTGATGACGAACACGGATGGGATAACGACGGTGTATTCAACTTCGAAGGTGGTTGCTATGCTAAGACTATCAACTTGAGCCAGGAAAACGAACCGGATATCTGGAACGCTATCAAACGTGACGCTCTGTTGGAAAACTGTACAGTAGACGCTAACGGCGCTATCGACTTCTCTGACAAGTCTGTTACAGAAAACACACGTGTTTCTTATCCTATCTATCATATCGAAAACATCGTTAAGCCGGTTTCTAAAGGCCCGCACGCAAAACAGGTTATCTTCCTGTCTGCTGATGCATTCGGTGTATTGCCTCCGGTATCTATCCTGACTCCGGAACAGACTCAGTACTACTTCCTTTCTGGTTTCACAGCTAAATTGGCTGGTACAGAACGTGGTATCACTGAACCGACTCCTACATTCTCAGCTTGTTTCGGTGCAGCATTCTTGTCATTGCACCCGACTAAATACGGTCAGGAACTGGTTAAGAAAATGGAAATGACTGGTGCTAAGGCTTATTTGGTTAACACAGGTTGGAACGGTAGCGGAAAACGTATCTCTATCAAAGATACAAGAGGTATTATCGATGCTATCCTGGATGGTTCTATCGACAAAGCTCCGACAAAGACTATTCCTTATTTCGATTTTACTGTTCCTACAGAATTGCCGGGTGTTGATCCGAAGATCCTTGATCCTCGTGACACTTACGCTGATCCTGCACAGTGGGATGAAAAAGCGAAAGATTTGGCTGCACGTTTCCAGAAGAACTTCGCTAAGTTCACTGGTAACGAAGCTGGTAAGGCTTTGGTTGCTGCTGGTCCGAAATTGTAATTTATTTGCCCGAGGTATTTCCTACCGAAGGTTAAGTGTAAAAAATCAAAAAGCGCAGAACATTTTGTTCTGTGCTTTTTTTATATATCTATATTAATTTTATCATAAATGTTAGTTTGTTTTAAAATCTATTATTATCTTTACCCCAAATTATCCGTTATTGTGGGGTTTAAAGGTATAATGATAAAGCATTTATTATTGATTTTCGGAGTCGCATTGTTTTTGTCGTCGTGCGGCAAGGACGTTTCTTACCGAATAGAAGGCAAATTGTCTAATTTGGAAGATGAGACGTTGTATGCCGTTTTTGAAAATGACAATAACAAAGTCGTCGATACCGTCACGTGTGAAAAACCCGGACAATTTTCTCTGAAACGGAACGAAGGCGACTTCAATACAGTTACGATCTTCTTCGATCATAAAAAAAGCTGGACTACCGCTTACCTGATAAAAGGGGAGAAAGTGACAATAACCGGTGATGCTCTTTATCCGGCCCTGTTACAGGTAAAAGGCGGACGGATCAACGATCAGTTGAACTCTTACAGGAAGAGTGTCAGTCCCTTACTGAAGGAACAGGCTGATTTGATCAAGATACTGACCAATAAGGGAAGTTATACAAATACGACAGAAGAGACAGATATACCGTCACGCCTGACAAATGTAAATCATACCTTGAGTGAGCGGGCGATGGAGTATATTCAGGAGCATCCGGATGAGGAAGCTTCAGCTGTTTTGCTGCAATATTATTTCATGAATCCGGATGATACCCGTAAAATGGATGAATTGCTGGCCGTGTTGAGTCCGAAACTGAAAGATTTCTATCTGATACGTAAACTGCAGGAGTATAGTGCCAAGGCACAGCGTACTTCACTGGGTGCCGAAGCTCCCGGATTTAATGTAAAGAATGTATACGGACATACTGTGAGCCTGGATTCATTCCCTCAGCGATATCTGTTACTTGCTTTCACGGCTCCCTGGTGTGATATGTGCCAGACGGAAGATCTGTTCCTGGATAAAGTTGCTATGAAATATCCGAAGGAAAAGGTGGATATGTTGCTGATCAGTTTGGATGACGACCCGCAGGAAGTTCGTAAACTGCTGTCAAAAGATAGTATCGACTGGAACCTGGTGACCGACTCTGCCGGACAGGCGACGATGCTGGTCGATTTATATAATGTAAATACACTTCCCCGCTGTTTCCTGATTGATGAAGACGGAAAGATCATCATGAAAACGGACAATGGTGTGGAGATTCAACAAACACTGGAAAAACTGATAGAGAAATGAGATAACAAATTATAAACATCCAACCAAAATCATTAATTATGTTAGTAAAATCTTATGCAGCCGCGGTGCAGGGCATCTCTGCAACTATTGTCACCATTGAAGTAAATTGTACGAAGGGGATTCAGTTTTTTCTGGTAGGTCTTCCTGACATAGCCGTCCGTGAAAGTCACGAACGTATAATTTCTGCGCTTCAGGTAAGTGGATACAAATTCCCTCGTAATCGTATTGTGATAAACATGGCACCTGCCGATATCCGGAAGGAAGGTTCTGCCTATGACTTGCCGCTGGCAGTCGGTATATTGGCCGCTGCTGAAGAGTTGGATGCTTCCCGGTTGGATAAATTTATTTTGATGGGAGAACTTTCGCTCGATGGGAGCCTGCAGCCGGTGAAAGGTGTGTTACCTATTGCTATCAAGGCGCGGGAAGAGGGATTCAGAGGATTTATTCTTCCTAAACAAAATGCGCGTGAGGCAGCGGTGGTCAATAACCTGGAAGTATATGGAGCTTCAACTATCAAAGAAGTAATCGAGTTCATGAGTGGAAAACGTGAACTGCAGCCGACTATTGTTAATACGAGGGAGGAATTTTATGCTCGTCAGGAACAATTTGAGTTTGATTTTTCAGATGTACGTGGGCAGGAAAATGTGAAACGTGCTTTGGAGGTGGCAGCTGCCGGCGGTCATAACCTGATCATGATCGGCCCTCCGGGAAGTGGTAAGTCAATGCTGGCGAAACGGTTATCGACGATCCTTCCTCCATTCACTCTGCACGAATCACTGGAAACGACCAAGATCCATTCTGTAGCCGGAAAGATAGGGGTAGAAACTTCCCTGATGATACAACGGCCGTTTCGCTCTCCGCATCATACTATTTCGAATGTGGCGATGGTGGGAGGGGGAGCTTATCCGCAGCCGGGAGAAGTAAGTCTGGCGCATAACGGGGTATTGTTCCTCGACGAATTGCCGGAATTTAACCGGAGTGTACTGGAAGTAATGCGGCAACCATTGGAGGATCGGAAGATCACGGTTTCGCGTGCTCGTTTTTCTGTCGATTATCCTGCCAGCTTTATGCTGGTTGCTTCGATGAATCCTTGTCCGTGCGGCTACTATAATCATCCGGATCGGCCTTGTCTTTGTCCGCCGGGAGCAGTGCAGAAGTATATGAATCGTGTTTCCGGGCCGTTACTCGACCGTATCGACATACAGGTGGAGATCATTCCTGTTCCTTTTGAAAAGATATCCGAACAACATCCTTCCGAACCCAGCATTGCCGTTCGTGAACGGGTCGTTAATGCCCGTGCTATTCAGGAAAAGCGTTTTGCAGAATACGAAGGTGTTTATTGTAATGCTCAGATGACCACACCACTTCTGCATAAATATGCGGTACCTGATGCTTCCTGTCTCTCTCTTCTTAAAGCGGCTATGCAACGCCTGAGTCTTTCTGCCCGTGCTTACGATCGGATTCTGAAGGTCTCCCGTACCATTGCCGACCTCGATGCTTCCGAAAACATAGAGACCCGCCATCTCGCCGAAGCTATCAATTACCGGAATCTGGATAGGGAGAGTTGGGGATTATAGGGATGTCGTTGGTTTTATTAGCAGGAACTAATGGAGGGATAATCGGGTGAACTTGCTATTTATTTCTACCTGGATGTTACCTATGTACTGTTTTATTACCGGGTGGGCTGAAAATTTCCTTGCTAAATGCTACAACGAATGTATTTCCGGCAAGAATGTTCTTTCGTCGCGAGTTCTCACAGAACTTTAGTTATTTCGATATTCCTGCGGGCTGATACCGACATGTCGTTTAAAATATTTACCGAAAAAAGACATATTAGTAAAATTCAGCGAATAGGCAATGCTCTGTACGGAGGCTTCGGTTGATTTCAATTGCGCTTTGGCATCCATAATCACCATCGATGCGATAATTTCGAGGCAGGTTTTTCCTGTGACTTGTCGGATGGTGGTACTTAGATGTGCCTGTGTAATGCCTAGTTTTTCAGCATAAAAGGCTACGTTTCGTTCCTGGCTGTAATGTCGCATGACCAGTTGGGTGAAATCGTGTGTTATCTGTTCGCTTTTCCCCAGCACTGTTTTTTTTGTTCGGATATCTTTATATAAATCTCCCAGACCATAAACTAATGTAAGTAACATATGTTTGGTGACCTCTTTACTGATCTTTCCGTAAAAGGTAAGATATGTTTTGGCAAGTAAATCCAGGTGTTCCCGGATGATTTGAGCGACTTCGTCTTTTAGTGGGATAACAGGCGAGGTCTTTATTGTATAAAATATATCGACCGTTGCTTTAATGACGTTTGTCTCTATAATAAACTGGGAGGAATAACCTAAGAAATAGATATTTAACTCACCTGTCACTTTGAGGATCTGAAGGATGCTTCCCGGTAAAATCGTTACAAAATCGTTAGCTTTCACCCGATAGTTTGTCGTATCGATCAAAGCCTCAATTTCTCCCCCCATGCAAAGGACAAAAATTCCGGCTTTTAGCCGGCAAGGAAAATTGGTATACATATTCAGTATTTCACGACTGATATCTTTCCCGACAATCCAGTCTTCAGGAATATCGAGCTTCGGTAGCTCCTTGGGTATATTTGTATCCATTTGCCTGTTGTTTATATCGATGCAAATGTATTCATTATTTTTCAAAGGCTGATTCGTTTTCTTAAAAATAGAACACTAGAATAATATCTTTTTCTCCAATAATGTATATAATAAAGCGTGTTAGTTAATATGTTTTAAGACATATCTAAAAAAAAGAACAGTAAATCGCATAAATAGACCTTGTAGGGTTTTGTAATTCAAGGTTACTTTGCACCCGATAAAAAATGCATATAACACTAGTATTATATAAGGTTGTAAAAACAACCATAAAATTAGGTAGATGAGGGAAATAGAAATGAAGAGAAGGCTTAGTTCTGTGAGAACTATGGCGTTATTGTTTGGTATTTCCATATTATCTGCATGTACAGCAGATGATATGGGTACTTTGGGCAAGAAAGAAGGGAGTGGATGTGTTTTGTTAGACTTAAATGCCGATGCTACTTACAGTAAAACGAAAACTGCATCCGATCCGGAGAATGTCAATGACTATATTGTAAACATTCTTCAGGATTCAGAAATTGTTACCTCTTTCCTTTTTGGAGAGAAACCTGAAAAATTGGCATTGGATGCAGGTGATTATGTGGCTCAGGCAACATGGGGGACGCTGGTCCCGGCCGCTTTCGATTCTTTGTATGTGGAAGGAATAACAAACTTTTCAATTGAAAATGGTGAGACTACTCAGGTTAAACTGGATTGTCGTCCGGCTAATGCCAAAGTAACAGTCGATTATGCAGACGATTTGAAGAAAGCATATAGCGATTATACCGTATCGATGAGTACCAGCCACACCGGTGAATCTCCTCTGGTATATAAAAAGGATGAAACTCGTGCCGGATATTTCCAGGTGGACAAAGAAGGGGAGAAACTGAATCTGAAAATGCTGTTTTCTACTTCCAGTAAGGAGTATACCTTTACTAATTCGGTCGATATTTTACCTCGCGACCTGGTTCGTCTGCATTTTAAACTGGGAAGTAATGAAGGAGGAGGAAACACGCCAGATATACCGGATACACCGGATGTCCCGGATACTCCCGATGTTCCTGCGCCACCCTCTACGCCAGACCCTACACTTACAGTCGATGTCGCAGGTTTGTTATTCGAAGCGAGCGATAACCTGACGCAAAGTGTTACTGTCACTTCCAATTCAGAGTGGACCATCGCAAAGACAGCCGATTGGCTTACTGTGGAAAAGCAGAACGGAAAAGCTGTTTTTACAGCCAAAGAAAATAATACAGAAGAGGTTCGTAAGACAACTGTAACGGTGGTGGCTACCAGTGGGAACAAGTCGTTATCAGCTGATATAGAGGTATCACAACAGGGGAAAGTTATCGACAATATGCCGGATCTTGCCGTAGATCTTGTCGACCTGATCGTTTCAAACGATGCATTCGAGCAGACAATCACTGTAAGAAGCACGAAAGACTGGAGTTATACAAACAATGCTGAGGAGTGGTTGAAAGTGACTCGTACTGATGGAGATGCAACAACATTGACTTTGTCGGCCGAAGCAAACGCAACCTCTCTGGCCCGTAAAGCAGAGGTTGCTATTACTGCCGGTGAGGGAGATAAAATAACGACTGTAACCATTCGTATTGAGCAAAAGGCCAAAGAGGAGGATCCTTATATCCATGTCGACTTCTCGGATCTGAAGTTACCTGCAGCCGGTGTTACAGCTAAGGCTTATAAAGTGGAAACAAACCAGAAAGACTGGACTATTTCTTCGTCTGCCGACTGGCTGAAGGCTGAGAAACGAGAAGGAAGTATGTTACTGACAGTTGCCCCGAATGATAAGAATGAAGTGCGTAGTGCGGACCTTCTCTTAACAGCGAGCCAGGATGTCCGCAATATAATGGTGAAGATAACGGTCACGCAGGAAGCGAAACCTTTGGATGTTCCGCCTTTGAAGATTGAGATAACGATCAATCACGATTTGGTTGAAAAACCGATAATATATGAGATTGAGAATAAATTCTCGACGGATAAAAGGTTTACCCTGTCTTTCTCTACGGAGAATGGTAGTTTCCCCGGTATAAAGAAAGGGACGGCTCCTGATGATTTTTATCTGAATATATTGGGACTGAACGGTGCGAAGATACAGAAATGCGAATGGGCAGAAGTGACGGGATTTGAAGAGAATAAGATTGATCTTGTTCAAACGAAACGTAAAGAGACATCGGAGTTTGACGGTTTGATTTGGGACGATGACCTGGCTGGTAGGTCTTTGGCAACGATCTATCTGGAGAATTTTGTGAAGAAACTCGCAGTCGGTTACCATGAGTATAAGATAAAAGTAACAGGAGACGATGAGGGCGGCATGTCTTATTCTTCGGAAACTCAATTGAAAATTCAAATAACGGAATAAATCATGAGATATACATTATATATTATATTGGCTTTAGCGGGAATAGTGAATCTGTTTACTGCTTGCTCGAAGGCAGAGGAGACTGTTCAGCCGGAAAGTGAGTACGGTTATTTCTCACTGGATCTGGAAGTGACTCAACCTAACCTGTCAGTTATAACAAAGGCTATGGGAGTTGACGTGAATCAGTTTTTCGTAGTCATAACAGGAAAGGATAATGGCTATAAAAAGGAATTTGTTACTTTTCAGGAGCTGAAAGAGGGTGGAACGTTGCGATTGGAAAAAGGAAATTATACAGTTGCTGTATCTTCGGAAAAGACTCAAATGCCGGAAGTCGCAACGACTCCTTTCTATGCCGGAGACAAAGATCTGACGATTCAGGCAAATTTCTTTTCAAAATGTGAGGTGACTTGTCTGATGCAACAGGTTCGTGTAAAGGTGAAGCTGGAAAAAGAGTTGATGGATGCTTTAACCGGAGTGGGTGTTTGTCTTACAAATGGAAATGCCGGAGGAAGTCATAATTTTACCTTATCGCCAACTGGAGAAAGTGATGAGATTTATATAAAACCAACAGACGCTCTCCGGTTGTCTTTTACTGCAATAGAGAAGGAATATCAGGAACCTATCAGTTACAATGAACTATTAAAATACAAGGATGAGAGATTTCCGGTTGCAAACGATTATGTAACTGTTACTATCGGATTAGCAACGGATGGCACAAAAGCTCTTTCTACCCGTTCTGCAGATAGGGCGTTCACTATTAAAATGACTGTTCAATGAAAAAAAATAGAATGTTTATAAGTAGGCTGTTTTTGGGTATTTGTCTTCTGGGAACAGTTTCTTGCGAAATGCGGGATGAATTACGGAACCGCATGCCGGGTAAGACGGACGTAGAAGCTGTAGGCGGTTTTTCTTTGGATCTGTTGTCGAAAGAGACAGCGACCCGTGCTGAAAATGTGGTCGACCAATATACTGTTCAGATCGTGAATACAAATGGAGAAGTTGTTCGCGAATACGATTCTTATACTCAGCTTCAGGAAGCAGGTAGTGTTATTGAATTGCCGGTGGGTACTTATAAGGTACGTTCCGCTTCTTATGCCGGGGATGAGGAAGAGGCCTCTATAAATAAACCGTATTATTTCAGTGAAAAAGAGTTTTCGGTGAATGCCGGAGAGGTAACAAACTTGAAAGATACCTGCAAGCTGAATAGTGTTGTTGTGAATGTCAACTATGATGAGAGTTTCCTGAGTGAGGTAGAGGATAATTATGCCGTTACCTTCACGAATGGTACGGGTGTATTGACAATGAACAAGGATGTGAATGGAGTGGCTTACTTTCGTACGGCTCCATCGATGTTGATTGCTGTCCGTGCCACCACAAAGAATGGAACTGAAGTTTACAAAGCTCAGAGCATGGCGAGTAAGGATGGAAGTTCGTTGAAACCGGAAGATAAATTCGAGATCAATCTGGGTATTAAAGATACAATTCCTGCTAATCCCGGAACTCCGGATAATCCGAATACCCCCGATAATCCGGACAATCCTGACGATCCGAATAACCCTGATAATCCGGATACTCCCGATGTTGGAGGAGATAGTCATTTCGATATAACGATCGATGTGACCCTGAATGGTAAGGATGTCGACATAACAATCCCTTCACCCGATCAACCGACCCCTAATCCTGATCCAACACCAAATCCTGATCCCGATCCGACTCCTGACCCGGGACCGTCTTATGCGGCTCCTACTATCGTTGGAAGAGGATTTAATTTAGGAAGTACATTGACCGATCCTACAACCGTGCAAGTCGATATTACGGCAGAAGCTGGTATTGCAAATTTGATCGTGACGATTGATTCACCAATCCTTTCGGATGAGCTTCTAGGTGCAGTAGGATTGGAAAAAACGTTCGATTTGGCTAATCCGGGCAAGAATGAGGAAGGCTTAAAAAGTTTAGGTTTATTAGGAAATGAACCTGTTGCAGGAAAAACATCCCAGTTGTTTGATGTGAGTCTGTTTATGGGTGTTCTTTCTGAATTAGGTGATCCCGGACCTCATAAATTCCATTTGAAAGTGGTAGATAAAAAAGGTCGGGAAGTGTCTAAGACGCTATCTATACAGTTTTCATTATAATGTAATAAGCAATGAAAAAAAATAGTTTATTTTTAATAGTAGCATTGTTAACCACTTTGTTCTCTTGCAATTCGGATGAAAAAGTGAACAGTAATGGTTTCATACGGATTGATGTTGTTACCAATACTTCCGTTATAACAAAAGCTGAAGAGAATGTGGAGATCAAGAACATTCGTTTGGTTATCTCCAATATAACGGAGAATTCATCTGACAAAGATTGGTCAAAAGAGTATAATTTTGCTCCGAATGAATCTATTGGAGATATTGAACTGGCACCTGGAAAATATAAGTTGGTCGCTATAGCAAGTAACGGAAACGAAACGTTAAATGGTTTTAATCCTGTTTATAGGGGAGAAACTACTGCAGAGGTTATAGCCGGTGAAACAAGATCTGCTCAGCTAGAATGTAAACTGACGACTGTCAAGGTGTCGGTTGAATATGATCAGAATCTGAAGGATACTTATCAAACTGAATATAAAACAGTCGTAGGAGGTGTCACTTTTTCAAGTGATGAAGAAGGGCGTGCCGGATATATTACTCCCGGTGACCTTTCTGTTGATTTTATGTTCAAAAACAATGCGGGAAGCTGGCAGACTATCTCTTTAAAGAAAATAGCAGAAGCGAAGGCGTGTGAATATTATAAGATCAAAATCTCTATGAAGTCAACGGAGGGTGGAGAAGGAGAGTCTTCTGAAGGTGCAGCGAATGTTACGATTCAGTTTGGTGAGGAGAACCCACAAGATATAAATATTGGGATTGTATTGCCAGAAATTATTGTTCAAACGCGAACTGCTGAATTTGAATTTTTTACAGCAACCTTAAGAGGTTTTTATTCAACTCCATCTGGGAAAGACGCGCCAATAGATAAATTATTCTTTTATTATAGAAAAAGGACAGAGCCAGCTTCTCAATGGATATCAACTCCTGCTATAAGAGTAAACAATGATGAATATAATTATCAAGCTTCATTACAAAATTTAGAAGCTGGTACTGATTATGAATATATGTTTATGGAGAAAGGAAATGTTATGACTTTTACAACAAAAGAAGATCTAGTCGAAACTCTTCCTGCTAATGCTTGGAGTAGATTTGTTTATCTATATGGAACGTGGGCTAGTAACCCTGATGTATCGGAAGTCTATTTTGAATGGCGAGAGAAAAATAGTTCGACATGGCAAAAAATAACAGAAAATATAACTGTTAACAATGGAGTTTATCAGGCTGTACTGAAGAATCTCGTACCAGAAAAAGATTATGAATATAGATTTGCGAATTCAATTGTTCAGGACTTCACAACGGCGCAGATTGCTCAATTGCCTTATAGTGATTTTGAAACTTGGTCGATTTATACAGGCAAATATATAGGGAAAAAATTTGAAACTTATTATCTTGGAACTCAGTCTGAAGCTAATAATCATGATGCATTTTGGGATTCAGGTAATTATGGAACATCTTCAGGATTAGCGGCTTTTGCTTATAAAAATCCTACACAATCAGCAGATGGTAAACGTACAGATGGACTTGGTAATAAAGTGGCTTATTTAAAGTCTCAGTTTGTAGGAATTGGTAGTGCTGGACAATTTGCTGCGGGCAATCTATATATAGGTAAATATGGTGAAACCATAGGAACAAGCGGCGCTAAAATCAATTTTGGTCGTAAATGGACAGTGCGACCAACTTCTTTACACGGTTGGTATAAATACAAAGCAGGTACGATTGATTATCAGGGGAAAAATGGACCTCAAGTTAAAGATAGTCCGGATCAGTGCGCCATTTATATAGCCTTAGTAAAAACGACAAATCCAGTATCTGAGGAATTATACCATTTGCTTAATAATACGGATATTAGCACATTTATAGATTTTTCTGAAAACAATAAGGATATAATAGCATATGGTGAGATATCGGAGAGCCAGAGTAAAGGATCAATAAATAATGATTGGGAAGAATTTGATGTACCATTAATTTATCGAGATAAAGAAGCTATTCCTACTCATATTCTGGTGGTAACCTCAGCTAGTAAATATGGAGACTATTTTACTGGTAGTACAAGTAGTGAAATGTGGCTTGATGATTTTGAATTAAAGTATGATTATATACCATCACTTGATCCAATAAATTAGAAATACGAAGCCAAGTCCTTGCACTTGGCTTTCAAACTCAAACATGAAAAATAAAATAACAATCTTATTAGCAATAAGCCTTCTCTTCCCTCTCTTCCTGCAAGCCAAGAAGAAACGTGAGCAAGTAGACCGGGGCATTCAATCATCTACCTTTATCCCGAAAGGGCAGTGGATGGTGGGAGGTAGTTTTTCCTATACAGAAAGCAGTTCTGACGATTACAAGTTCTTGATCCTGAAGAATGTTGAAGGAAAGAACTATTCATTCAGTGTCAGTCCTAGTTTCGGATATTTCATTCGGGATAATGTTGCTGTGGGTGGCCGTTTTTCCTATACCCGCGATTATATTGATATAGGGAACCTGGATATCGATCTGAATGAGGACCTCTCGTTTAAGATCAATAACGCCTCCCTTTTACAACATATGATTTACGGAACAGGTTTCGTGCGTACATATATTAATCTGGGAAACAGCAAACGTTTCGGTCTGTTCAATGAAGCTCGCGTAACTTTCGGTGCCGGACAGGGAAAGACCTATTCCGGCGAAGGTGAGACACTCGATGGCGTCTACGAAAAGATCAAACACTTGCAAGTCGGTATCGCTCCCGGTATGACCGCTTTCATTACCAATAATGCGGCGGTGGAAGTTTCGGTTGGTGTGATGGGTTTCGACTCCAAATGGATCGAACAGGATCATAATAAAGTAATCGAGGGGTCACGGCGGGAAACTTCTGCTAAGTTTAAGATCGATCTTTTTTCTATTAACCTGGGTATGACCTATTATTTTTAATCGCCATGAAAAGAAATATACTTTTAAAAATGACCGGTTGTTGCCGTTTGTCTTTGTTGATGGCGGCTTGTTGCCTGTTAAACAGTTGTATAGAGAATGATGTGCCCTATCCTTATCTGGTGGGACAGATCACCGGCATTACCGTGGATGGAATGAGCGGGAACCCGCAGATACAGAACAACAACCGGACAGTCAGCATCGAAGTGAACGACCAGGTAGATATACAGGCACTTCGCATTACCCGTTTGCAGGTAACGAACGATGCTTCGGTCTTTCCCGATACCCTGAAATGTCTCAATGTGGAAGCTTTTCCGGAAAAAGGGTTTCCTTCTTTGGATAGCGTGCCGTCGTCAGCAGATACCCGGATAGACTTTTCTGCTCCGGTACACATTATGTTGAAAACTTACCAGGATTATCTTTGGACTGTTTCGGTAACACAGGTGTTCAACCGTAGTATAAAACTGTCTAAGCAGGTAGGAGATGCCGTTTTCGATGTGAAAAACAAGCAGGCTGTTGTGTATGTGACCGAAGATCAGTCGTTGAAAAATATTACAGTGGAGTCAATGCAGCTAGGGAGTTCGGTTGCCGTTACTACCCCCGAACCCACGGAAGTGAAAGACTTTTCCCGTCCGGTCATATTTGAAGTGAAAGCGTTTGGTCGGACAGAAAAATGGACAGTCAATGTACTTTACACGGATAACACATCTTCGGATATCTCTGTCTTTCCGCGGACGAAGCAAGCTATTGTAAGCGGTGGTATCCAGAGTGGTGCTTCCGTTGCTGTGGAGTATAAAGAAAAAAATGCAGCGCAATGGACTGAACTTGCTACTGCAAACGTCAAGGTTGACGGTACTAATTTTACAGCCGATATAACCGGCCTGACTCCTGCAACAGCTTACCAATGCCGTGCCAATATCAATGGGGCTGCCGGAGCTACGCTTGATTTTACAACGGCATCGGCTGAAATGATAACCAACGGCAGCTTCGATGAATGGAGCCAGGATGCGGCAAAGCCGAAATTATGGTATCCGTGGGCCGATGGCGGTACTTCTTTCTGGGATACCGGAAATAAAGGAGCTACCCTGGTAGGAGGCGACAGTAACTCAATGCCTACCGAAGAAACCAGTAACGGAAAAGGACGTGCAGCCAAGCTCGAATCCAAATATGTATTGGTGAAGTTTGCTGCCGGCAACATTTTCAGCGGAAGTTATCTCAGAACCGATGTCACTGATGGTGTGCTTAGTTTCGGCCGTCCGTTTAGCTCTTTTCCGACAAAGCTGAAAATACATTATAAATACAATCCGAAACCGATCGATAAGACAAGTGCATCCTATGGAGATTACGCCCATTTGCTGGGACGTCCGGATTCCTGTTTTATCTATTTGGCATTAACGGATTGGGATGCTCCGCTGGAGATACGGACTCGTCCGGCTAACCGTCAGTTGTTCGATAAGAATGACAAAAACGTGATAGCATATACAGAACTGATAAACGGTACGGAATCTTCTTCTTATCAGGAAGTGGAGCTTCCCATTACTTATCGCTACACCAATCGTACTCCGAAATATATGGTCCTGGTGGCTACTTCCAGTAAATACGGAGATTATTTTACCGGAGGTGAAGGCAGTACCCTCTGGATAGATGATTTCGAATTAATATACGAATAAACCAAATAATTCCGTACCTTTGCCCCTCAAAAAGAGAACACAAGGTATGGAAAAACATTTTAAGAGAACGCTGATAACTACGGCGTTGCCGTATGCGAATGGTCCGGTACATATTGGTCATCTGGCAGGTGTGTATGTGCCTGCCGATATATATGCCCGCTACCTTCGTCTGAAAGGAGAAGATGTATTGATGATCGGAGGATCGGATGAGCACGGTGTGCCTATTACGCTCCGGGCTAAGAAAGAAGGAGTAACGCCGCAGGATGTGGTGGATCGTTTTCATGGTATCATCAAGAAGTCTTTTGAGGAATTCGGCATCACGTTCGATATCTATTCCCGTACTACTTCGCCTACACATCGTCAGGTAGCGTCGGATTTCTTCCGGACACTGTATGAAAAAGGCGAATTCATCGAGAAGACCAGCGAACAATATTACGACGAGGAAGCCAAACAGTTCCTTGCCGACCGCTATATTACCGGAACATGCCCGCATTGCGGTAACGAAAAAGCTTATGGCGACCAATGTGAAGCCTGCGGTACTTCGTTGAGCCCGACAGACCTGATCAATCCGAAGTCTGCTATCAGTGGCAGTGAGCCGGTTATGAAGGAAACCAAACACTGGTATCTGCCGCTGGATAAACATGAACCGTTCCTACGTAAGTGGATACTGGAGGATCATAAGGAATGGAAGCCGAACGTATACGGACAGTGTAAGAGCTGGTTGGATATGGGATTGCAGCCACGTGCCGTAAGCCGTGACCTGGACTGGGGTATTCCTGTCCCGGTGGAAGGAGCAGAAGGCAAGGTGCTTTATGTGTGGTTCGATGCCCCGATCGGTTATATCTCCAATACGAAAGAGCTGTTGCCGGATAGCTGGGAAACCTGGTGGAAAGATCCTGAAACAAAGATGGTACATTTCATCGGAAAGGATAACATCGTATTCCATTGTATCGTATTCCCGTCGATGTTGAAGGCTGAAGGTTCTTTCAACCTGCCGGAGAATGTTCCTGCCAATGAGTTCCTGAATCTGGAAGGCGATAAGATCTCTACTTCCCGTAACTGGGCGGTGTGGTTGAATGAGTACCTGGTGGATATGCCGGGCAAACAGGATGTATTGCGTTATGTATTGACAGCCAATGCTCCGGAAACAAAAGACAATGACTTTACCTGGAAAGATTTCCAGGCACGCAATAATAACGAACTGGTCGCTATTCTGGGTAACTTTGTGAACCGTGCTTTGGTTCTTACGGAGAAATATTTCGACGGAAAAGTACCGGCTGTAGGCGAACTGACAGATTATGACCGTCAGACATTGAAGGATTTCGAGGACGTGAAAGCAAATGTGGAACGTCTGCTGGATATCTATCATTTCCGTGATGCCCAGAAAGAAGCCATGAATCTGGCCCGTATCGGTAATAAATACCTGGCGGATACAGAACCCTGGAAGCTGGCAAAGACGGATATGCCGCGTGTGGCTACGATCATGAACATAGCTTTACAAATCACTGCTAACCTGGCTATCGCTTTCGAACCGTTCCTGCCGTTCAGTATGGAGAAACTGAATAAGATGCTGAATGTGGAACCGTTGGGTTGGAACCGTCTGGGAGCGACCGACTTGCTCGAAGCCGGTCATCAGCTAGGTAAATCGGAATTGTTGTTTGAGAAGATTGAAGACAGTGTGATCGAAGCCCAGGTTCAGAAATTGCTGGATACGAAGAAGGCGAACGAAGAGGCGAATTATAAGGCGAAACCGGTCCGTGAGAATATAGAGTTTGATGATTTTACAAAACTGGATATCCGTGTAGGTACTATCCTGGAATGTACGAAAGTGCCGAAGGCTGATAAGTTGTTGCAGTTCCGCATCGACGACGGTCTGGAAAAACGTACGATCGTTTCAGGTATTGCCCAGCATTATGCTCCGGAAGACCTGATAGGTAAACAAGTTTGTTTTATTGCAAACCTGGCTCCACGTAAACTGAAAGGTATCGTATCGGAAGGTATGATCCTGTCTGCTGAAGACTTCGACGGTAAGCTGGCTGTTATCACCCCGGAGAAAGAAGTGAAACCGGGTAGCGAAGTAAAGTAATATGATTTTTCCGGTATTATGATGTATAAGAGTACCGGGAATATGAACGATAAGAAAGCCGGTATTCTTACCTGTAAGAGTCCCGGCTTTTTCATAGATGAGAGTCCCTAAGCTCTTATCTCTCATAGGAAAAATGTTAACAACCTTTCGTACAATAAAAGAATGACCGGAACGTTTTAATCTTCAAAAGATAAAAGCGGAATATAACAGAAAAGATGATTGAGAAACAGATACAAATGGTCGATTTGCAAGGACAGTACCATCGCCTGAAAGAGGAGATAGACGCTGCTATGCAGACAGTTATTGAAAGTAGTGTTTTCATCAACGGACCTCAGGTGAAAGCGTTTAGCGACCACTTGGCCAAATATCTGGATATTCCTTATGTAGTTCCTTGTGGGAACGGGACGGATGCACTTCAGATTGCCCTGATGGCTTTAAAGTTGCAGCCGGGAGATGAGGTGATCGTCCCTGCGTTCACTTATGTGGCCGCTGCCGAGGTGATCGCATTGCTGGGCCTGACTCCTGTCCTGGTGGATGTCGATCCGCATACTTATAATATCGATCCCCGTAAAATAGAAGAATCCATCTCCCGTAACACCAAGGCGATCATTGCCGTTCATCTATTCGGTCAGTCCTGTGATATGGAACCGATCCTGAAGATCGCGGGAATGTATCATCTTTATGTGGTGGAGGATAATGCCCAGTCGATCGGTGCGGAGTACACTTTCCCGGATGGACGTGTGAAAAAAACAGGAACGATGGGGATCATTGGTACGACTTCGTTTTTCCCGTCCAAGCCGTTAGCTTGTTATGGCGATGGAGGAGCATTGATGACTTCGGATGAAGAGCTGGCAAAGCGTATCCGTATGATTGCTAATCATGGGCAGGAACGTAAATACCATCATAAACTGATCGGGTGTAATTCAAGGCTGGACACATTGCATGCGGCCGTTCTCGATGTTAAGTTGAAACACATAGATGAGTTTACCGCTGCCCGGCAGGCTGTTGCTGCAAAATATGATGAAGCTCTAGCTTCATGCGGACAGTTGATTCTTCCGCGAAAAAGTACTTTTTCCACCCATGTGTACCATCAGTATACTGTCCGGTTGAAACCGTCTGGCGATGTTACGGATACGGCAAAATACCGGGAGTCTTTACAGGCATCGTTAAAGGAAAAAGGTATTCCGACCATGGTCTATTACCCATTACCATTACAAGCACAGGAAGCTTATAAATGGATGGCGCGTACGCCGGGAAATATGGATGAAGCCGCCCGTTTAAGTCAATGTGTTTTATCTTTGCCTATCCATACGGAGATGACAGGCAAAGAGTTGGAATATATAATAGATACATTATTAAAGGAATTACAAGATAGAAAAATGTGAAACATTTTTCAGTTGACAGTTGACAGTTGACAGTTGACAGTTGACAGTTGACAGTTAGGCTTCACTATCGAATATAGAAAAATAAAAAAAAGGAGTCTATCCGTCTATCGGCTATCTGTCATCAATAAGGTATGCTTGGTTACAGGTTCATTTGCCGTCAGTTTTAACTGACGGATTAGTAAATGATCTATCTTTTGGACTTTAGTCCCATTTTGAAACAGTCTCTCTATTTGAGGGAAATGTGGCTAAAGCCCAAAAAGAAAAACAACTTGTAAACCGTCGGTTAAAACCGACGGCAAATGAACCGGTAATAGCGAAGTCACTTTGATAAAAGGATAGCTCAATTCTGATAATTATTGAGACATTCAAAGCGGATAAAAATATGAAAGAGAATAAAATAAAGTTTGCGGTAGTCGGCTGTGGTCATATCGGGAAACGCCATGCGGAGATGGTAACCCGTGATCCGGGAGCTGAACTGGTAGCCTTGTGTGATATCCGTCCTCGTGAAGAACTAGGAATAGATACTTATGCTGTGCCTTTCTTTGCAGATTTGACGGAACTGTTACAGAGTGGCATTCATATAGATGTCGTTAACATCTGTACGCCGAACGGTTTGCATGCTTCTATGGCCGTGCAGGCAATAGAGGCAGGTTGCAATGTGGTCGTCGAGAAACCGATGGCATTGACATTGGCTGATGCAGAAAAGGTTGTGTATGCTTCCCTGAAATATCGTAAGCAGGTATTCTGTGTGATGCAAAACCGTTATTCTCCTCCTTCGGTATGGATCAAGGATATGATCGATTCCGGTAAACTGGGAAAAATATATATGGTCCAACTCAATTGTTACTGGAACCGTGACGAGCGTTATTATAAACCCGGTGGCTGGCATGGTGATGCTGCACTGGATGGCGGAACACTTTTTACCCAGTTCTCTCATTTTATTGATATCATGTACTGGTTGTTTGGCGATATCTGTAATATCCAGGCTCGTTTTGCTGATTTCAATCATGAGAAGCTGACCGATTTTGAGGATTCAGGTTTTGTGAACTTCAATTTTGTAAACGGAGGAATGGGCAGCCTGAGCTATTCGACTTCCGTTTGGGACAAAAATATGGAAAGCAGTATGTTGATCGTTGCCGAGAACGGTAGCGTCAGGATTGGCGGGCAATATATGAACGAAGTGGAATATTGCCATGTGAAGGATTACGAGATGCCCGAGCTGGCTCCAACCAATCCGGGTAATGATTACGGCCCTTACAAAGGATCGGCTCAGAATCATAACTTCGTGATCCGTAATGTGGTCCGTGTCCTTTCCGGTTCCGGTTCGGAATGTATCACAACGAACGTATTGGAAGGTATGAAAGTTGTGGACATTATACAACGTATCTATGCCCAAAAGTAACAATACAAATATCCGTTTGATATATATTGAATGAAAGGTCTACAATTATCAAAAGAAAAGAACATATATGTGTTTTATTCGTTTGATATATATCAAACGAATAAACGTTTGTGATGTCCTGTCCTGAAATAAGTTGACAAAACACCACGGTAAACTTATGTCAGAATCGAA
>NZ_QUGR01000029.1:0-42440 GCF_003479145.1 Parabacteroides sp. AF18-52
TTTCGATTCTGACATAAGTTTACCGTGGTGTTTTGTCAACTTATTTCAGGACAGGACATGCCGTACTAATCAGTGGTTGATAACCATCAACCGATCGGTTCACAAATATCAACCGTATGGTTGATAATTATCGGCCGTATGGCTGACAATTATCAGCCGCTGAAAAGTATGGGATGAAAATGAAAAGAGTATGGGTGGAAAGGTACACAATATCAGGCAGTTTTGTCACTGAAAACGGTAGTTTTTTTGCTTGTTTCCGGCTTCCTTGAAAAAAGTTTTTTTATTTATGTATAATGTTTGTATAAAGAAGGCTTTAATAATGACTGGAATAGGTTGACATAAAAAGAACTGGTTTTGTACAATATAGATGATTGTAAGCATCTTTTAGTGTTTTTATAGCTGTTTGATATTTAAAATAATTTATCTTTGTAGCTAGTATTATATGGAAGTATAAACCAAGAATGAAATAATATATGAATAAAAAATCTACTTTATTGGCTGCTGCTTTGATGGCAGTAAGTTCATTCACTATAAATGCTGCAGAAGTCACAGATTTAGGGTCTACAGATAATTTCTATTATTTGAAGTCTGAAGGAGGTTATCTGTCACTGTCTGGTATCAAATCGGACTCCGTTGTGGTGAAACCGATTGATGAAACATCAATGACTAAAGCTGCTTTAGATTCTGCCTTGTGGCAAATCATGGAAAAACAAACGAGCTTAGGTGTTACTACATATTCAATTAGGAATAAAGTTACTTTACAATATCTGGCTTTTGCATCGGCAGAAAAACCTGTTCCAAATTTGGTTTCGGTAGTAGATGGAGTGGCTCATAGATGGATTTTTGATGAAAAAGATGGTTTAAAGGCTTATTATAGTGGAGATAAGTATTTGTCATTCTCTATTACTAATACAGATTTGTCTATTCTTGATTCTAAATCAGGTGAAGATTTTTCAGTAATAGCTCCTACTGAGAAGTTTGTTTTGAAAGCTGATCAATTAGGTGGTGGCTTTACAACTTTTCAATTAGAATTCGGTGCAACTTATGAGGGAGATATCTTTTCAGGTAAAGATCTGATAGCAAAAGATGTTCCTGGAAAAGCTGGCTACGTCGCTTTGCAGTCTAAAGAAGATAGAGCCTATCCGAATGGAGTTGCCAAATATTTTGGAATCGATACATTGAAAACAACCATTTCCGGAGCGAAAGATGTTTTCGGATATAGGTTTTCTTTAGATTCTACTCGTACGGTACAGAGGCCGAATGCTGCATGGCAACAATTTAAATTTACAATCGATTTGAAAAATGATTCGTTGGCTATGTTCGTTGCAGCTACTCCATTGGCTGCTGAAACCCCGTTAGATGCTGACACCGTTCAGGTTGTAGTTGCCAGTGTAGATACAAAGCAGGTTTTGACAGTATCAAAGATTGACGAGTCTGGCAAAGTATTGCAAGGAGCTGTTCCTTATGTGGCACTTTCTAAAGGTACTCATGCTGATATACCGACAGGTTCAGGTGTTTATTTCCTCCAGAGTGCAAGCAAAGGAGCCAATGGCGGTAAATATTATGTTAAGAAAAACTCTTTTATGGGTGGAGACAGTGTTCCTTCTGTGAACTTGCCGAGAGGACAATGGTATATAAAGACTGAAAATGGTAAATATTCTGTTGTCGACCGTGAATCGGATAATGCTTTTATATTGAATCAGGAAATATTTGAAGTGGCAGGAATGGAGGATACCTATTTATTTGATGGAGACTCTGTAACAGTTACTGCAGTGTCAGTCGATTTGAATGATAAATATCTTGGTTCACTGGCTTATACAGAGAAAGAATTGGCCGAGAAAGGATTTACGCTTCATATGATACCCGGAGTTCCGATAGGTCCTGCTTATCTGAATACATTTACTAACGATTCTATCTTGAAAGTAATAGATGGAAGTGGTGCCTCTAACCAGATTGTGTTCAAACTGGTACCGAATGGTACGCAAGTAGTAGCTGGCGCAAAACAGTTAGGCGATGAAATCTCTGTTATATCGTATCAGTTGCGGACATTGTTCGGAACAGATAAGATTGCAGCTCAAAGTGATAGTTTGAAATTGTCTGCGACAGGCGAGCCTCTTTCATTCCGTTTTGTTTTTAATGAGACAAGACAATGGTGTACAATGAAAGTTGTGGGTGATAGTGAGAGTCGTTACGTTGGAATGGATCTACAGAATACTGGCTGTCTTCAATTGACAAAGAATCCGGCTTATGTTACAATCTTGTCTGCCGATGCTCCTGAGTATGCAACTATGGAAGCAGGCCATAAGCGTTTTTCTACTGCTAATAATTCGTTGGTGATGAACCCGAATACATTCCTGGCTGAATTGAAGATCGAAGGTAATGAGATTACGAAATCCGGTTATACGGAAGATAATTTTAGTCTCTGGGTTGAGAAAGCAGAAAATAGTCCGTTGGGTAAACAGTTGTATTACATCTCTTGTGAGGCTATAGGAACGAAAGCTGGTGACGAAACCCGCTATTATCTGGCAGCCAGTGATACTTTGGGCGGACGTGCCGTGTTTACTTCCGATGAATCTGTTAAAACGATGGAAAATAGTCCGACTCTTTTTGCTTTAAAAATTGTGGAAGGTGGCACTTATTATCTGGAAAACCAGAGTGAGTTCAAAAAGAATGATGCTAAACCGTATGTCGGTATGGTGAATGGGTTTGCTGTGATGCAGCCTGTTCCGATGGCTGAGTTTACGATCGAGAACGCTCCCGCTCCTGTGGCTAACGAAGAGATCGAAGCACCGAATACAATTAAGGTAATCGGTAGTACCGGTGAATTCCAGATTCGTAATGCCAGAGGTAAGAAGATCACTTTATCGAATATTCTGGGTCAGACGATCGGTTCTCGTCTTGTATCATCCGATAATGAATCAGTTCAAACATCCAGAGGTGTTGTGATTGTATCGGTTGAAGGTGACAAAGCTTACAAGGTGATCGTGAAGTAAAAAGATCGAAAGATATAACCAATAAAAAACCGGTTCCTATTTTAGTGGGGACCGGTTTTTTTATGAAGTAAAATGAATTTTATTCTTCCGTATTACTATCCAGTTTGCTTTTCAAATAAGCAATTCGCTTGGTTGCTTTTTCTTTTTCTTTCTGGAGATTTTCCAGGTCGCTTAAAACCATTGCCAGTTCAAAAGTAGCGGCAATGGCTTTTTTATCTCCATCGGCAATATATAATGTATAGGGTTTACCGCCTGTGTATTCGGCTTTGACACGCTCTTTTACATTTGCAGCAATGAATTTGGCGGCATCGAGACCTTTTTCGCCTTTGTAAGTGACAACTTCTGTTGTTTTACCCAGGTCTTTGAAACGATAATTCACGCCGCCGTCATATGGGATAGAAGCCGTTTCTGCGAACTGTCCGTCCTGGGTACTGACCTTTATTCCTGTATGGTTGATCGGGGCACCGCCGTAAAAGACGCTGGCAAGGTAGATCTCTCCTTTTTCGTTAACCCCGCTACGGATATAGCAACGCTGTACGTTTCGTTCTACCGTTTGCTGTTTCCATATATAATTACCGATCTCTTCGTAGACACTGTCTTTTTCAAAAACGAATCCTTTTTTCAAACCTTCGGCCTCTTCTGTCTTAATAGGAATAAGGCTGTCGCAGAAGGCGATATTTCTTTCCGCTTCTTTTACTTCAACGAGCCTCATAAGGGAAAGACCTTCTTTCAAAACTTTGAATTCTTTCGGATAGAGTGTGCGGATACTGTCTATTTCACTCTTTGCGGCGAAGAGTTCATTTCGTTCATACATGCTTTTTGCATTGTTCAACCGGGCCTGGGCTTCTTTCTCTGCATTGTTGCAGGCTGCCAGTGTTACAGCGGCAAGTGCGATACATATTGCTGACTTCTTCATGTTGTTTATCTTATTCGTTCTGTGTGCAAAGATATATTTTTTATCTTTGCAGTCTCAATGAGTGAGATAAATAAAGCGAATGTATATAGATCAGGAAGATATTTTAAATCATATATCGGCAAAGCCGTTCCGCATAATTTCAGAGGCTGCAGACGAATTGGGTGTTGAAGCTTACGTGATTGGCGGTTACGTCAGGGATATTTTTTTATACCGTCCGTCAAAAGATATTGATGTCGTTGCGGTAGGCAGCGGGATAGAATTAGCAAAAGCAGTAGCCAATAAGTTGGGTAAAAAGACGCACTTGTCCGTTTTCAAGAACTTCGGAACGGCACAGGTGAAATCTGGTGACCTGGAGATTGAATTCGTGGGTGCCCGGAAAGAGTCGTACAGCCATGACAGCCGGAAACCAATCGTGGAAGACGGTACGCTTGAAGACGATCAGAACCGGCGCGATTTTACCATCAATGCCCTGGCTCTGTGTCTGAATAAAGACCGTTATGGAGAACTGGTAGATCCTTTCGGTGGTTTGGAAGATATGGATAACTTGATTATCCGTACACCGCTCGACCCTGATATAACGTTCAGCGATGACCCCTTGCGTATGATGCGTGCTGTCCGTTTTGCTTCACAACTGGGCTTCTTTATCCATCCCGATACGTTTGAGGCGATCGAACGTAACAAGGAGCGGATCTCTATTATATCTAAGGAACGGATCGTTGATGAGTTGAACAAAATCGTGCTTTCCCCGAAGCCTTCCATCGGTTTTGAATTATTGGATAAAAGCGGTTTACTGCAACTTATTTTCCCGGAACTTTGTGCGTTGAAAGGTGCGGAGACAAAAGAAGGTATCGGGCATAAGGATAACTTTGCCCATACGTTAATGGTTCTGGATCGTCTGAGCAAGACAACGGATAATTTGTG
Organism: Parabacteroides sp. AF18-52; assembly: GCF_003479145.1. Taxonomy (NCBI): domain Bacteria; kingdom Pseudomonadati; phylum Bacteroidota; class Bacteroidia; order Bacteroidales; family Tannerellaceae; genus Parabacteroides; species Parabacteroides sp. AF18-52. Next base: position 4,831 of record NZ_QUGR01000029.1, read on the forward strand.
GCTCCGCTGGAGTGCTATTTTCCATGACATCGGCAAACCTGCCACCAAACGTTTCGATCCTCGTTTGGGTTGGACATTCCACAACCACAACTTCATCGGTGAACGTATGTTACCGGGGATTTTCCGTCGTATGAAGTTGCCGATGAACGAAAAGATGAAATATGTGCAGAAGATGGTTACATTGCACATGCGTCCGATCGCTTTGGCCGATGACGAGGTGACTGATTCTGCAATCCGCCGTTTGCTTTTCGATGCCGGTGACGATATCGATGATCTGATGAAACTTTGTGAAGCGGATATTACCAGTAAAAATCCGGATAAAGTCCGTCGCTTCCTGAATAACTTCCGTCTGGTCCGTGAAAAGCTGGCGGATATAGAAGAAAAAGACCGGGTCCGTAATTTTCAGCCTCCTGTTTCCGGAGAAGAAATCATGGAAACTTTTGCCCTTCCTCCTTCACAGCCTGTAGGAGTGATCAAAGAAGCCATAAAGAATGCTATCCTGGATGGTGTCATTCCCAATGAATACGAGGCTGCCAAACAATTCATGCTGGAACGGGCGGCAAAGATGGGGTTGAAGCCGGTTGGGAAATAATTTCCGACGTTTTTTACCTTAGTATAAACAGTTATAGAACATAATATAAATAATAGGATCCGGTTTATTGTCCAATAAGCCGGATCTGATCTTTCCAACAGATAAAAATATCACTTTCCTTTTAGCAATTCTGCTGCTTCATCTCCGAAAACGATTTTTAGCACCTGTTCTTTTTTATCGTTGTCCAGTTTGATTTGCAATATTGTTTCTGTTGATATATTACTTTCCTTGCTCAGAACATATTTATCCGGATATGCAATAATATCTATTACTGATTCTTGTAGAGCATTTGCAATTTGTAATAATGTGTTGTATTTTAGTTCCCGCTCTCCCGACATGATAAGGCTTAATCCTGCTTGTTTTAAGCCAATCTGACTAGCTAGATATTCTTGCGAATATCCTTTGTTCCTGCGAATTGCATCTATGTTTCTCAATATATCGTTCATGCAAGCAATTTAGTGTTTGTGGTTTGAATAAATAAATGATATTTGTAATAAAAAATTGCACTTATATTTGCTAATATAACAAAATGTAATATCTTTGCTGCTGTGATTTTCTTAATTCTCTTAATAGACCCTATGTTCCCATTTTGAAACATTTTGCTATTAAGTCTAATAGTTAACCTAATTTGTCTGAAGATAATGTTGATGTATAGAAAGTTATGCTTAGTAGGCAAACGAGGTGTCCGGTATGTGTATGAAGGGGACCGTTTCCCTTAGTAATACGGTTGCCAAGGCATATGCCAGTTGCTTCTCTGTAATAAAGATTGCACTTTGTTAAGTAATGGAGAAGATAAAGTTTAAGTTTATATAATTCACTAGTATTCATTTTAATATTGCTTGCCTATGATTATGAATTTTTAATTCCAATGTTTTCTATTCGGATATGTAGTCATATCCATTGTGTTTTTTAACCTTATATTTATTTAATAACAGAAGGAAATGAAAGAATCTTTTTTAGACATACATTTAAAAGGATGTCGTGTTAAAAGTAAATTATTCAGAATGTTAACCTTATTGCTTTTAACTTTTTGTACGACAAATGTATTTGCACAGCAGAAAAATGTCAGGGGAACGGTTGTTGATGCTTCAGGGGATCCTCTTATTGGTGTAAATGTTTCAGTAAAGGGAATGACAATCGGTATAATTACCGATATGGAGGGTAAATATCAATTGGAAGTACCGGCTAATGCCATACTTGTCTTTTCTTATATAGGCTACCAGACGCAGGAGACTGTGGTGGGTTCTCAATCATCGATCAATGTAACATTAAAAGAAGACACTCAGAAACTGGACGAGGTTATAGTTGTCGGTTATGGAGTACAGAAAAAGGTAACGGTAACAGGTGCTGTTGCCAGTGTATCGGGAGAGGAGCTGAAAGCGTCTCCGACGAGTAACTTGACCAGTGCTATGGTCGGTCGTATGCCGGGTGTTATTGGTTTTCAAACTGCTGACGAACCGGGTGGCGGTAGTACGACAATTCGTATACGTGGTACTAACTCCTTGGGAAGTAATGATCCGTTGATTGTAATTGATGGTATACCCGATCGTGATGGTGGAATGAATCGTTTGAACCCGACTGAAATTGAATCTATTTCAGTATTAAAAGATGCTGCTGCCGCTATTTATGGTGCCCGTGCTGCCAATGGTGTAGTTTTGATTACTACCAAACGCGGTAAAGAAGGCAAACCGGTTGTTTCGTTCAATGCAAGTGGTGGATTCTCTAAGCCGACCCGCATACCGGAAATGACAAACTCGTATGAGTACGCAACAATGTTAAACGAAGTACTTCCGGGTTCTTTCTCAGATGAACAAATCGAGGGTTTCCGTACACATGCTGATCCATGGAAATATCCGGATACGGATTGGTTTGATGAAATTGTAAAACCAGTTTCTCCTATCTATCGCGCTGATATCGGTATATCCGGCGGTACGGATAAAGTTAAATATTATGCTAATTTCGGTGCGAACGGGGAAGATGGTTTGTATAGAAATTCAGCCAACCGCTATGACCAGTATAGCTTGCGTACAAATTTAGATGTCAAGACCAGTCAATACGTAGATTTTCAGCTTGGAGTAGCTGCCCGTTTGGAAGATACCAAATATCCGGCTAAACAATCTGGCGATATTTTTGGTAATGCACGTCGTACCCGTCCGGATCAACCGGCATGGTGGCCAACAGGTGAACCGGGGCCGGCTATCGAACGTGGTGACAACCCGGCTGTGACGAGTACAGACCTTGCAGGTTTCGACCATTACAAAGACCAGTATATCCAGAACAACCTTTCCGTAAATGTAAAAGTGCCCTGGATCGAAGGTTTGACGTTGCGTGGTAACGCTTCTTATGATATCCATTTCCAGAATCGTAGAAAAATGGAAAAACCGGTTTATTTGTATTCCTGGGATGGAGTAAACGAAAGCAGTGAAGGCTTGAGCTCTTCCAAGCAATGGATAGATTCTCCGACATTGGAACGCAAACATACCGAACAACTCGGCTGGATGCTCAACGGTTTGATCGACTACAACCGTACATTCGGGAAACATACGCTCGGTGTTACATTCGGTATGGAAGGTCAGAAAAAACAATATGAAGAAACCTTCGCTTATCGTCAAGGGTTCATCTCTGATAGCAAACCTGAACTGAATTTAGGTGGTGAAGAAGGTCAGAAAGCAACTGGTTACTCCTGGAAAGAGACTCGTCTGAACTATTTCGGCCGTGTGTCTTATAACTATCTGGAACGTTATTTATTCGAATTCGTTTGGCGTGTCGATGGTTCCTACCGCTTTCCGAAAGATCAACGCTACGGTTTCTTCCCTGGTGTATCTGCAGCCTGGCGTGTATCAGAGGAATCATGGTGGAAAGAAAATGTTCGTTTCATCGACTATTTTAAGTTGCGCGGTTCCGTGTCTCAGACTGGTAATGATGCCCTCGTAGATTCAGATAACAAATACGACCATTCCATCCAATATCTGACAACATATGCATTCAACAACAATGGTATAGCATTTGGTGGAGTTGAAAATAAACGATTGTATCCAAGCCGTACTCCGAACCCGAATATCACATGGGAAGTTGGTACGACCTATAACGTAGGTTTAGATCTCAAATTCTTACAGAACCGATTAAGTTGGGAGACAGATGTATTCTACCACAAACGTACGAATATGTTGATCTCACGTAATGCGTCTCTGCCGGAAATTACCGGTATCACCTTACCGCGTGAGAACCTGGGGGAAATGAAAAATCGAGGTTTTGAATCTTTGGTAAGTTGGCAAGACAAAATCGGCCAGGTAGAATATGGAGCCTCTTTGAATATGACATACGCAAGAAACCAGATTACCTTCTGGGATGAAGTGCAAAATGTCCCTGGATACCAGTTATCAACAGGTAAAGCAGTGGGTAGCCGCGACTTGTTGTTTTATGTAGCAGACGGTATTTTCCATACCCAGGCAGAAATCGATGAGGCGCGGGCAAAAGGTCTGTTGTATTCAGATAACACGGTGCCGGGCGATATTCGTTTTAAGGATATGAACGGTGATGGTAAAATCGATGGTTTGGATCGCGTCCGTCCGGAGAAGAACCAGGAGCCGCGCTTCGTTGCCGGTTTGACACTTACTGCCAGGTGGAAAGGCTGGGATATCATGTTATTATTCCAGGGTGCAACAGGGGCTCAGGTATACATCGAAACATGGTCCGGTCTGGTTGGTAATTTCCTGAAGAGTGACTTCGATAAACGGTGGACACCGGAAAATCCGTATTCGGAAGGGCCACGTGCATGGGACCGTGAGAATCAGTACTGGATTAACAATGATAACACCTATTTCTTACGAAATGCCGATTACCTGCGTTTGAAGAATGCCGAGCTCGGATATACTTTTAATTTCGGAGGATTGAAGAAGGCAGGTATTTCCAATTTACGCCTCTATGCAAACGGTAGTAACCTGTTTACCATTGATGGTGTAAAAGATGCCGACCCGGAACAGCGCAGTAAAGACTTAGGAGATTATCCTCTGAGACAAATCATCAATTTTGGAGTTCAAGCAACATTCTAAAACGTAATTATTATGAAAACAAGACTAAAATATATTTGTCTTTCAGCTGTCGCAGGACTAACATTTTCATTCAGCTCCTGTTCCGACTTTATGGATCTGACACCGGAAGACCAGTATGACGAAGCAACCGTCTGGGCAGATGCCGATTTGACAAAATCAGTTGTTACCGATGTTTATTCGTATGTATGCGACATCGCACAAGAAGTAAATCCTGAAGCATGGACAGATGACGGGTTCTTTACACACGTATATGGATGTCGTGATATAAACGAAGCAACCGTCTCTCCTAGCAACTTGGCCGCTTACGATCGTGACGACTGTCCGTTTAGATGGAGCAAACAGTTTAAAGCGATCTACCGTGCCAATCTGGTATTGGAAAATATAGACAACGTTCCTCAGAAAACAGGGGTAGACTTGAATGTCCTGAAAGGTGAAACTTATTTTCTTCGGGCGTATATCTATACGGAACTGCTCCGTGGCTTTGGTGGCGTGCCTATCGTAGACCATGTGTACAGCATCGAAGAGGCTTCAGAAATGGAACTGCCACGTTCCAATGTGGCTGATGTTATGGATTTTATATTAAAAGACATTGAACAAGCTGTTAGCTTATTGCCGGAACAACAGACCGGTGCAAACTTAGGCCGTGCAACGAGGGGAGCCGCTAAAGCGTTGAAGGCTCGTTTATTGCTGCATATTGCCAGTCCGTTGTTTGCAGACCGTTCTGTCAACACTTTGGCATGTAATCAATACACAGGCGACCGGCAAGCTTTATATCAAAAGGCACTGGATGCAGCTAAAGAGGTAATTAACGATGGTAATTATTCACTTATCGACTGTAATGCAGGTACAATCAAGGATATTGCAGAAAAATTCCATAATATCATTATCACGAATAATGACGAAACAATCTGGTCCAAACAGTATGTAAACAAAGATAAGGATGCCGACAACTGGGTTCGTAACCGCGTAGCCTTACTGCATGGTCCGAATGGATACCACAACTGGGCAGGTACTGCTCCGACTCACGATTTGGTCATGGCATTTGAGACGGAAGACGGAAAGATCCCGAACACCTTGCTGAAAGCCGGCGAAGAAACAACTGTGAATCCGTATACAAACCGCGAACCACGTTTCTATGCAACAATCGGCTATGACGGAGCAGAATGGGGACGTCCCAGAGCCTCTGATGGAGCTGTGTTCGATGCAACTCCATTGGGTAACCTGCAGTTCGGATATTATGAATTGAGTAGCGGTGGTGCTGAAGTCAATGCCATACAATCAGTGGATGATGAAAATAATGCTATCAAAAAGCAACAATTCAACGGTATGGTTGGTGTAGATTCCCGTATGTCTAATATCGAAAACTGGAACGGAACGTACACAGGTTATCTGGAAAAGAAATTAATCGATGGTACGGTTTCTGCGACCGAGCATAATTTCCAGATCTGTCCGATGCCATATATTCGTTTGGCCGAAATGTACCTGATTGCAGCCGAAGCTTGTATTGAACTGAATAAGTTGGATGAAGCGGCTATTTATTTGGATGCCCTCCGTGGTCGTATCGGACGTCCGGATACAAGAGCTACTTTGGCTGTTCGGGAACAGGCTTTCAATCAGAATGATCTACGTGAGTTTTTGCGCCATGAACGTCGTGTAGAATTAACTTACGAGCATTCTCGTTATTATGATGTACGTCGTTGGATGATAGCTCCGGAGACAAGCAGTAAAAAGTTGACGGGTATCACTATTGTAGGTCGTTTGAAACCGGGTAAGACTGCTACGTTACCATATGTACATGATGAAGACGTTTATAATTATACCTGGACCGTCCTCAATCTGAACTACATAGAGAAACGTAAATGGGATAACAAGATGTATTTTGCTCCTATCAAACTGGAGGAGACATTACGTAATCCGGCATTGGAGCAGAATCCGGGTTTCAAATAGAAACATAAAGATATATAAATATTATTATGGCACGTTGATCGCGCAGGTTACTCTGTGGTATCAGCGTGCCATGTATACAATTGAATAGGTAAAGGAAGCGAAGTAATAGCTGTTTATAGATCAATATCAAATATTAATATTACGAAATTTATTGTACATATTACAGCATTTTGTAACTTTGGGCAATCTCTCAATTCGTAATTCGTAAAATAGTATTATCATGAAAAACAGAAAGCTAAGAATGGGCATGGTAGGTGGTGGAAGCGATGCTTTTATTGGAGCTATCCATCGTCGTGCGGCCTTTATGGACAATCAGATTGAATTAGTTTGCGGATGTTTCAGCGTAGACCCTGAAATTTCCAAGAGTTCCGGACTCTCTTATTTCCTTCCGGAAGATCGTATTTACAGTACTTATCAGGAAATGTTCGAACATGAAATGACTTTGCCGGAAGGTGAACGGATGGATTTTGTGACCATCGTGACACCTAACCGCTGGCATTTCGAACCTGCTATGATGGCTCTTGAAAGAGGGTTCCATGTCGTAGTGGATAAACCGATGACATTCTCGCTGGAGGAAGCTAAACAACTTCAGAAAAAAGTGGAAGAAACAGGACTGATCCTGGCACTTACACATGTATATTCTGCTTACCCGGCTGTGAAAGAGGCCAAAACCCGTATTGCCAGAGGCGATCTGGGTACGCTTCGCCGTGTTTATGTGGAATATCTGCAGGGCTGGCTTTCCGACCGCATCGAATTGCAGGGAGGAAATAATGCGGGATGGCGTACAGACCCGAAACGTTCAGGAAAAGCGGGTTGTATCGGTGATATCGGTACGCATGCCTGGCATTTGAGCGAATATATAACCGGCCTGAAAGTACAGGAGGTTTGCGCTGACCTGAATGCGTTCGTACCCGGACGTCCGATCGATGACGATGGCGCCGCTTTCCTGCGTTATGAGAACGGGGTTGTCGGAACGCTTACCGCATCGCAGATCGCTGCCGGGGAAGAAAATAACATCCGTATCCGTATTTACGGCGATAAAGGCGGTCTGGAATGGCAGCAGCAGGAACCGAACACTTTATACGCCAAATGGTCGAATAAGCCGACTGAGGTGATCCGTATGGGAAACAACGGTTTTATCGGCGATACGGCTAAAATGAATACACGTACGCCGGGTGGTCACCCGGAAGGTTTCATCGAAGCTTTTGCTAATATCTACCGGAATTTTGCCCATACCGTGATGAGTATCAAGAAGGGAGAAACTCCATGCGAAGAATGTCTGGATTTCCCGACTGTTTATGACGGTGTGAGAGGTATGCAATTCATTGAAACAATGGTGGAAGCCGGATACAATGAAAATGTGAAATGGCAGAAATGGGTGGATTGATTACCGCCACAGTAGTAAATCAAAGATAGAAATGAAATTAAAAATGTTAGTTTGCTGTTGTTCCCTCGTTGGAATAACAGCATTCGCTCAGAAAAATGAGTGGAGAGATCCGAACGTGAATGCGGTGAACCGTGCTCCGATGCATACTAACTATTTTGCGTTCGAAACAGAGGATGCAGCGTTAAAGGGATGTAAGGAATCGTCAGGTAATTTTATGACTTTGAACGGAACCTGGAAATTTAACTGGGTGAAAGATGCCGATGCCCGTCCGACAGATTTTTATCAGGTCGGTTTCAATGATAAAGGCTGGGCGAATATGCCGGTTCCGGGGATATGGGAACTGAATGGTTTCGGTGATCCGTTGTATGTAAATATAGGATATGCCTGGCGGAACCAGTTCAAGAACAACCCGCCTGAAATTCCGGTAGAAAATAATCATGTCGGTTCTTACCGTAAGGAAATCGTAGTTCCGGCAGACTGGAAAGGAAAAGAAATATTCGCTCATTTCGGTTCGGTGACTTCCAATATGTATCTTTGGGTGAATGGCCAGTATGTCGGTTACAGCGAAGACAGTAAGCTGGAAGCTGAGTTTGACTTGACGAAATATCTGAAACCGGGTAGGAACCTGATCGCATTCCAGACTTTCCGTTGGTGTGACGGTACTTATCTGGAAGACCAGGACTTCCTGCGTTTATGCGGTGTAGGGCGTGATTGCTATCTGTATGCCCGTAATCCGAAGCATATCCAGGATATCCGTGTAACTCCGGATCTGGATGCCCAATATAAGGATGCTACGTTAAATGTAAGTGTAAACCTGAAAGGTAGCGGCGTTGTAGATGTGAAACTGCTGGATAAACAGGGCAATTCTGTGGCTACTGCATCTTTGAAGGGGGCTGGTAAGGTATCGACTGATATCGCAGTCGCCAATCCGCTGAAGTGGACCGCAGAAACTCCGAACCTGTATACGCTGGTTGCCACATTGAAAGACGGTAATAAAGAGTTGGAAGTAATTCCGGTGAAAGTCGGCTTCCGTAAGATCGAACTGAAGAACAGCCAGATCCTGGTGAATGGCCAGCCGGTATTGTTCAAAGGAGCGGACCGTCATGAAATGGACCCCGACGGAGGTTATGTCGTATCCCGCGAGCGTATGCTGCAGGATATCAAAGTAATGAAAGAGTTTAACATCAATGCAGTCCGTACCTGCCATTATCCGGATGCAAACTTATGGTATGACCTGTGCGATGAATATGGTATCTATGTCGTTGCCGAAGCCAACGTAGAATCTCACGGTATGGGATATGGCGAAGAAACATTGGCTAAGAATCCGGCGTATGCAAAAGCTCATATGGAACGCAACCAGCGTAATGTACAACGTGGTTTCAACCATCCGTCCATTATTTTCTGGTCGCTGGGTAATGAGGCAGGTTTCGGGCCGAACTTTGAAGCATGCTATACCTGGATCAAGAATGAAGACAAGAGCCGTGCCGTTCAGTACGAACAGGCAGGTAAGAATGAGTTTACCGATATCTACTGTCCGATGTATCTGGATTATCAGAGAAGCGATGAGTATTGCAATAGCAATGTAGATAAACCGCTTATCCAGTGTGAATACGCACATGCAATGGGTAACTCGCAGGGTGGATTCAAAGAATATTGGGATCTTGTCCGTAAGTATCCGAAGTATCAGGGTGGTTTTATCTGGGACTTTGTCGATCAGTCTTTACGTACAAAGAATAAAGAAGGCATTGAGTTTTATGGTTATGGGGGTGACTTTAACCGTTATGACGCTACCGATAATAACTTCCTGGATAACGGTTTGATCAGTCCGGATCGTAAGCCGAATCCGCATATGCATGAAGTAGGCCATATTTACCAGTCGATCTGGGTTACTCCTTCGGACCTGGCGAATGGCGTTGTGAATGTTTATAATGAAAACTTCTTCCGTGATCTGGATGGCTACTATGCTGAATGGGAACTGCTGGCTGACGGCGAAGTTGTACAGACCGGTATGATCAAAGATCTGGAAGTGGCTCCGCAGCAAACAAAATCCGTTAAACTGAATTACAGTACGGAGGGAATCTGTAAATGTAAAGAACTGCTGCTGAATGTCGCATTCAAACTGAAAAAGGCGGAAACGATGTTGCCTGCCGGATATACAGTCGCAAAGAATCAGCTGGTGGTTCGTCCGTACAAAGCGCCGGAACTGAAACTGGCTAATGTGGAGAAAGTGAACATTGCCACTGTAACTCCGACGATCAGGGAAAACGATTATAATTATCTGATCGTTTCCGGCGAAAACTTCTTGATCGAATTTAGCAAACACGACGGATTCCTTTGCAAATACGATGTGAAGGGGGTGGCTTTGATCGATGAAGGCGGTAAACTGACACCGAATTTCTGGCGTGCTCCGACCGATAACGATATGGGAGCCGGTTTGCAGAATAAATATGCGGCATGGAAAGAACCGGGGCTGAAACTGACTTCATTAACGAATAAGCTCGAAAATGGTCAGGCGGTAGTCAATGCGGAATATACGATGGATGCCGTATCGGCAAAATTGTCCGTCTCCTATACTATAAATAATGAAGGTGCAGTGAAAGTATCCCAGAAGATGGTTGCCGATAAATCGGCTAAAGTATCCGATATGTTCCGTTTCGGTATGCAAATGCAGATGCCGGAAGAAATGTCGCTGATCAAATATTATGGACGTGGTCCGTGGGAAAACTATTCTGACCGTAACAGTGTGACCGATCTGGGTAAATTCTGCCAGACAGTTGATGAACAGTTTTATTCTTATATCCGTCCGCAGGAAACTGGTACGAAAACAGATATCCGTTGGTGGAAACAGACGAATAAAGGTGGTAATGGTTTGATGTTCGTTGCCGAGGCTCCGTTCTCTGCTTCTGCATTGAATTATTCGATCGAATCGCTGGACGATGGTGTACAGAAAGATCAGAGACACTCCGAACTTGTTCCGAAAGTCGATTATACCAATCTTTGTATCGATAAGGTACAGATGGGATTAGGTTGTGTGAACAGTTGGGGGGCACTTCCGTTGGAGAAATATCGTTTGCCTTATGGTGATTATGAATTTACTTTCATTATGACACCTATCCAATCGAATCTCTGATATAATTATAACAGCTGGAAGGGTTGATACGGATGTCGGCTCTTCCAGCTTTTCGATTTTATTTCATATTCCTGAAAATAATTAAAAAAAGCATAATCCGTTTACGTATTACGTTAAATCGCCTCGTATGCTTTCTTTATATTAAGGAAAATACTACTTTTATTGCCGATTTTTAAATCTAATCTTAGACTAAGTGTAAAATTGAATACCATAAAACAGATGGCTACTAACAAAAATTCTAATCGATATTCATCAGACCAGAAGAAGAAGAGTTTTTTTAAAGGAAAGACCTTTATGCTTCTTGCGGGAGTGGTTTTTGGTGCCGGGGTAATGATCCTGGCTTATAATACTTCTGTCTATTTTTCCTCCGACGAATCCTGTATGATGTGTCATGTGCATCCGCATGTGGAAAATAGCTGGAAGTTATCAAAGCATGTCAATAACAGAAGCGGTGTGAAAGTACATTGCGTGGACTGTCATCTTCCGCCTAAAAACGATACCTGGAACCATTATACGGCAAAAGCTAAGTTGGGTTTGAAAGATGTTTGGTCTTATATGACCAAAGACAGTGCCGATTTTGACTGGGACGTAAAGTCGGAACTGGATCATGCCGTTAAGTATATCCCGAACGAATCATGTAAAGAGTGTCACCAGAATTTGTTCCCGGAAGGAATAACAAACGATGGGATTACCGCGCACCTTTATTATGATGAGAATGAAAAGAAACTGGACTTACAATGTATCAGCTGTCACCTGGATGCAGGACACTATAATCCCAATTACAACCATTCGAAGCTGACCGGTATTCCCGGACTGGCTGCCAGCTCTTCGGTTGTCGATACCAGTTTGTATTTTAAAGCGCCTGCGCAGGTAACAAGTTTCGCCGACTATGTAGAACAGATACCCGGAACTCCGGTGTCTTTTAAAATGGTTGCCGTTCCCGGCGGTTCATTCAAAATGGGTAGTACCAGCAAGGAACCGTTCCATCAGCCGGATGAAGCTCCTGTCCGTAATGTGACAGTCAGTCCGTTCTTTATGGCAGAAGTGGAAGTGACCTGGGATCAATACTGGTCATTCTATGGTAGTACGATGAGTGAAGGACGTACTCCTCCCGAAACTGTATATGCAAACAACAGCAATCCCGATGTAGATGCCATATCCGGTCCGACACCTCCGTTCGGATTCCCCGACCAGGGTTGGGGTGGCGGTGACCGTCCGGCTATCACGATGACACATTATGCGGCAGAAACATTCTGTCAGTGGTTATCGAAGAAGACAGGTAAGAAATATCGTTTGCCGACTGAAGCCGAATGGGAATATGCAGCCCGTGGCGGTACGGAAACTCCTTACTTCTTTAGCGGCAGCCCGAAAGATTTCTCTGATCAGGGATTCTGGCGCAAGTTCTTTGATGCAAAAACCGACAGCATCAGCTCGTTCGTTATTTACAGCAAGAACAGTAAGAATAAGACACAAGAACCGGAAATGGTGAAAGCCAATCCGTTCGGTTTAAAAAATATGTTGGGTAATGTCATGGAATACTGTGCAGACAAGTATGATCCTGAAGCTTACAGCAAGGGTGGCGAATCTGTAACAGATCCGTTGGTAACCGATGGAACAGAATGGGTAGTACGTGGAGGTAACTATACTTCCGATGCTGCAGATCTGCGCTCGGCAGCCCGTGATTATACAAAACATGAAGCGTGGTTAAAGACCGACCCGCAGCAGCCAAAAAGTATCTGGTGGTACTCTGACATACGTGGTATTGGTTTCCGCGTAGTTTGCGAGCCGGATTCATCAATCAAGTAGACTAGTGTAAAAATAATATCAATTCTTTAAAATTTTGCTATATCATGAAAAAGGAAAACAGTATCAGTAGAAGATCATTTTTAAAGAGCTCAGCGATGGCCGGTGCCCTGGGTGCAATCGGTACAGGTAGCGCAGCAAGTGTGGTTTTAACCTCATGTGGCGGAGGAGAAAAAGCAGATGCTTTGAAACCGCTGAAAGAACCGGGTACTTATTATATTCCTGAATTGCCCGACTTGGCAACAGACGGAAAAGAACTGAAAGCCGGTGTTATCGGTTGTGGCGGACGCGGTTCCGGTGCAGCTTTCAACTTCCTGAATGCAGCGAATGGTCTAACGATCATAGCATTGGGCGATACTTTTCAGGAAAGAGTAGATGATCTGGCAGGCAAGCTGAAAAAAGAAAAGAATATCGATATACCGGCCGACAAGCGTTTTGTAGGTCTGGATGCTTATAAACAGGTAATAGACAGTGGGGTAGATGTTGTGATTATTGCAACTCCTCCCGTATTCCGTCCGGTACATTTCCAGTATGCAACAGAAAAAGGAAAGCATTCGTTCCTGGAAAAACCGATCTGTGTAGATCCGGCAGGTTATCGTACGATTATGGCTACAGCTAAACAGGCAGAAGCTAAGAATCTTCGCGTAATCACAGGTACACAACGTCATCATCAGCGTTCTTATGTAGAATCTTACAAAAAGATCATGGAAGGTATGATCGGTGAGATCACTGGCGGTACGGTTTACTGGAACCAGAGTATGTTATGGTTCCGCGAACGTCAGAAAGAATGGAACGATTGCGAATATATGATCAAAGACTGGGTGAACTGGAAATGGTTATCCGGCGACCATATTGTTGAGCAGCATGTACATAATATCGACGTATTTACCTGGTTTAGCGGTCTGAAACCTGTTAAGGCTGTCGGTTTCGGTTCTCGCCAGCGCCGTATTACCGGTGACCAGTATGATAATTTCAGTATCGACTTCACTATGGAGAACGGTATCCATATGCATAGTATGTGTCGTCAGATTGACGGTTGCGTGAGCAATGTAAGCGAATTTGTCCAGGGTACGAAAGGTTCATGGGACAGCTCTACTATGGAGATCAAAGACCTTGCAGGTAATGTGATCTGGAAATACGATTACGAAGCAGAGAAAGCAAACTTCAAGCAGACTGACCCGTATACACTGGAACATGTAAACTGGATTAACAGCATCCGTGGCAACAAGCCGCTTCAGCAGGCATCTGAAACAGCTGTTTCAAATATGGCTGCTATTATGGGACGTGAATCGGCTTACTCCGGTGCAGAAACAACATGGGATTCCATGACTGCATCTCCATTGGATTATACTCCGAAAGACCTGAATCTGGGTAAGATGGATATGAGCACATTTACTGTTCCGGTTCCGGGTAAACCTCTCGATCAAAAGAAATAAGTTATGACTCTGAATAGAAGAAACTTTTTAAGAACAACTTTGTCCGGTGCTGCGGTAGCAGCCGTTAGCACCGGTGCGTTGGCTTCCTGTGCCGGTAAGGCAGCTTCGGACGAGAAATGTCCGGAGACAAAGTCTTGCTGTAACACGAAGGCTAAACTGAACATCTCTTTCCAGGAAGGCATTGCGCCGGGTGAAAACCTGAACCAGAAGCTGGACTATATGGAGAAGCTGGGTGTTGTCGGTTTCGAGCCGGGCGGACGTGGTTTGAAAGACCGTGTAAGCGAGATCAAGCAAGCTCTGAATGGTCGTGATATCAAAGTCAGTGCCATTTGTGCAGGTTTCGACGGTTTTATTCTTTCTACCGATCCGGCTATCCGCAAGCAATGTATGGATACGATGAAGGAAATCATCACGGCTGCCGGCGAACTGGGGTCGACTGGTGTTATTATCGTTCCTGCTTTCAACGGTCAGGTTCCTGCGCTTCCTCATAACCAGGAAACCCGCGACTTCCTGTGCGAACAGTTCACGGAGATGGGTAACCATGCTGCACAGAACGGTACGACAGTAATTTTTGAACCTCTGAACCGCAAAGAATGTTTCTATATGCGCCAGGTGGCCGATGCTGCTTCCGTATGCCGGGATATCAATAATCCGGGTGTGCGTTGCATGGGTGACTTCTGGCACATGACCTGGGAAGAAACTTCCGATATGGGAGCGTTCATTTCGGGTGGCGACTATCTGCAACACGTGCATGTGGCAAGCCGCAAACGTCGCAGCATGCCGGGTGAAGACGGTGACGCAGATAACTATGTAGACGGCTTCAAAGGATTGAAGATGCTGGGTTATGACAAATACGTAAGTTTCGAATGCGGATGCCAGGGCGATCGTAATATCGTTGTTCCTGCCGCAGTGGAACTCTTGCGCAAACAATGGGAAGAAGCATAAATTATGCCTTTAGTATATCCTAATATGCAAATGAGTGAGGTGGTGGAAGAACATCCCTCACTCATTCCTGTAATCAACCGGTTCGGTATCCGCCTCGGATTGGGGGATAAATCGGTGAAAACGATCTGTGACGAATATCAGTTGGATACGGATTTCCTGCTGACGGTGATCAACACCTTTCTGAATGAGGAATATTTCCCGGAGAGGAAGTTGCAGACATTCCATACTTCACAGATTATCGATTACCTGACCAAGACCAACCAGTATTATTTACGTTATCAACTGCCGAACATAGAGCGGCATCTTACTTCTTTTATCTCTATGAGTACCCCGGGAAATAATACGTTGAACCTGATCGGCAAGTTCTTCTCTTCTTTCAAAGAAGAACTGACAGCGCGTATCGAGAAAGACGACAAGGTATGGTTCCCGTATTGTCAGGCATTAAGTGAAAAGATCAACGGTTGCCAGGCTTCCGACGAGACCGGAGTGCTCCAGCTTAGTGGTGAACAGCGGTTGGAGGATCCTATCGAAGCACTGCTTTCCGACTTGAAAGGCATCATGGTCAAACATCTTTCGGGCGATTATAATGAGAATTTATGTTATGCCGTGATCTTCGGTATCAGCAGCCTTGAAAAAGACATCAAACAGCATAACCGTATCCGTTACCGTATTCTGACTCCGATGGTTTCAGCTATGGAGAAATTATGTAAATAGTCCGTATTGATGCATAAAACCAGGCAAATAGCGATCATTTTATCCGATACTTTACAGAGCATTGGCCTTCAGAGTTTGTTAACCGACTATTTCCCTCCGGTGGAAGTGTGTTGGTTCCCAACGTTCGAAGCCTTTAATGTTGCCGGTTGCAACGATACGTTCGATTACTATTTTACCTCTCCCGAAACCCAGGTCATGAATGGCGACTTTTTCCTGCCCCGCCGTAGTAAAACAATTGTGTTGATCGATGGTGCAGAAGGTGACGGAGGTATATCCACTACAAACCATATTACAGTAAAAGCCTCTCAGGAGATCATCATCGAGCAGTTGCAGCTCTTATTAGCCAACGACAATTCCGGCAATCTATCCGGCGACACGAACAAAGACCTCTCCACCCGCGAAACCGACGTTCTCCAATTGATCGTAAAAGGTATCACCAACAAGGAGATAGCGGATAAACTAAGCATCAGCCTCAACACAGTCCTTACCCACCGTAAGAACATCACTGCTAAATTAGGTATCAAAACCGTTTCCGGTTTAACGTTCTACGCCATCATGAACGGGATTATTTCGGGAGATGATATAGAGTTATAAGTTTCGGTAATAATTATCAAAATCTTCGCAATGTAGATAATAGGTAGTCATTTCGGAAATGCCTTGTATCTTTTTTTTCATTAATTGAGTGGAAACCACATCCCATTGGGAAGTCGTATTTGCTAGTACATTCAGACTCATAGTCAAAGATTCCAAAGCATTTTGAACTGGATTTATATCAGTCACAATCACATAAACGGACGGTTTATTAATCAGAAAATCCGGATCATTAGCAAGATTGCAACAAATGGAAATACTGTCTAGTAGTTTTTTCTTTAAATCGAACTTGTTAACTTGTTTTTGTATTTTGTCATTCGTTATTTTCAAGTTGTGATCGAAAAACTCTTTCCAGCCTTTGATCTCGACAAACAATAAATTGTTTTGTTTGTAGGTTAAAGCATCCACAGATGCAGATGATGGCAGTTTTTGTTGCGAATGCAATGCTTTCTCTACCTGATCAAAATCGATAACCGGGGTTTTACTATCCAACCCGCACAGCGCGCTTGCCGAACATGGATGATGAAGTCGGCAAATACATGTTTCGGTTGATAATTTTTGAGATAAGATTAAATCATATAATTCTTTGGATGTCATACTAGTGTTCGGTTTAAGTTGTCAAGTTATTCCAGATTCATAATTTCATTCAATGGTTCCGCTAGCTTGGTAAATACTCTGTTCAGATCGTTTGTTACTTCATTAATATTTGCCAGACCATCTTCCGTTTCTTCTGCCAGATAATAATTAACGTATTTGTCAATCTGTTCTTTTCGGGAGAAATAACGTATACCTTGTATGAAGTAAGGACTATGTGAACTAACCACAACGGGAATACCTGCTTTTGCCAGGTTGACAAGCAAATGAGCAAATTCAACTTGCCATTTGGGATGTAGATGGTTTTCCGGTTCATCCCAGATCAACATTTTATTTTCATTGATCATATCAGCTTCTAACAATAACTGGATCATCCCGAAACTTTTGATACCGGAAGCAACATTTATTGGAGAGAAAGATCGATTGTTTTTCTTCCAGACAAGGCTACGGCTATTACTATCATATGCAAAAGAACCACCGGTGATAGATTTTATATTAAAGATATCATTCCTCTGACCTTTTGTTCTAAGGTATTTACTACTATAATCCAACTTTGTTGCGATATCTTTAATATGGGTTGCAACCATAGGAGAAAACATTAAAGAAGGAGTAAGCCGCTCTTTTTCAACTTCCCGATAGGTTGTTGTTCTTAATAAGGCATCTAATAAATGTATATATAGAGGAGATTCCACATATGTTATATCATCTAATACAGACTCAGAGTTCATTTCATAAATAATGTCTGTAACCTCATTTGCTGAGAGTTTTATATTTACAAAACTTTTGTCTGAATCATATTTGATGGATGAATTGTCTGTTTTGACAGAACAGATATTATTTAGAAATTCAGATTCAATATACGATTGAAATTCAGCTTTTACTCTTGTTGAATAGTTTGCACTTTCAGTCAGAAGGGTTTTGATAGCATTTAAATCTTTCAATGCAAGCATTTTTTGTCGAGGAGCGATATCTAACGAATTTAGCCATTCTTCCCTTTCCTTTATTATTTGGTTTAAATCGCTGATATTCTTTTGCTGTAATTGGTGTCTGAATTCAAAATTAAAAAGTTCTCTGCGTTTTTCATCAGTTTCTTTATCCATTCGAAGTGTATTTAAACGTCTTATAAGTGATGTCGTTCTTTCATTGATTACTTCTTTTTTCTGTTCATCACTATCACTTAGTCCGCTTATCAACGCCTTTATCGTAGAAAACAGAACTTTTCCTACCGTGCTTTTTCCGGAATCGTTTGCTCCGGCAATAACGGTAAGGCTGTTCAACTCAATAGAGGCATTCCTGATCTTATTGATATTCTTTAATTCTACTTTCATGGATCGTATGTATTTACTGCAAACTTACAAAATATTCTTATCCCTCCACTACCTTCCACTCTTCTATATTCCGTGTTTCAAAAAGAATCTTTACATTTGCGCACTACCCGCTATTGGGTGGTAATATCCAAAATCCTAATAATTACCGTGGTTCACGAAAGAAGCAGATGATTGTGAAACAGATTTTGAACGTTGGTTATATTTATTAAAGTATATGGATACATTAGACAGAATGCCTTTCAAGGCACAAAAAGCCGTATTCGACAAACTGCTGGCGGTTGCTGACGTGGCTAACCTGAGCAAAGAAGAACGTATCCAGTACGACGAAGCACTGAAACGTTACCGAGACTATAAGAATACGATCGACTATGCCGAAGAGAGAGGAATAAAGAAAGGTTTTGAACAAGGTATAGAGAAAGGTTTGAAACAGGGTATGAAACAAGGACTGAAACAAGGTCATAACGAAGGTCTCTGTCAAACCGCCCTCAACATGAAAACAATGCAACTTCCTCTGGAAGTCATCATGCAAGCCACCGGCCTTACCGAATCGGAGATACAGGCACTATAATCACTATACATTTATATATAGCAGGCGATCTATACCAGGTTGTCTGTTTTATTTTCCCATCAACCGTATCCATTCTAACTACCAGCGTATAATATTCCAATATTCCTTCTTTTGTTGTGTGCGTAATATATCATAGCAAATAGGTTTATCACCGAAATCCGGTCGTTCACAAAGTTATCCAGTTGTCGGTGGAGGAAAATTGCGAGAATCTTTAATACTGTTTATTTTTGTAAAGCACAAAATCCATTCTCATAAAATAGAAAGACTATTAAATGAAAACGTCTTTATCTCAACCATTCTCCCAGGCACGTACTCTCGAAAGCAATCCGAGAGCATCAGCTCAGGCACCGATGGATGAGATATTGCATACGTACAGGGAACATTTGGGTACCCCTATCTCTTTGCAAAGAACTTTTTTGCCTGTAGGCTACCAGCAAAGGATCATTCAGCGGGTATTGGATAAAGACTCATCGGATATATTTTTCAGAGAGCATTCGCCCAATGATCCACTAGCCTGTTGGGCTACTAATCAGGCGAAAAATAAAGAAGAAGCTGATCTTTTTTATAATTTGGCCGTTTGGAGTACCCGGAACAATTTTGATCTTGAAATGCTCTCCGATTTATTGTCGTTGGATTGGAATAGTGATATTTTATTAGCGTTTATCAATTCTTTAATTGACGCTCCTTTAAACAATGAAACATTTAAACAAAAGATTGAAGTAGCGCGGATATCTTGTTTTTGTAACATGTCGATCAGAGTTGAGTCTTTTCTCCAACTTCCTTGGGAATTTGACAATCTGATCGCTTTAGGCAAGATGTTGCCCGATAATCTTGTAGATGAAACTTTTTGGGCATGTATTAGAATAGCAGAGATCCCCTGTTTTATTAATAGAGAGAAGGAAGTCATAGCCTTTGCTTTGATGCCCAATTGGAGTGTTAAAAAAATACTCTTCCTTGCTCAAGCGTTAGGGACTGACCAAGGCGGTCTCTCTTTCCAATACTGGCTCCTGATAGCTTCCTTACCATCTTTTCAAAACGAAATTGAAGCTGTCGTTTCACTGGCCCAGCTATCTGGTTGGAAGGATTTTAACAAATTTGCTCTAGCCCAACTGTTTAATGTCTCCTCGGCAACTATATTTAAAAGCTGGATCAATGTTGCAACCTGTCATGCTTATTTTGAGAACAAGCCAGCTTTAGTTGCTGCTTTTGCCCAAATACCCAATTGGAATATTGATAATTTACTCCTCCTTGCTCAAGCGTTAGGGACTGACCAAGGCGGTCTCTCTTTCCACTCTTGGCTCAAGATGGCTTCTTATCGATTTTTTTGCAACCAGGTTGAAGCTGTTGTTTCACTGGCTCGGCTATCTGGTTGGGATGAGGTTAACAAGTTAGATCTAGCCCAACAGTTTGATAATTCCTCGGAAGCTATAATTGAAAATTGGATCAGTATTGCAACCTGTCATGCTTATTTTAGGAACAAGCCAACCCAGGTAGCCCAATTTGTTCAAATACCCAAATGGGATATTGATAATTTACTCCTCCTTGCTAAAGCGCTAGGGACTGACCAAGGCGGTCTCTCTTTCCAATACTGGCTCCTGATAGCTTCCTTACCATCTTTTCAAAACAATGTTGGAGCTGTCGTTTCACTGGCTCGGCTATCTGGTTGGAGAAATTTTAACAAATTTGCTCTAGCCCGACTGTTTTATGCCTCCTCGGCAACTATAATTGAAACTTGGATCAGTGTTGCAACCTGTCATGCTTATTTTGAGAACAAGCCAACTTTAGTTGCTGCTTTTGCCCAAATACCCAATTGGAATATTGAGAATTTACTTCTCCTTGCTCAAGCGTTTGCGGAAAATGAGAAAGGACGTTCTTACCAAGACTGGATCATCATTGCCTCTTTACCTATTATATCTAATAATGCTCCAGCTGTCCAGGCCTTTGCTCGGCTTGTCGAATGGGAGATAGACTCGTTACTTTATTTAATCAACAATAGTGTTCCTAAGCAGTGGCCACGGTGTAGTAAGATCGCATCCCTTGACAGTTTTATCAACGATTGCGAATTGGTTCTTAAATTTGCCAATATATCCGATTGGAAGAAAGATTGTTTGTTCTTGCTCGCTAAAGAATATTCAAAAGAATCACAACATATCTGTCCGGTAGAAACATGGATTCAGTTGGCTCAACTTCCCCGATTACTTGAGAATGTAGAATATGTAGTCTGTTTTGTTCAGATCTCCGGTTGGCAGGATATAATATATCCATTCATTGAAGCAGCTCTGACGTGTGTGGACTCCCAGAGACTCTTTACTTGTTTTAACGCGAAGAGTGCACTTTCTGCCATTAATGATCTTGTAAAAGTGTGGGGAGAGATCAAAATAGGAAAAGCTATAGGCCTACTTCTTAATGCAGGGGCTAATATTAATGACGAATTAATTGGAGTTTTAAATTGGCTCCTTCCTTACGACTGGTCGGAAAAAGCTTTTCCCCTATTAATGAATAATATAGGAGATGTAGCCTATTTCAACCAAATTTCTGACTGGGGAAGTATAATATTCCCATTTCTTAATGCAGCTCTGTTGCATGTAAAACCCCCGGCACTCGTTACTTTTTTTAAAACAGACAATGCACTCCCCATTATGACGAGTCTTGTTACCAAATGGGGAGCGGATGGAACCGGAGAAGCGGTCGGTTTGGCTCTTTGTTATAATGGTTCTAGTCTTCCTTTAATCAAAGAATTATTAGATTTGGCTCTTTCTTACGGCTGGCCGTTAGAAGGTTTTAAGACAGGAGTACAATATAGGTTATCTAAGAACGAATGGGTCGAATTCATGAGGATTACTCCTATATTTCAAAAAGAATGGGATGGAACGAATTCGGAAACTAAACTCGTTATAGACTTTGGATATGTTGATTTGCAGCCTACTGAAGAAAGTGTCGAGATCAAACTAAAAATTATTCTAAATCATATAGAAGACGGACATAGTTTTAAATATTTTAAATTCACGACTGATAATTGTTCACGTCATCAATTTAGTTCTATGTTTGATCCGGGTGTGGATATTGCGACCACTATAAAAACTGAGTTTAAAACGATGGAGAAGGAGTATATTAAGGCGTTTTCTGTTATGATTAACAATAAGTTTGAAGAATATCAGTCAGACCCCATAAATGGCTATCTTGCAGGATATAAATGGGATAAAAAAATCGTAGATGTTTCGACTTCTCCGGAACACCAGTGTTGCATTATCGAAGTTTATCAATTTTTTCCGAATGGAGGTGAAGTTTCCTCTCGGGTACTAATGGCTTACGGATATATGTCTGGAAAGATAAAATAAGAAAGTGAGGAAGAAAAATAGATACATAGCCAATCAGAATAACGATTACATTTTTATGATTAAATAAAATAGGTATAAAAATCAAATCTACTTGATTTGTGAGAATAACTAATTATCAAAATGACTAGCTAAAACGATCGTTTTTTTTAGTCATTTTGATTTTTTACAAAACGGTCGTTTATTATTCGGATCAGTTACAATAATCCATAAAAAACACTAGTATGCAAAACAAATTACGCGGATGGCTGGCAGACAACAGCTTAACGGCAGATCCGAAAGACCGGATTCTGGTACTGGACCCCGCAGGTGATGCCGGGCTTGAAGAAATCTACAAAGAGATGCTTGAAGAAGATACAGGACTCAGGCAATAGACTATGACTCATGTCGTTACACTCTTTCAACGTATTGTGGCACGCTTCCTGATGAACGGCTTTAACGTCAATACCGGACTCTTCCATGCAGTGCCCCGTTTTACCGGAATTATCGAACAAGGCATCTGGAACCCCGAAAAGAACGGGATTTACGTCTCTTTCATACAAGATAAAATGATACGCGAAGAGATCGCAAAGACAGAAGTTGTCATAAAGGGAGAAAAGGCCGACGTGATGTATATCAGCGGCGTGGAAGACCGCAGCAACAACATGACCGACGGCAGCATGACACCCGGACGCAACTTCGCCATTTTCGGTGCTTACCTCCGTGTGGTGGGCGACAATGAAACGGTGGGGATCACTTTTCGCAATACCGCTACCGATGCCGTTGTCAAACTCGGCAACGAGATGTTCAGCACCAACGATCCCGGCAAACTGATCTTTATCGTTCCTTCCGAACTAGGGAACGGAACTTACGAACTCACGATAACTACCCAGTATATGAAAGGGAAGAACGCTTTACGCAAAACTCCCCGTGTCATTTCTACCTCTGTATTTGTGGGCGACGGCAGTGGCGGTGGCGACCGTCCCGAGATCGAATAAGTACGCCCCATCCTTTCGCCGTACCCGGACCCCTGGCGTTCCCCTTGCAGGAACCGGGGCGTTCCCGATGCAGCGAAAGGATGGTTCCCGGCAGGGGAACCTGTGCGGTTGCACCGGAGGGAACCAATTTTCGGATAAATAAATTCAAAACAATAAAAAGATGAACAAACAAGAACTTATCAGGCAACTGGCTGCCGATACAGGCATCGACACCAGTCAGGTGCGTGTCGTGCTCGACAGTCTGCTCCGGACGACTACTGCCGTATTGCAGCAGGGCGACAAACTGATGTTTCAAGGCTTCGGCGCCTTTTATCCGGTACAACAAACGGAACGCCCCGGACGTAACCCCAAAACGGGCGAGCCGAAAACGGTCCCTTCCCGCCGGACAGCGAAGTTCCGTCCGGGAATTGCTTTTCTAAAAGATTTGAACAAAGATAAAATAGAATAGAAGTGTTTACTAAAAAAATATAGGGAGTATGAATATGGTAGATAAGCAGCAATGCGACAGGCAACGAAGTGGCTTGTTGCTTTTTTTGTTTTATATAGGGTGGTGGTTTCATAAAGTGGAAAAGATAATACCTACAGGCTCAACCGACCTGTGGCGGAGAACTTCAAAACCGGTAATTGTCTTTTTGATGGTTTCGATGCTGGCTCTTGTCAATATGGCTGTCGTAGAAGCAAGGACGGTTACGATCGATTTGGATCAATTGAAAGATGGGGATAAATCTGAAGTAGATGGGTGGATGTTGTCGACCTATGGAACTACTCTTTGGTTAGAAGAGGCTCAAGCTTTACATCCCCTCTTTTTATTTGTTAAAATCACTACATCTAGTGATTGATTGTCTTCTATCTTTCCTATTCCTTTGCAATCGTAAAATACTAATAGTTCGAACACGATGAAACAACGCTACCTGTATGTCCTGGCTGCCGGCTCTCTTCTTGGTTTACAAACGTTGAAGGCTGACGAAGTGAAAGTGAATATCAACGAGAATGATACGATCAAAACGTATAACATCGATGAGGTCATTGTGACTTCGTCTACGAAAGAGACGAACGATTTACGTTTGTTGCCCGGTTCTGTTTCCATCCTTTCCCCGCAGGCTATTTCAGGACGTCAGATCGATGCGTTGAAAGATATCAGTTCGTTCGTTCCCAACCTGTATATGCCGGACTATGGTTCCAAGATGACTTCGGCTATTTATATCCGGGGTATCGGTGCACGGAGCAGCGGACAGTCGATCGGACTGTATGTGGATAACGTGCCGTATCTGGATAAGAGCACATTCGATTTTGAACTCAATGATATTCAGCGTATGGAAGTGTTGCGTGGTCCGCAGGGGACTTTGTACGGACGTAATGCGATGGGAGGGATCGTGAATATTTATACACTTTCGCCGTTAAATTATCAGGGAACCAAAATCTCCTTATCCGGTGGAAATTATGGGGCATTCAAGGTGAAGGCTTCGCATTACAATAAATTGAGCGACCATGTCGGTATTTCTCTTAGCGGTTATTACGACCGGAATGACGGATTCTTTGTCAACGAATATAATAATACCCGGGCTGATAAAGAAGAATCGGCAGGTGGTCGTTTCAAACTGGACTGGCTTATCAAGCCGAACCTGAAAGCGCAATATACATTCAACTACGACTATGTCAATCAACGGGCTTTTCCTTACGGACTGTATGATAAGGCAACAGGGACGGTCGCTCCGATACGCATCAACGATCCCAGTTCCTATGAACGGAATATGCTGAATAATAGCCTTTATCTGGAATGGAAAACGGATAAGATACTGCTTTCTTCCACTACTGCCTACCAGTATCTGAAGGATGATATGAAGATGGACCAGGATTATACGGAAAAGTCGGTATTTACCTTGAACCAGAAGCAGAAACAATATGCGTGGAGTGAAGAGGTGGCGATCCGATCCAATCATAAAAAGAACTATCAATGGAGCTTCGGGGCATACGGTTTCTATAATAGTCTGAATACGGACGGACCGGTTATCTTTAAGGAGGATGGCCTGGAAGGTGTTTTGCAGAAGGCATTTGATGAAATGGTCAAGAATCCGAAACTGACGGTGTATGGAGATGATAAGAAGCAGATTTATTTCCCCGGTTATTTTAAAACTCCGACATTTGGTTTTGCTGCTTTTCATCAATCTACTTACAATAATTTGTTTGTAGAAGGATTGTCTGTAACAGCCGGTATCCGTTTGGATTATGAAAAAGCGAAGCTGAATTATGATTCGGCCGTAGATAGCATGAAGATCGGGGTAAAAGTAGGGCCACGTCCGGAAATTGTTTTACCCGTCGATACCCGCTTGGAGGGAAAGACATCACAGGATTTTTTGCAAGTCTTGCCTAAAGTCTCGTTGCGTTATCAGTGCAGTCCGGGAACATTTACATATATTTCTGTTGCCAGAGGGTATAAAACCGGAGGGTATAATGTACAGATGTTTGGTGATTTGGTGCAGGAATATGCACGTTATGATTTGATGAATAAATTCATGCCTGCTATGGCTGAAAATTATAAGCCGTCGGCTGTGGAAGATGTGGCTTCTTATAAGCCGGAACATAGCTGGAATTATGAATTAGGTGTCCGTAGCGAATTGATAAAAGACCGGCTGAATGCTGAGTTGACACTTTTCTATATGGATATACAGGATATTCAGTTAACTACATTTGCAAAGACAGGTAGCGGCCGTATGATCACCAACGGCGGTAAAGCCGATAGCTATGGCGTGGAAGTAAGTCTTCGCAGCCGTATTGCCGAGGGATTGACTGCCGATCTGAATTATGGTTTTACCCGCGCTACTTTCCGTGATTACCTGGCGATCGACCGGGAAAGCAAACAGGAAGTGAACTACAAGGATAATTTTGTCCCTTACACGCCGCGCCATACTGTGAGCCTGGGACTTCAATATACGAAGTTATTACGTAATTGCTGGCTGGATCAGTTTACCGTCTCTGCACAATGTTCCGGAGCAGGGAAGATCTTCTGGACGGAAAAGAATGATATCAGCCAGGATTTTTATGCCGTATTGAATGCGAAGGCAGGTGTGCGCAAAGGTGCTGTCAGCCTGAATGTATGGAGCCGCAATATAACGAATACGGATTATCAGGCTTTTTATTTCGAATCATTCGATAATTCATTTATACAAAAAGGCAAACCGTTCCAGATCGGGGCAGAGGTTGCGGTAACTTTCTAAAATAAATTATATGAAGGTATTATTCTTGTTCTGTTGTCTGTCGCTCTCTGTTTCCTTGGTAAAAGCAGATGATCAGGATACCACGAAAGTCCGTCAGATCGATTTGAACGAGGTTGTAGTCCAGTCATTCAAACAAAACAGGGATCTGCGCCTGGAGCCGCTGTCGGCATCGTCTGTTACCGGTACAGCCATACAGAATAAGAACATTACAAGTATCAAGGAATTCAGTTCATTCATTCCGAACCTCTTTATGCCTGATTACGGCTCGAAGCTGACCTCTCCGGTCTATATCCGCGGGGTCGGTTCAAAGATCAACGCTCCTTCCGTCGGGCTTTATGTGGATGGTATCCCTTACTTTGAAAAGTCGGCATTCGATTTTGACTTTGCTGAAATAGACCGTGTCGAAGTATTGCGCGGGCCGCAGGGAACCTTATACGGACGTAATACGATGGGAGGGATCATCAACGTATATACCAAATCCCCCCTGAAGTTTCAGGGAATGAACGCCTCGATCTCCAACGGAACGTACGGTGTCCGCGATTATGCCCTTTCCCGCTATGCGAAGATAGGGGAGAAATTCGGCTATTCCCTTTCTGCCGATTATAACAGGAGCGACGGCTATTTCACCAATACCTTTACCGACAAGAAGGCCGATGACCAGAAAAGTGGTTCCGGGCGTATTCGTCTGGAATGGCAGCCGACGCAGCAATGGTCGCTGGGTTTGATGAGTTCCTACGATTATTCCAAACAGGGAGGATACCCTTATGCAGTCTGCGATTCGCTGACCCATAAGCCCGGTGAGGTAAACTATAACGACTATAGTTTTTATAAACGCGTTCTGTCGACAACCGGCCTGACGGCAGAGTATAAAGGAACCGGATATAGCCTGAGCAGTAAAACAGCCTTTCAATATTTGTCGGACCATCAGGGTATCGACCAGGATTTTTCTCCGGCAAGCGTTTATTTTGCCCGGCAAGACCAGAAGCAGAAGATGTTTTCGGAAGAGCTGAATCTGAAATCGACAACGGCCAATCGGTATAAATGGCTGTTCGGTGCTTTCGGATTCTGGCAGGGGATCGATAATACGGTGATACTCGATTATCTGGCACAAAAATACACAACCCGCAAATTCTATGATACGCCGACTTATGGCTTTGCCCTGTATCACCAGTCCACTTTCGATGATCTGTTGTTCGACGGCCTCTCCGCTACTTTCGGTATACGGTATGATTACGAACGTGCTTCTACCGATTTTGTCGGTTTCAAAGATACGGAAGAGAAAACGGAACAATCGGATGCTTTCTACAGTAAACTGAAATTCAGCCAGGTGACGCCTAAGTTTGCCTTACAATATCTATTCCCGTCTTCCGGTATCCTTTATGCGACTGTGACCAAAGGATATAAGACCGGCGGATTCAATACCTCTTTCGAACGTGAAGAGGATCGCTCTTTCCGCCCGGAAACAAGCTGGAACTACGAGATAGGCGGTAAGCATCCATTTCTGGATAACCGCTTGCGTGCCGATATCGCTTTCTTCTGGATCGACTGGAAGAATCAGCAGATCAGCCAGACCCTTCCCTCCGGACGCGGTTCGATGTTGACCAATGCCGGACGGAGCGAGAGTAAAGGGGTAGAGGTTAGCTTGCAGGGGAATCCGGTGAACGGGCTGATGGTGCAGGTGAATTATGGTTTCACCCATGCTACGTTTAAGGAGTATGTCGATGAGAAGAAAAAGATCGATTATTCGGGCAATTATCTCCCGATGGTGCCTTCGCATACCTTTGCCGTCGGTGCCGATTATACGATTCCGACACCTTGTTCCCATATCGACCGTATCATGATCAGTACGAATTTTACCGGAGTGGGACGGATCCACTGGAAAGAGGATAACAAAGTTTCCCAACCTTTTTACGGACAATTGAACGGAAAAGTGTCAATAACCAAAGGATTCGCTACCTTTGCAATCTGGGCAAAGAATATCACCGATACACAATATACCGCTTTTTATTTCGAATCGGCAGGAAAAGGTCTGGCACAGTCGGGCCGGCCGTTTACGATTGGCGGAAGTGTGGCGATAGCACTTTGATATGGCTTACATCTGATAAGATATGATACAAAAAAATAAAGCGTTTAATCTCGGAACTTTCTTCTGTCTGTATATTGCGCAGACCATTCCGATGAGTTTTTTCTCTACCGTGATCCCGGTGATGATGAGGCAGGAGAATTTCTCTTTGTCAGCCATCGGATTGCTGCAACTGATCAAGCTGCCCTGGATCCTGAAGTTCCTGTGGTCGCCGATGGTGGACCGTCATGCCCGGACAACGGGCGATTACAAGCGGTGGATCTTCTCTTCTGAGCTGATCTATGCCATCCTGATCTTTGCCGTAGCTTTCCTCGATTTTAAAACTGACTTTTATACCATCATCGCTTTGATCATCGTATCTTTTATCGCTTCAGCCACACAGGACATTGCGACCGATGCACTGGCGGTTCTTTCTTTCAACCGGAAGGATAAGAGCCTGGTGAACAGTATGCAGTCGATGGGCAGCTTCGGCGGTTCGATGATCGGCGGCGGGGTGTTGCTGCTGTTGTTTAAGCAATTGGGCTGGAACAGCCTGCTGCCGTGTGTGGCTCTGTTCGTGATCGTGGCTTTGCTTCCGTTGCTGTTCAACCGCGGCCTGGAGATTGCTCCGAAAGATACACATGAAAGGGCGAAGAAAGCAGATGTCTTTTATTTCTTTACCCAAAAGAATATATGGAAACAGATCGGTTTCCTGTTCCTCTATTATTCCGGCCTGATCGGTACACTGGCGATGTTGAAGCCTTATCTGGTCGACCTGGGATATTCCATGAAAGAGATCGGGGTGATGAGTGGCGTGGTCGGAACTTCCTTCGGTTTTGTTTTTTCTTTTATCGGAGGGTTTGTCGTACGGCGGATCGGGCGGCATTGGGCGCGTATCCTGTTTTCCGTCTTTGTATTGCTTGCCACGCTTTACTTCCTGGGGCTTTCATATGTTATTCCGACGCTCGGCATGTTGTATGCCGGTATTGCCTTGCTTTGGGGGAGTTACGGCATGGCGACGATCGTTGTTTATACTACGGCGATGGATTGCGTACGCCCCGGACGGGAAGGTACCGACTTTACGATACAGACAGTCATTACCCATTTGAGCGGGATGCTGATGGCGATATTGAGCGGAAAGATTGCCGACCATACCGGCTATCACGGATTGTTTTTCTTTGAAGTCAGCCTGGCTGTCTTGTCGCTTGCTTATATATTGATCGTGTTCAGAAAAGAGAAAGAAACAGCATAGTTATGATACAGGACTTATTACAGAAATATAATGTGCCGGTTCCGAGATATACCAGTTATCCCCCGGCCAATTATTTTACGGATACATTTACAAATACGGATTATGAATCTGCCATAGAAGCCTCTAACACCGCCAGTCCGGGACACATCTCATTTTATGTGCATATTCCTTTTTGCCGTCATCTTTGCCATTATTGCGGATGTAATTCGTTTGCGATGATGAACCGGGATGTGGTAGAACGTTATATAGAAGCTGTACATGAGGAGATCGACCGGGTGAAAGAGCGTCTGGCTCCCGGACGGAAAATCTCCCAGATCCATTATGGCGGAGGAAGCCCTACGGCAATGCCGGTGTATGTGTTGAAGGAACTGAACGAGCATCTGCTATCCGGTTTTGAGACGATCGATCAGCCGGAAATAGCAGTGGAATGCCACCCCGGATATCTGGACGAAGAATATTGGCAATGCCTGACAGAAGCCGGTTTTAACCGCTTTAGCCTGGGGGTCCAGGATTTCGATGAGAAAGTATTGAAGACGGTAAACCGCCGTCCGGCCTTGCTTCCGGTTGAAATGATCTTCCGGATACTACGCAGCAAAGGTGCACGTATCAATATGGATTTTATTTACGGACTGCCTTTCCAGACAGCCGAAAGCTTCTCCGAAACCATCACCCGGGCGGCTGTTTTACAACCCGACCGTCTGGTCACTTTCTCTTATGCCCATGTCCCCTGGGTCAACCGGCAACAGTTGATCCTGGAAAAAGCCGGGCTTCCGGCCAGTGAGGAAAAGAGCCGCATGTTTGAAGCTGCCAAAGAAATATTAGGTGGCAACGGTTATAAAACGATCGGACTGGATCATTTTGTCCGCAAAGATGACGAACTCTACACAGCCCGGCAAAACGGACAGTTACACCGTAACTTTCAGGGCTATTGTACCCGCCGTGCGACAGGACAAGTGTATGCTTTCGGAGTGACGGGTATAAGTCAGTTGAGTTCCGCCTATACACAAAACAGCAAAGACATCAATCGATATATCGAACAGATCGGGAGCGGTTCGTTTGCTATAACGAAAGGATACACACTGAATCGTGACGAACAGATTACCCGCGAAGTGATCGAAACGTTGATGTGTAATTATACATTGAACTGGCAGGAAGTGGCAATCCGTCTGTCTTGTCCGGTAGATGAGGTAAAGGCAGCAACGGCCTATGATGAGAATCGCATACGGGAGTTTGCCGAAGATGGTCTGATCGAATATGACGATGATCATATCCGCATGACTTCCGAAGGTGCCCTTTTTGTTCGTAATGTGGCTGCATCGCTGGATAAACTGATGCTTCACTCAAATAAATCATTTTCAAAACCAGTCTGATATGAAACAGCATACTACGGATATTCTGATAATCGGAGCCGGATTGACCGGTTTGACCACCGCTTTTCATCTCGTGCGGGGAGGAAAACAAGTACATATTCTGGAATGTAACGACCGGGTAGGAGGACAGATACATACTTTCCGGGAAGATGGTTTCATCTTTGAAAGCGGTCCTAATACAGGAGTCGTTTCTTATCCGGAAGTGGCAGAATTGTTTTCGGCTCTATCTCCGGCATGTCAATTGGAGACGGCCCATGACGAGGCGAAGTGCCGCCTCATCTGGAAAGGAAATTCATTCCGTGCGTTGCCTTCCGGCCTGTTCAGTGCCGTGACAACCCCCTTATTCACGTTGAGTGATAAATTCCGTATCCTGGGAGAACCCTTCCGTGCCAAAGGTATGAATCCGGATGAATCGGTAGGAGAACTGGCCGCCCGGCGTTTAGGAAAGTCTTTCCTGAATTATGCGGTCGATCCGTTTTTATCCGGCGTCTATGCGGGCGATCCGCTGAAGCTGGTTACTCGTTATGCTTTACCTAAATTATACAATCTGGAACAGCAATACGGTGGATTTATCAAGGGAACGATCGCAAAAGCCCGGTTGCCTAAAACGGACCGTGACCGGCTGGCAACCAAGAAGGTATTTTCCGCATCCGGTGGTTTGGAAAATCTGGTGAAGGCTATGGAAGAAACCATCGGCCGCCCGAATATCACGCTATCGGCTTCCGGTATCACGATCCGTCCGTCGGAAAATGGCTGGCAGGCTACTTATAAAACATCGGAAGGGGAGCAAACCCTTCATGCCAATACGGTGGTAACGACCTGCGGTGCTTATACATTGTCGGCTCTGTTACCGTTTATCCCCGCAGTAGATATGGATAAGATCAGCAACCTGCAATATGCCCCGGTAGTACAAGTTAGCGTCGGTATCCGTAATACAGGGAATTTACATTTTAATGCTTTCGGGGGGCTGGTCCCTTCCTGTGAAAAGAAAGATGTGTTGGGAATCCTTTTTCCGGCAGCCTGTTTCGATAACCGGGCACCGAAAGGAGGGGCGCTCTTCTCTTTCTTTATCGGTGGTGTCAAACGCTCGGAACTGACCCGTTTGACGGATGACGAGTTGAAGGCTTTGGTGATACATGAGTTCCATGCGATGTTGAAATTCCCGATCGGGATACAGCCGGATATGATCCGTATTTTCCGCCATGCCCATGCTATCCCTCAATATGAATTAAGCAGTGGTGAACGTTTTGCTACGATCGATAAACTACAAACACGCTATCCCGGTCTGATACTGGCTGGTAATATCAAAGGCGGTATCGGTATGGCCGACCGGATCCGGCAGGCAACAGGTATTGCTGAAAACTTGCTCATGTAAGTCAAAATTACTTTCTTTGTAAAAAAGACAAGTTCATGGATGATATGGATAAGATGGTCGAGATTGCACGGTTTCAATACCCGGCCGAGGCACAAACGTTGATAGCGTTGCTCAAATCGGAAGGGATCGAGTGTTATCTGCGAAACGAATACACGAGTCAGTTATATGCCAGCTATGTGGATGTCGGTGGTGCTCGTGTGGAGATCCTGGAAAGTGATGTGCCTGAAGCTTTGGAGATTATGAAAGCCGGTGGATATGATATACCGGAGGAAGACGAAGAAGCAGAGCAGATACAGGTTGTAGCCGGTTGGGCACGTCATATCCCTTTTCTACGTAATTATACGTTGGAAAAGCAAATTGTCATCTTATTCGTGATTATTGCTGTACTTTTGGTATTATTGATCTTTTTTGGATCACAAATCTCATCTAACTAAACAAATGTAACCAATGGCCCGTAGAAAGATTACAAATAGTCAGGCGGTATGTCTCACCCTTTTGTGGGGTGTTTTAGCCTACATGCTGCTTGTTTACAGTGAAGAGATCACATTTGATGTGATTTTTGCCCTGGTAGCATCAGCTATCATTGTGTTCGTTCCTGTCTATAAAAACATAAAACGTAGAAATGAGTGACATTTAGTTATTATTGCCCCTTTAAAATGTCTAAATGATATTTTTTTATCATTTTTTCTTTCAAATATTTGCTAGTTTGAAAAAATGGCTTACCTTTGCGACGTTCTTGAATGAAGGACGTTAAATAGCAAATTGGTATAACATTCTAAATAAACAGTTCTTATGAAGGCAAATGAAGTTTTAGACAACTTAAAAAGAAGATTTCCTAACGAACCCGAGTATCATCAGGCAGTTGCAGAAGTTTTAGGCACAATTGAAGAAGCCTATAACGAACATCCTGAATTTGAAAAAAGCAACCTGATCGAGCGTCTCTGTATTCCTGATCGTATTTTCTCATTCCGTGTAACCTGGGTGGACGATAAAGGACAAGTACAGACAAACATGGGTTATCGTATCCAGCATAACAACGTGATTGGCCCGTACAAAGGCGGTATTCGTTTCCATGCTTCGGTAAATCAGTCTATCCTTAAGTTTCTGGCTTTCGAACAGACTTTCAAGAACTCATTGACTACACTGCCGATGGGTGGTGGTAAAGGTGGTGCCGACTTCAGCCCGCGTGGTAAATCAAATGCTGAGATCATGCGTTTCTGCCAGGCATTCGTAATGGAATTGTGGCGTCACATTGGTCCGGACACAGACGTTCCTGCAGGTGATATCGGTGTCGGTGGACGTGAAGTGGCTTATATGTATGGTATGTACAAAAAACTGGCTCGCGAAAACACTGGTACATTCACTGGTAAAGGTATTGAATTCGGTGGTTCGCTGATCCGTCCGGAAGCAACAGGTTACGGTAATGTTTACTTCCTGTTGGAAATGTTGAAGACTCGTAACATCGATATCAAAGGCAAGGTGGTTGCTGTTTCCGGTTCAGGTAACGTAGCTCAGTACACAGTTGAAAAACTGATCGAACTGGGAGCTAAACCGGTTACTATGTCAGATTCTGACGGTTATATCTATGATCCGGACGGTATCGACCGTGAAAAACTGGATTATATCATGGAATTGAAGAACCTGTATCGTGGACGTATCCGCGAATATGCAGAAAAATATGGTTGCAAATATGTTCAGGGTGCACGCCCCTGGGGGGAAAAATGCGATATCGCTATGCCGAGTGCCACTCAGAACGAATTGAATGGCGACGATGCCAAGGCATTGTTGGCAAACGGATGTTTCGCTGTATCTGAAGGTGCTAACATGCCTTCTACTCCGGAAGCGATCGATGCATTCCTGGAAGCTAAGATCCTGTACGCTCCGGGTAAGGCTGCTAACGCTGGTGGTGTTTCTGTATCAGGTTTGGAAATGACTCAGAACGCAATGAAGCTGAGCTGGACAAGAGAAGAAGTAGACGAAAAACTGAAAGGTATCATGAAGTCTATCCACGAACAGTGTGTAAAATACGGAACACAGGCTGACGGAACTGTAAACTATGTGAAGGGTGCAAACGTTGCCGGCTTCATGAAGGTTGCAAAAGCAATGATGGCGCAAGGTATCTTATAATTGACAAAAATGCCGGTTACAATATAGATTTTTGGTCATGGAAAAAGGGAGTCGAAACGGCTCCCTTTTTTATTTTATTTCTTACAGTTTTTTTATTCTACGTATAAAACCAGTCCTTTCAGATATTCTCCTTCCGGATGGTAAATATTCACCGGGTGATCGGCAGGTTGTGTCAATTGATGCAGGATGCGGACGCTGCGTCCCGATTGTGCAGCGGCACTGAATACCGCTAACCGGAAATTCTCTTTACTCACAACTTGCGAGCAGGAGAATGTGAACAGGATACCTCCCGGTTTGATCTTTTCGAAAGCGATCGCATTTAATTTACGATATCCCTGCAACGCATTGCGAAGTACATTTTTATGTTTGGCAAAGGCTGGAGGGTCCAGAATGATCAGGTCGTAATTACTTCCCATCTTTTCCAGGTATTTAAAAGCATCTTCCGCAAAAGCCTTATGACGGGGATCGCCCGGGAAATTCAACTCCACATTCTTATTGGTCAGCGAGATCGCTTTGGCAGAACTGTCTACCGAATGAACGATTTCTGCACCGCCGCGCATCGCATAGAATGAGAAACCGCCTGTGTAGCAGAACATATTCAATACCGAATGACCTTTCGCATACTTTTCCAGTAACGAACGGTTCTCACGCTGGTCGACGAAGAATCCGGTCTTTTGGCCTTTCTGCCAGTCCACACAGAATTTCAATCCGTTCTCGATGGCAATATCTTCAACCTCTCCGCCATACAAATAACCGTCTTCGCTTCCGAGATTCGCTTTGTAAGGAAGGGTTGCTTCCGATTTGTAGTAAATATTCTGTAGTGAATCTCCCAATACCGTTTTTAAAGCTTCGGCAATATTGTGACGGGCATAATGCATACCGACCGAATGCGCCTGCATAACAGCAGTATGGGCATACATGTCGATGACGAGTCCCGGAAGATTATCACCTTCCCCATGAATCAGACGATACGTATTATTGTTTTCCACACCGGCTAGTCCCAGTTCACGCCGTAGATCATAAGCAATACGGATACGATTCGTCCAGAAATCCGCATCGATCGCGGCTTGCTTGAACGACAAAATACGTACGGCAATACTACCGATCTGATAGTGGCCGATAGCCAGGAAACGCTGGTTTGCACCGTACACTTCTACCACATCGCCCTCTTCCGGGTTACCTTCAATGCTCTGGATCGCTCCGGAGAATACCCAGGGATGGAAGCGCAGTAACGATTCTTCCTTTTTCGGTTTGAGAAAGATTTTACAATAATTCATTCTGTATTATTTATCTTGATTCAATTGGTTGTATATTCTCAGGCAAGCCCAGGCGTCGAGGGCAGCATATTTTTTCTGTTGTTCGGTCAGTACATCTGCCTCCCAGTTACTCAGGCGTTGTCCTTTCGATATCTTTTTGTCGAAAAGGATCGCATATATCTTTTGCAGGCTGGCATCCTCGATACCGAACTGTCCGACGTAATTCTGCAGATCCAGGAAGTTTGCCGGTTTGATATCCGTCCGTTTCCGCATGGCGCCGAAGTCATCACGCAGGGAAAGACCTATTTTCAGTATCTTTTCATTCACCAGAAAATCTTCCAATGACTGCGGAATGCCGATCCGGTTCAGCCGGAAAAGGAAGCAAGCCTCATCCGTCGAGATCTGCATCAACGAAATTTTATAACGTGTCCCTTTTTTAAAACTGGGGCGCGTTTCCGTATCGAAACCCACGGCCTCGAATCCGGATAAATAGCTAACGGCTTTATCACTGTCTTTCTCTGTATCGATCACGATAATCCGTCCTAAAAATTCTTCTATCTCAAGAAGTGATATTTCTTCCTTTGTTATTGTGTGTGTATATTGTGTCATCATTCCTCGTTCGTTTCAATAATTTCATCATCGCTGTAACGGGCAGCGTGAAGTGCTTTCAGTGCGTTTAAGAGTTGCTGTCCCCAGAACTCCTGGAAATTGGTACGGCATAAGGCAATAGACTGAAGCATGACTTCTTCGTTTCCCTGACGGAAAAGTGAAACGAAATTCCCGACATCCTGATAAACATCGGCGAGGTTTTCAGAGATAAATGCAGCGATAGGCGTATCGCTGTATTGCATATCCGGATGGAAGGTTTCCAGATAGGAATCCTTCTCTCCCAGCAGTTCAGCAATCCGGTTACGAACAGATTCATACATGTCTTCCGTAACGGTCAGCTCCGGTTCGTCATCTTCGTCCGGTTCTACTTCCGGTAGAAGTGTTGCTTTCAGATAAAGTAACGGCAATAGTTTGACAGCTTTGTCCATAAAATCGAACAGCTCTCTTTCTCCGGCTGTTTCAACAAATGTACAAAACTCCAGCGCTACAGTTACAAACTCCAGCGTATTACGTTCGTATATAGGGTTGTTCTCCTTTTCCATGTTACTTCTTATGGTGTACCTAAGATTTCTAACTTGCAAAAGTAACAAATATATTGCGATAATCAGAATTATTAATTCTTAATTAAGGTCTAATAAAAAAGATGGTCTCTTGGATTTGTCTGTTTGTCACATTTATAGTCGCTGTTGATTAACCTTGGGAGAAATACGTAAGAAACGATAAAAAACAAGTGATCAGAAGAATAATTATCCTCTTTCTGTTGTATATTTGTAAAGGATGAAATCAGCGGCTGATAATTGTCAGCCGATCGGTCGATGATTATGAGCCAATCGGTCGATAATTATCAGCTATATGGCCGACGGTTATCAACCACTGATTACTCGCCGTTGTCCTGTCCTGAAATAAGTTGACAAAACACCACGGTAAACTTATGTCAGAATCGAA